>JAKZRK010000302.1:0-2759 GCA_047518225.1 Alphaproteobacteria bacterium | reverse complement strand
GACGAGCCAAGCTCGCCCGCATTTACCACAGGCCCATCAACAGCAACTTTCTTCTCAAAATTATCGGTCATGTTCCGGTCCTCCTTGGACACTTCGATTAAGCCAATTCTGTGTCCAAGGAAATCGGGTCCGACTCACCATCGAATGTGGCAATGAAGTCGGAGCCGAATACCTGGGCCGGATTTTGGGTGCCGGGCACGGCCCTGCCGCCATCGACTTCAGTGGCGATCCGTATAGCCGTCAACGCCGTCAAATGGTAGCCACCGGGTGTTTTCAGGATAGAACGCATCTCGCGGCCATCGGCGTCTTCGGCAATGCCCAGGATTTGGCTGACCTGTGTCTTCTGTTTCTCGGGATCGGGGCCTTCGGGCAGCTTTTCGATCTGACGGCGCAGAAATGCCTGGCCGGGCGGTGTGCTGAATAGCCATTGCACGGGCCTGGGCAGGCCGGCTATCTGTTCCAATTCCTTGGTGGATTCAAAATACACGGCGATGTTTGGAATGTTCGTCGTGTAATAGGCGGTGGCGATATCGCCCCAAGAGATCCCGACGCAATCCAACTTCCGGTTACCGAATTGCAGCTCGCGCCGGGGCGGTTTCTTCAGAAAACGGATCGTCCCATCCCGGCGTATGGCGGTACCCTTAATTAATAGACTCGATTGCCGTTTTTGCGGTGCCATGGGACATCGCTCCCAAACCCTGCATCGCCAGGGTCAATTGCACCGCCGCCGGCATCCTCTCCTTCATATGTAAGGATAGGCAGTCACTCGGCACGATATCAAAGCCGACACCGGACATGATCATGATGCCAGCCTCTCGGGCCCGCCGGTCCAGCATGCGATGCGCTTCAAAGACGGCGATTTCGCCTGTGATGTCGAGATAGTGGGTGCCGGCCCCGAGACAGGCGTCCACCATTGGTTTGGCGGTCTTGGAAAATGGTCCGGCGATATTCAGCACCACGCCATATGACGCGACGATTTCCAAAAGCTTCCTGGTATCGGCCAAATCAACAGCGATGTTCTGAAAGCCGGTTGCCGCCGTCAGAACCTGCAACTTCGCCTCGTTCCGGCCGGCGAGCGTAAGCGGCATGCCCGATTGCCGCGCCATGTGGGCAATCAGCCGGCCCGTATAACCGGTCGCACCGTATAGCAGGATCGACATGTCACCATCCCCCATGAGTATATGTCTGCAAAAATTGTTCTAGAATTGCCTGCGTTGAATTGGATGCTATCGAAAAGCCGGCGGCAAGGCCATTCACGCCAAACCGCGCCGAACGGCCCACATTGATGGCCTGGACGCCCCCCGCCGCCGTGATAAGCTTTGCGGGTTCCGCGCGGCAACCAAAACCAAGGTCATCTCCATTGTTTTTCGAGCGATCCAACGCCCACGCCCGCGTGGAGACCTGCTAACCATGACAGTTGAAAATCGGGTTCTGCTTGCAATGTGCGGGTTGATTACCGTCAATCAACTGGGCTTTGGCAGCGTTATCCCGGTTTTGCCCCTCTACGCGCAGTCCTTCGGCGTGCCGGCCTCCGCCATTGGCATGGCCGTGGCGATTTATGGCCTGGCGCGGTTCTTTGTCGCCGTCCCGTCGGGGCAGCTTTCCGATTGGCTCGGCCGGCGCCCGACGCTCGCCATCGGTGGGCTCATTTCGGCCACGGGCAGCTTTTGGTGCGCGGCGGCGACGGGATACCCGGAATTCATCGTCGCACGGTTCGTTTCGGGCTTCGGCGCGGGCATCATCCTGACCACCGGGCAAGTGGTACTGGCCGACATCTCGACGCCCGAACGGCGTGGCCGGATGATTTCGATTTATCAGGGCAGTTTTCTATTCGCGGTCGGTATCGGTCCCTTGCCGGGCGGCATTCTGGCAACCCATTTTGGCCTTGCGGCACCTTTCCAGGCCTATGGTATCGCCTCCTTGCTGGCCACGGCGGTGGCCTGGTTCGCGGTGAGGGAAACCAAGGGCCTGGGGCAGGCAGCCGGCAGCCATGGCGGCCAGGCGGCGTTTTCCTTCGTGCGGCAAATCGGCCTTCTTTTCAGGCACGCCGGATTCGTCCTTGTCAGCATTGTTTCCCTTACCAACGCGGTTACCCGGACCGGCGGCCTGTTCACCATTATTCCGGTATATGTCAGCGTCCGATTGGGCCTTTCCGTCGCTGAAATCGGTTTCGGCATGGCCTTGGGCAGCGTCTTCGGCCTGATCGCCGCCTATCCGTCGGGTGTTCTGGTTGACCGCTTTGGACGCAAGGCGGTGATCGTGCCCGCCACGCTGGTCAACGGCGCATCGATGCTGTTGTTCATGCTGGCGCCAAGCTATCTTTGGTTTGTGGTCAGTTGCGTGGTGTGGGGCGTCGCCGCCTCGGTCGGTGGCACCGCGCCGGCGGCTTATGCCGCCGATACCGCGCCGCCCGGCATGAACGCCGCGGCCATGAGTACATTTCGCATGGTTGGTGATCTTGGCTATGTTATTGGGCCCATCGCCCTGGGCCTTGTGGTCGATGGGCAAGGGCCGCGGGCCGCTTTGGTGCTAAGCGCGGCGATCAACGTGGCGATCGGTTTGCTGTTTCTGAAATATGCGCCCGAGACCCATCGCGGGGCCTAGCAGTCTGTCGGATCTGAGGGTGTTTTGACGCTACAATTCTGCTCTGTTCTGGTATGATTCTTGATGAAGAATTTTCGCTCTTATGACCGTTCACAACGGATGCTTTTGCCGCCTGATCTTAAGGACTGGGTGGCCGATGATGATCTGGCCCATTT
>JAKZRK010000301.1:0-24587 GCA_047518225.1 Alphaproteobacteria bacterium | reverse complement strand
ACGAGCCAAGCTCGCCCGCATTTACCACAGGCCCATCAACAGCAACTTTCTTCTCAAAATTATCGGTCATGTTCCGGTCCTCCTTGGACACTTCGATTAAGCCAATTCTGTGTCCAAGGAAATCGGGTCCGACTCATTCGGTGATGAGCGGGACAAATACAACGCAACCAAGCAAAGCATTTTTGCCTCGCTGGTTGAGGCGGTTGATCTGACCGAATTGGGGAAACTGGACGCGGCGCAGGTGCGCGAGGAAATCACCGATATCGTGGGCGAGATCATCGCCATGAAGGCGATCGTACTATCCGGTTCGGAACCGCAGAAGTTGATCACGGATATCTGCAATGACGTCCTGGGTTTGGGCCCATTGGAGCCGTTGCTTGCGCGCGATGACATTGCCGATATCATGGTCAATGGCCCGCACAAGGTTTACATCGAAGTTGATGGCCGCATCGAACTGACCGACATCCGTTTTCGCGACAACGCGCAATTGATGAACATTTGCCAGCGCATCGTCTCGGCTGTGGGACGGCGGGTGGACGAATCCAGCCCGATTTGCGATGCCCGCTTATTAGACGGCAGCCGGGTCAATGTGATCGGACCGCCGCTGTCCATCGATGGCGCCACACTGACGATCCGCAAGTTCAAGAAGGACAAGCTGCGACTGGAAAATCTGGTCGACTTTGGTTCAATCACGCCGCTGGGCGCCAAGTTGCTGGGCGTTATTGGCGCCTGCCGCCTGAACATTCTGGTTTCGGGCGGTACGGGTTCGGGCAAGACCACGTTGTTGAATGCCTTGACCGCCTTTATTGAAGACGGTGAGCGGACCATTACCTGCGAGGATACGGCGGAACTACAATTACAACAGCCCCACGTCGTACGTTTGGAAACACGGCCGCCCAACCTTGAAGCCGCCGGTGAAATAAGCATGCGCGACCTGGTCAAGAACTGCCTGCGAATGCGCCCGGAACGCATCATCGTCGGCGAGGTGCGCGGTCCCGAGGCCTTCGATTTGTTGCAGGCGATGAATACGGGCCATGACGTTTCAATGGGAACGATCCATGCCAACAACCCGCGCGAGGCCGTCAGCCGCGTGGAAAACATGATTGCCATGGGCGGCTTTAATCTGCCGGCCAAGACCGTGCGCGAGCAGATCTCCTCGGCGGTGCATGTAATTGTCCAGGCGGCCCGTCTGCGCGACGGCAGCCGCAAGATCACCCATGTTACGGAGGTGGTCGGCATGGAAGGCGACGTGGTAACCTTGCAGGACCTGTACACATTTGAAATTCAGGGCGAAGACGAAAACGGCAATTTGATTGGTGAACATAAGCCGACCGGCCTGCGTCCGACATTTTGGGACCGGGCGAAATATTTCGGCCGGGAGCAGGACCTGGTTGAAGCGCTGGGCATGTAGTCCGAGGGGCCGGGGCCATGGCATCCGGCGAACGGCTCATCCCGGTTTAGGAGGCGGGTATGGATCTTAGCACTCTGGTGTTTGTCGTCGCTGGCGCCATTTTTTCGTCCATGACGGTACTGACCTTTCTGCTGGTGATGCCGCATGTGAAGGCCCGCACCAATCTAAAACAACGCATTGCCGTTGTTTCAGGCCAGGCCGACGCTGGCAAAAGGGGACGGACGGGCCGTGGCGAGGGCGATGGGCGAAAGCGGAATATCCAATCGCGCCTGCGCGAATTGGAAGATGCAAAGACGAAAAAATCCTTTGCCGTGAAGATGCGTGAAACCCTGCGCCAGGCGGGTTTGCGTACATCCCTGCGCAATTACTTTCTGTTGTGTTGCATCTTGTCCGTGGTATCGGCCATTCTTTATCTGTTGATGGGTTATCCCAAGATAGGAGTCGTACCGGTTGGCATCACGGTCGGCTTCGGCCTGCCGCGCTATGTGGTCGCGAGCATGTCAAAGCGCCGGGTGAAAAAATTCACCAAGGAATTCGCCAACGCGGTGGACATTATCGTGCGCGGCATCAAATCGGGCCTGCCGGTGGGTGAATGCCTGAACATTATCGCGAGCGAAAGCCCGGAGCCAGTGAGCGGCGTGTTTCGGGAAATAGCAGAATCGCAAAAACTGGGCCTAAGTTTGGATGAGTCGTTACATCGGGCCCAGGAACAGATCCAAACGGCCGAACTGCAATTCTTTGCCATCGTTCTTGCCATCCAATCCCAGACCGGCGGTAATCTGGCCGATACCCTGCAAAATCTTTCCGGCATTCTGCGCGATCGCAAAAAAATGGCGGATAAGGTCAAGGCCCTGTCGTCCGAGGCCAAATCCTCCGCCGGTATCATCAGGTCGCTGCCATTCCTCATGACCGGCTTGTTGTACCTGGTCAGCCCAGAATACATCACCCCCTTGTTCATCGACAGTCTGGGCCAGATTCTCATCGCGGGCGGCCTGGCCTGGATGAGCATTGGCGTCTTCATCATGAAACAAATGGTCAATTTCGAAGTCTGATGGATACAATTCTCGCACCGGAGAACATCATCATCGCGCTGGGTAGCATCGGCGCCTTCCTGACAATTGTGTCCTTCGGCATGCCGATGTTGGGCAATGATAACTTACGCTCGCGTCTCAAAACCGTGGCCGCCCGGCGAGAGGAATTGAGCGCGGCGCAACGGCGGAAATACGGCGCCCAGTCGTCAACCCTGCGTCAACAGGTCAGCCGTTCCTATGTCACCTATCTGGTCGAAAAACTGAAGCTGGTAAATCCTGCCGATAGCGACAGGATTAAGAACAGGCTGGCCCAGGCCGGCATGCGCTCCGAAGCGCATTTGTACACCTATTCGTTCTTCCGCTTCGTGGCGCCCATATTGTTTGGCCTGTTGACGGCAATTTATCTATTTCTTTTGGCCAAGGTGGAAATGGGTCCTTCGGCCAAATTGATCTATTCTCTCGCCGCGGCGGTGATCGGATTTTTCCTGCCGCAAATCCTGGTGAAAAATAAGATCCAGAACCGCCAGAAGGCCTTGATGAAGATATTTCCCGATGCCATGGACTTGATGGTGATCTGCGTCGAGGCGGGCCTGTCCATGGAGGCGGCCTTTCATCGGGTCGCGGACGAATTGCACGAACAAGGGCCCGAATTAGCGGAAGAACTGGGCTTGACCACGGCTGAGTTGGCATTTCTGCCGGATCGTCGTCAGGCCCTGATGAACCTGGCTGAACGTACCGGCCTGCCGGCGGTCAAATCTCTGGTCACCGCCCTGTCCCAGGCGGAAAAATATGGCACCCCGGTCAGCGTCAGTCTGCGCGTATTGTCGCAAGAGCAACGGGATGAACGGATGTCGCGGGCGGAACAAAAGGCCGGCGCCCTGCGGGCCCAGTTGACCGTGCCGATGATCGTGTTTTTCCTGCCCGTATTGTTCGTGGTTCTGATTGGCCCGGCAATTATCAAGGCCATGAACACGATTTGATGCCGGCCCGCGCTTTAGGGCACGCTCACCAACAGGCAGGGCACATCCCGGATCGCCAACCGCAAGCAGGTTTCGTCCACCATCTCCCGGTCCGGTACCGGCCGTGAGTGGACGCGGAAAAAGTCGCCTCGATCCGGAACCGTGACCGTCTCGACCACCAGTTCCACGCCCTGCAGCAAATCGCGGTGTTCCTTCAACAGCCGGGCGCGCAACGTTTCGGCCCCATCCATGGAGCGGAAACTACCCAGTTGCAAACGATATCCCGTGACCGCCACCGAGGCGACAACGATCCGGCGCACCTTGGCCTCGGAATCGGGCCGTTTTGCCTCGGGTGGCGGCGATACGGCCGGGGCGTATGCCGCCTCGACTATCATTGCTGGCGCCTTCGGCATGGCCTTCGGTGGCTGATCAGGCGCGCTTTCCCCGTCGGCGGGATTTGCCCTCTCAGCGGTTTCAATCCCTTTGGGGGCTTCGATGGGTTTCGTGGCGTTCGCAGCCGATTCCGCCGCCGCCCCGGGCGCCGTCCGAGCCGGGGTGGCTTCCGGTTCGCGGCCCTTTGGCGTAGGCATCCGTTCGGCCTGCGATATGCCCTCGCCCTTGGCCGCTATTTTGACGCCTGGTTTGTGCTCTGCCCTCGGCGCCGGCTTGTTCTCCGGTTCCAACTCCAGCGCCGGTTTTTTCCCGGGCGCCGCCATCGCGGTCTTTTCCGGGCCGGCTATATTCGGGTGTGGCGCTTCCTGTTTGGCGGCATTCGATGGGGCGGCAGCCTTCTTTGTCATGGTGGGGGGCTCGGCCCGGGCGGCTGGTTTTTCCAGTGGCGCCGGTTCCGAATCGACAACCTCGGCGGGCGGCGGCGTGCTTGGCGCCTGCATTGTAGCCCGCTCTTTCGACGACGGGGCCGCCTTGTCACCGGGCGCCATGCCCATGTGCAATTGTCGATAATAAGCCATATTCTGGTCCGCGATCTCGGGCGGCATGTCGCGACGGACATAGTGCTCGGCCAGGGCCAGATCCCCCTTCATGGCATAGAGCAGGGCCAAATTTTGCCGCATGCGCGGGGTCGCCTCCGGCATGGCCGCGGCGCGCTCCAATATCTCCACCGCCTCCGACAAGCGGCCGGCCTGCGCCAGGGAAAGGGCAAAATTGTTCATGACGATGGTGTTTTCGGGCGAAAGCTTCAAGGCTTGTTGATAGCGCCGCTCGGCCTGCTCGTACATACCCACGCGGTCATAGGCGATGGCCATGGCGACTTTGATATCCCAACGCTTGCCATCTATTTCGGCATCCACCCGGGAAAGAGCATCAATCGCTTTCAAAGGCTCACCCAGCGCGAGCCGCACCTTGCCTAATTCAGCCCGCAGATCGCGATCCTTTGGCGCCTCTTTCATGGCCCGCAGGACGATGGCCTGGGCCTCGCGCGCCTGTTGCAGATGGCGTAATCCACGCGACAGGCCAACAATGGCGGCGACATCCGTTTGATCGCGCCGGTACAAATTACGGTAATAGCTGGCCGCCGTGGCATAGTCGCGCCGTTTTTCAAAGCTTTCGGCCGCCTGATAAAGACTGCGGTCCAGTCTGCTCGCGCTGTCGGTGGCTTGTACGACGGACTCGGCGGCGCAGCCGGCCAACAACAAACCGCAGGCAAACCATATAGCGGCAAGACGGCAGGAAAAATCTAATTTCATACTTTTTCCAATACGCAAATGTCCGGCGCGCACCACTGATTTATTGTAATCCAGATAACTGTGGCAACATAGGATACAATAGCAAATACTTCCATTATCTATAGAATTCGATGCAACAGGTGACATTGTCACCTGCATGGTTAAGGATTCATTGTCAATTGAACGTTATTAATTTCGCATAATAGATGCTTGACCGAGTGGGATGTGGTATTTTTTCCGTCGAACAAGGTGCTGATTCGTCTGGCTGGCGGATGCTGGCGACGTTGGATGCAAATGGATGGGCAGCGAATTCAAAACCGATCAGTATCGAGGCAAACCATGGGTAGTCAAAAATCACGTCACGGGCAGTTGCCGGCACCTTTGATCGTCCTTGTCGCTTTACTGGGGACATTGTGGGGCGCATCAGCCGACGGTATCATTGGAAAAGCCGCGGCGGCCGGCGCCGATGAAAAAGCCGGGGCGGCGGAACTCATCAACCTGGAAGTGGGCAAGGCATTATTAGTACGGCTGTCCGTTACGCCGGACGTGGTTATGTTGGGCAACCCGGCTGTCGCCGATGTGGTGGTGGAGGACAATGGTTTACTGTTCCTGTTGGGGCGCGAACCGGGCGAAACGAATTTGTTGGTCTTGAGCAAAGCCGGTGAGGTTATTCTGTCATCGTCGGTGCTGGTGGGTCCGCTGTCGAAACGGCGGGTCACGGTCGATCGAGGACCCCAGGTCTTTACATTGAGTTGCAATCCGCGCTGCGTGCCGGTGGCAACGCCACAGGGCTCGGGCGCGACAACGGCGGAAGCCGCCGCCGGAACGGCCGCCGCCCCGGGCGGCGAAGCGGCCGCGCTGGAAGGCGTGGCCGGATCCGGCGGCGCGCCCGGCGGCGTCAATGCGGCGGCGATCGCCAGCGCATTAAGCGGCCTGATGGGCCAGGCGCCGGCGTCGCGTTAATTCGATACAGACCGGACTTTGGAGTTAGGGGACGCCAAGCGATGAAAGTACTGGTTGTTGATCCGGATCCACTGTTTTCACGGCTGTTGAAATCCAAGCTGGAGAAGTGGGGCCATCGCGTCTCGGTGGAGCATGATGGTGAGTTGGCTTACGATCTGATCGCCAAAGAGCCATTTCGCATGGTGATCCTGGAAAATAATCTGCCGGGTATTGATGGTCTGGAGCTCTGTCGGCGCATTCGAAAATTGGTACGGCCACGTTATGTCTACATTGTGTTTTATGCGGATTTCTCCGAAATATCCTCTGTCATGGCCTGTCTCGAGGCAGGCGCCGATGATTATTTGAGCAAACCTCTAAACACGACGGAACTGCAGTTGCGCATCAAGGCGGGCAAGCGCCTGTTGAACATGGAAGATATGTTGCGCGAGGGCGCGGGCATGGACCTGAGCACCAGCGTGGTCAACGACGCCAGCTTCCGCGAATTCTTTCGGGTCGTCATGGCCGATAGCGTGCGCGCCAATATAGAAGGCACCTTATTATTCGCCCAGGTGACGAATTACGCCTCGACCCTGGAGGCCCATGGCTACAATCCGACGGAATCGATGATGGCGGGACTGGCCAACCTGTTACGCAAAATCGCCCGCTCCTCGGACCTCGTCGCCCGCCTCTCCGACGATACCTTTTGCATCATGTTACAACACACAAACTGGGACAAATGCAGGCCCGTTGCCGAGAATATTGCCGCGCAGGCGCCAAACATCGCGGTAATGTTGGACAATGGCAGCATCGGGCCGGAGGTGGAAATTTCCACCATCAACTACCCTCAGGGTAATCAGGATTTCGCGCAGCTTTTAGATCAAGGCGAACGCATTGTTTACAACCCCAAGGGATCGACAGCGGCAACCGCGGATGCGGTCGGTGCCAGCCAAACGACCACGTGAAGGCAGCCTGAAAACTCTTTAGCTGCGCTTGGCCACGGCGCCGGCAAGCCAGCCGGCAAATAGCGCCATGGCAATGGCAGCGATGCCGTAAAGAATTGAATGGCTATGGGCAAATGCAAATGCCCGCGCGCCCAGGCCGATCTTGGAAACCGTCAGCGGCGTGGTTTGGGCGCTGATAACCTTGCCGCCGCGCAGAAGGTAGACCGTCACGTCGTAGGTTCCCGTCGGCACGTTCGAGGGGAAGAAAATATCGCTGCGAAACAACCGGTTCCCAAGAAAAGTGATTTCTCCATTCGCTTTGGGATATAGGCCAAGCCGCTTTTTGTTGCGAATCAGGGCCTCGCGGAAAGTCGACAGATCGCCATTTTCCCCGGTTGGGTTGATCATGCGGATGTCTTCAACGCCGATGCCATGGCGGGCCAAGACGCGGTCGGACGCGATCGCTTCCAGGGGTTGGGTGCTGGCCAGCCGATAAAATGCCGGTACACCACCGAATATAAGCTTTCGATTATTGATCCAGATGCCGCCGATACGCTCTTTACGCCGGACCACGATTTCCTCCGGTGGGCCGCGGACGACGACAATCACGTCCGCCGCATCGCCCTCGATGGCGCCAAACAACAACAATTTGGCACCGTCAAAGCCCGTGGTCACCGCGATTAAGTGGTCCGAGAGGTCGGCCACCACGGCCTGGGCTAGTGTCCGTGGGGCAAAACCCAGCAGCATGATCGCCAATAGAAGGCGCGGTCCGAGTTGCCGAGCCAACGGACCCAAGGCTGCCATTTGCGGCCGTAAGCGCATCAGCCGTGCCCCATCATCGCACCAATGGAAAAGACATCGTCCGGCCGGGCCAGCAAGTCATAAGCCAGCCGAGCGCAAACGCCCAGGACGATAAGGGCCAACATGCTGCGTAACTGTTCGCCGGGCAGCTTGGCCCCGGCCCGCGTGCCGAACTGGGCGCCGATCACCCCACCGGTCAATAGCAACAGCGCCAGAAATATATCGACGGTCTGGTTCTGCCAGGCTTGCAGGAAGGTCACGTTCGCGGTGACGAATATGATCTGAAACAACGACGTACCCACGACCATCGACGTCGGCATGCCCAACAGATAAATCATCGCCGGGACCATGATGAAACCGCCGCCGACGCCCATGATGGCCGCCAAAATGCCAACCAGCACGCCGATCCCCAGGGGCAACAGCGCCGAAATATATAGTTTGGAACGGCGAAAGCGCATCTTGAACGGCAAACCGTGCAACCAGTTGTGCTGGTGCAATTTGCGCCGCTTGCCGCCCGGTTTGCGCTGACGCGAAATCGCCCGCACGCTTTCGACCAGCATCAGCGCGCCGATAATGCCCAAAAATACGACGTAAGACAGCCGGATCACCAAATCGATCTGGCCCAGCCCCCGCAATAGACCAAAGACCCAAACACCGAGCGTGGAGCCGATAAAGCCGCCAATCAGCAAAACCACCCCCATCTTGATATCCACATTGCCCCGGCGCCAATGGGCCAGAGCGCCGGAAACAGACGAGGCGACAATCTGATTGGCTTCCGTCGCCACGGCAACAGCCGGCGGGATACCGGCAAATATCAGCAACGGAGTCATCAAGAAACCACCGCCAACCCCAAATAAGCCTGAAAGAAAGCCGACGCCGGCCCCCATGCCAAGAAACAGGAAGATATTAACGGACAGTTCGGCGATCGGAAGATAGATCTGCATGCAACAGACACATTTACTTGAGGCAATTAAATTGGCGGCATTGTCGAAGGGCGCTAGCCGATCATAAATATGCCCCCAAAAGAAAAAGGGCCTGCCTCGCCCAATGCGGCCCCAACGAGATAGCCGGTGAATACAGCAAGTTGGCCGGTTATGGCAAACAATACCTGTAGAAATTCAACAAAAATGATAACTTGGGGTGGAAATATAGGGATAGGCTCCCAAAGTACCGGCGGCTGACTTGGCAACCTTGATCGGTAAAGCCCTAATTGGCCTGCAATTCATTTGCATCGTCGGCAATAATGTCATGTAGCGATTGTATAATGGCCCGCGCCGATTCACCGTACAGGGAATAATAAATTTTCTGTGCCGAACGCCGCGACATGACCAGGCCATCGTTGCGCAGGCGCGCCAAGTGCTGGGACAAAGCCGATTGGCTGATCCCAAGCAATTTCTCCAACTCGCCGACGCTGCGTTCACCTTCATTCAGATAACACAGAATCATCAAACGGCGTTCATTTGCCATGGCTTTCAGAACACGGCTGGCGTCCGATGCATGCGCCCGTATTACACCAATATTCATGTCGGAATTCTCCATCTGCACCGCGCCTTTAAATCGCGTCTGCCGTAGATATCACCAATGGCGTAGCCCCTCCTTCTATCCAATGGCATAAGTTCAAGTTTCCTATCCGATAAGGATTAAGGCATCGGCAGAAATAAAACAACAAAAAAATTGACCCACAAGAACGTTTCAAAAATAGATCAGCCGATTTCGCCAAGAATCGGAAGTAGTTCGATCAACCAAAACCCCAATAGCTCGAATGAATTAAACAAAAACAATAATCCCGTTACAATCAACAACCCACCCGTTGCTAATTCTATACGCCGCATTTGGCGGCGCATACGTTGCATCCAACGTATAAATGGAGCCGCGAGGAATGCCGCCAGCAGAAATGGAATTCCCAAACCGGCGGCATACACAGAAAGCAGGGTGATGCCATACCATAGACTATCTCCCCGTGCGGCCACTGAAAGGACGGTTGCCAGAATTGGGCCGATACAAGGGGTCCAACCGAATGCGAAGGCCAGGCCCAAAACATAGGCTCCCATAAGGCTGGCGGGACGGTTAGGCAGATGCAGACGCACATCCCTATTCAGAAACGGCAAACGAACCAGGCCCATGACGTGCAGACCGAATATGATGATAATGACACCGGCGATCTGGCCCAGAATTAATTTATGCTGCAATAAGACGCCGCTGATTACCGAGGCGGATGCCCCAAGTGCAACAAAAACGCTGGAAAACCCAAAGATAAACATTAGCGCGGAAATTATGACCCGCCGCGCCGCGCCGGCTTCGGCGGGCGCCTCGCCCGCAAGCTGATCCAGGGAAGTGCCACTCAAAAAACACAGATAGGCGGGCACCAGCGGCAGTACACAAGGCGAGACAAAGCTTAATATGCCGCCGCCCAAGGCGCCGGCATAACTGATATCCAAGCCAATCATTGGCCTATCCCAAGCGGTATCAACATGGGTGATTATGGTCCCCGTCGTGTCGCCTTGCCAATACACCGTGTCGTGCGTTCCGGCAAATCACGACGATTTTACATGGCGCACGGGTAAGCTACACTATGGCTATGAGCGAGGGAGTAGACAAAGGCGCGGTTGAATTGGATGTTCGTGGCTTGATTTGCCCGTTACCGGTGCTGCGCGCCCGCAAGGCACTGGCGGCCTTGGCGCCCGGCGAATTACTGCGCGTGTATTGCACCGATCCCGCCGCGATGGCCGATTTTCCGGCCTATTGCACGGTGGCGGGCCATACATTGCTGGAAACCAACCGCCGGGAGGCGGATCAGGATTCGGAGTTTATATTTTTAATTCGCCGCGGCGGTTAGATTTGCGCTCCAGCCATTGCGCGACGAAGGGGTAATGGGTTGTCGTTCGAGGAAAATATTGTAGAGTTGCATCGGCGGCGCGCCAAGGCACGCGGGACGGGAGGCGTCCCTGGGGCGCCTCCCGATTTCTATTTATGGGGCGCCACGGGCCCGATCATGCGCGGCCCCGCGAAACAGACCTTGCGCCCATAAGGGTTGATCGGCTAGTGGTTCAATTCCGACCTTTGGTGCCGATAAAAACGGGAAGCCGCATGCGCTCCGCCGCCTTTCTGCTACCGACACGCCGCCCCTTCCCAGCCCTTCCGGTCCTGACGGCACTGGCTGTCATGTTGGCTGCCGTATTTTGGCTGGCGCCGCGTCCGGCCACGGCCGGGCCCACCGCCGGCCTCAACCTGGAATTAAACAAAACAGAGGACACCCCCCTGGGTTGCTTGGCGACGGTATTGATCGGCAATGGCCTGGGCAAAACTCTGGACCGGTTTCGCCTGGATCTGGTGTTGTTCAATGGCAAAAATGTCCTGTTTGACCGCCTGTTGATTGACCTGGCCCCCCTGCCCGCCGGCCGCACCACGATTGCCAGCTTCCCCCTGCATAGCGGGCCCTGCGCCAATATATCGCGCATTCTGTTGCGTGATGTACCGGCCTGCCGGGCACAGGACGGGGGCGTCCATGATTGCCTTGCCGGTCTCGTCATCACCACGCGCTCGGCCATCGGGCTCAGCCAGTAGGGATGAGCGGGCAGAAAAATGAAAGCCTGTTCGCCCCGGGCGGCAACCTGGATCGTCTGATCTGGCGGGCGGATCTGGCCGGCTTGCCCGCCTGGCGTTCGGGGCCCATCGTGGCCCTGCGCATGGCCGCCGCCATCGCCCGGGATCTGGCCAAGGGGCAGTTGACCCTTTGGGCGATGAGCCTGGTTTACACGACGTTGCTATCCCTGGTGCCCTTATTGGCCATCAGTTTTTCCATCCTGAAGGGCTTTGGCGTACATAACCAGATAGAGCCGATGTTGCTGGGCCTGCTGGAGCCGTTGGGCGCCCAGGGCGTCGAGATTACCCAGCGGATCATCGAATTCGTCGACAACGTCAAGGTTGGGGTGCTGGGGTCCCTGGGCTTTCTCTTGTTGTTTTACACGGTGGTCTCGCTGATACAGAAGATCGAGCGGGCCTTCAACACCGTCTGGCACGTCAGTCGAGGACGCAGCCTGGGCCAACGCTTTCGCGATTATCTTTCCGTGCTGGTGATCGGGCCGGCTCTGATCTTCGCCGCTGTCGGCATCGGCGCCTCGATTGCGTCCCTATCCCTCGTTGGCACCCTGTCCGCGATCGAGCCTTTGGGCAGCGTGATCAGGTTGGCGGGCAAGTTGATCCCGTTCCTGATGATCGCCGGCGCTTTCAGCTTCATGTACGCCTTCATTCCCAACACCAAGGTAACGGCCCGCGCCGCCCTGACCGGGGGCCTGGTCGCCGGCCTGATGTGGAACCTGCTTGGCTGGGGCTTCGCCTCGTTCGTGGTCGGCTCGACCAAATACACCGCCATCTATTCCACCTTCGCGACGCTGATATTTTTCATGATCTGGCTGTACGTGGCCTGGTTGATCCTGTTGATCGGCGCCAACATCGGCTTTTATGTCCAGTATCCCGCCTATTTGCGCGGCCAGGGAGGGCGCCAGCGGTTAAGCCACCGGGCCCGGGAAAAGCTGGCCCTGACCCTGACCACCCTGATCGCCCAGCATTATTATTCCCACCTACCCCCCTGGTCGGCCGATGCCCTGTCGCGGCAACTGCAAATGCGCAATGACCCGGTACAGGATGTGCTCGACGTCCTGCAACGCGCGGACCTGATAAAGGCGACCGCGGACCTGCCGCCAACCTACCTGCCGGCCCGCCCGCCCGAAATTGTCACCGTGGACGAGATCCTGGCCGCGACGCGCCGTGGTGGCGAAGGCGGGGATTTATCCCATGACCGCATTCCCGCCCCTGAAGGTATCGATACCGCCCTGCAGGCATTTGAAACCGGGGCCGCCGCCGCCCTGGCCGGGACAACCGTGAAAGAACTGGCCCAGCGCGCGGACGGCGGCCAGGGAGCACCCTAGATGTGATTTCTCACCATGTTGTTCATTCGATCCTCTTCTGAAAAGCCGATGTTTGCAAAAAATGTAAACTTCAAGGATAGACCCGAATGAACAAACTGGTGAGCGATCACAGCTAGCGCACGGCCGTGACCGCCGCGCCACCGTCCAGGGCCGCGGCACCGGCGCGGATGCGCGGGATCAGCTCCCGGCCATAATCTTCCACGTCGTTCAGGGGATCAAAGCCGCGGAGGAGGAAGCCGCCGACGCCTAGCTTATAATATTCCAGGCAGGCATCGGCCACCTGCTCCGCCGTGCCCACCAAACAGGTGGTATTGCCCTGGGCCCCATAGGCGGCCGCCAGGGGCATCCAAAGACGCTCGTCATGAATATCGGCCTCCGCCGCCAGGGCCAGAATGCGTTCGCCGGAATGATCCTTGGCGGTGCGGGGCCCGGTGCCCACCTCCTCCCTCACCAGTTCCAGGATATGTTTTGCCTTGTCCCAGGCCGCGCCCTCGCTGTCCGCGATGATCGGCCGAACGGACATGTTGAAGCGTGGCTTGCGGCCGAATTTGGCGGCGCGGGCGCTAAATTCGGCCATCCGGTCCGCCGTCACGCCCAAAGGTTCGGCGAACATGGCGAACACGTCGCAATGTTGCGCCCCCATGACCAGCGCGCCCTCGGACGAGCCGCCAAAATACAGGGGCGGGTAAGGGACTTGCAGGGGCAGAATATCCGTGCGCGCGCCCTGAACGGTATAGAACTCGCCGGCGAATTCGAACGGCTCCGCCCCGGCCCAGGCCCGGTGCATGACGTCGAGATATTCCGCCGCCCGGCGGTAACGGTCCGGCTTGGACAAGGGATCGCCGTCCATCATCTGTTCCCTGTCCGAAACCCCGGCAATTATATGGATCGCCAGGCGGCCGTTCCAAAGCTGGTCGAAAGTGGCGAATTTCCGTGCCATCAAGGTGGGCGCGACGAAACCGGGTCGATGGGCGATCAGGTATCCTAATTGTTCCGTATGGGCCGCGGCATAGCTGGCCACGCTGATACCCTCCGCCGATTGCGAAGTATAGCCCACCAGAACAAGGTCGTAGCCGGCCCGTTCATGGGCCCGGGCGAAGCTTTTCAAGTAGCCGGGGGATATGCCCCCGGTGATGATATGCACCGTCGCATCATTGCTGGGCGGCGCGACCCCGATCATACCGATGATCTTGACTGGCATGGGCAATCCCTCGTGACATCGCGGCAACTCGTATCCTGGAACTATACAGCGTTCGGGATCGATTTGGACTTGATTTAGTGCGTGGGCGGGGCTGACGAAAATCTGCTAGGCTCATCAAAATCTCCCGTTGGACAGAGGAAATCATCATGGCAGCGATGGGTAGAGGTTTGGGCTTTGCGGCCGCGCACGACGTTGCGGTGCCCTATATTGACCGGAGCCGCGAATACTATCTGGCGATGGGGTATCCAAAACCCTACGAATGGGCCCACTTTGCCGAAGTGCCGTTCACCGCGCTCGACAAACCGCTCCACCAGACCTCCGTCACGGTCATCACCACCGCCGCGCCCATCACGCCCGGCAAGGGCGTCCAGGGTGCCGGCGCGGCGATGAACCCGGCCGCCGCCTTTCACGAGATCTATTCCGCATCCAGCGGCGATGCGCCGGAGCTGGGCATATCGCACCTGCACTATGACCGGGCGCATACCAGGGCCGCGGATCAGGGCGCCTTCATGCCCTTGCGGGCGCTGGCCGATACGGCGGCGGCGGGACGGATCGGCGCGGTGGCGCCGCGCTTTCACGGCGTGCCGACCCGTTACAGCCACCGCCTAAGCCTGAAAAAAGATGGGCCGGAATTGCTGTCCCGACTGCGCGCGGACCAGACCGACGCGGCCATCCTGATCGCCATTTGACCCGTCTGCCATCAGACCGTGGGTCTGATCGCGAACTACCTGGAAGCCAATGGCATTGCCACCGTGGTCATGGGCTGCGCCAAGGATATCGTTGAATATTGCGGCGTGGCGCGCTTTCTGTTTTGCGATTTTCCCCTGGGCTGTCCGGCGGGACGGCCCGGCGACCGGGCCTCACAGACAGCCACCCTGGAACTCGCCCTGCGCCTGTTGGAAAGCGCGCCGGGGCCGCGCACCACGGTCCAACTGTCCGAACGTTGGAGCGACAATCCGGATTGGAAGCTCGATTTTTTCAACGTCAGCCAAATGTCCGCCGTTGAATTCGAACGGGCGCGGGAAGAGGAACTCGCCTGGCGCAAACCGCCGCCAAAAGCCGTCGGCGACTAATCCGGCATGACGGGAGGAGCAGATAATGGATTTTGATAAATACCGACGCCTCACATTTGAACGGCGCGCGCGGGTGCTGTGGGTCACCATCGACGCCGGACCCATGAATGCGGTCGACTTTCAACTGCACGAGGAACTGGCGCATGTGTTTTTTGAAGTGCAGTCCGATGATGACAGCGATCTGATCGTTCTGACCGGCGCCGGCCGGGCCTTTTGCGCCGGCGGCGACATGGACTGGTTCCAGGAAATGATCGACGACCCGGCCAAATTCCGCAGCATCACCACCGATGCCAAACGCATCGTCAACGGCTTGCTGGAACTGGAAAAACCCATAGTCTGCCGCCTGAACGGCGCGGCGGCGGGTCTGGGCGCCTCCATCGCCCTGCTGTGCGATGTCATCATCGCCGATGAAAGGGCCTTGATCGGCGACCCTCACGTCAAGGTTGGGCTGGTCGCGGGCGATGGCGGCGCGGTCATCTGGCCGCAACTGATCGGCTTTGCCCGCGCCAAGGAGATGCTGCTGACCGGCGATATGATCCGCGCCTCGGAGGCCGCCGCCATGGGCCTGATCAACTACGCGGTGCCAGGGGAGGAACTGGATGCCAAGGTCGACGAAATGGTCGGCAAGATCACCGCCAATCCGCGCTGGGCCGTGCGCTGGACCAAAACGGCGGTCAATCTGGTGCTGCGCGATATCGCCAACAAGGTGATGGATGCCGCGATCGCCTACGAGATCAGCTCCAATTCAACACGGGACCGCCAGGAAGCGGTCAGCGCATTTGTCGAAAAGCGGGCGCCGAACTATACCGGTGAATAGGATATAGGGGCTGTGTACTTCGCGGACGAACCCGAACACATCACCATGCTGCGTGATGGTCTGCGCCGCTTTAATCAACAGGAAACGCCGCGCGAGAAGCGCCGCGAATGGCAGGCGGCGCAGGCCTGGCTGCGCGGTGTTAAACCGGTATTCTCATGGACGTTCATTCGGTTTTCTTCCGATAGCTTCTGTTTTTTCCAACTTCAGCTTCTCAGAGTTGGATCGAATGTACAACGTCTTGAGACATCACATCTAGGGCGGTTCCGGGCCAACGCGGATCTTGGCGGTCTCATCGGCGCTGGCGAATATTGCCGCCGCCGCGACCAGCAAAACCGCCAGGAAGGCAAAGATCCAGCGATAGGCGATTTCGGCGCTATGGCCGCCGTCGTCGTCAAATCCGCCAACGATCAACCCGGAAGCGGATTGAATGACGGCAACGCCCAGAAACACCGCGAGATTTTGGAAGGTCAGGCCGCGCCCGATCAGATGGTCTGGCAGAACGGCCCGGGCAAAGGCATGGTTCAGCATGACATAACTGCCCACCGTGGCGAACAGCAGCAGCAATAGGGTGGCCGTCCAGAAACCGGGCTGCTCGAGAACCGCCAGCAACGCCAGGATGACCGCGGTGGCGAGGGCGCCCGCGACGATCAGCCACTTGCGCCGGGCCATATGGCGGTCAAGCCGGCCGTACAGCAAAACCCCGGCCAGCACCGCGACGTTCAAGGCCAGCAGGACATTGCCGCGCGCCACGCCATCCAGGCCATGCACATCGGCCAGATAGGGCCCGCCCCAAAGCCCGACCACGGTCAGCACCGTGGCGTAGCCGACAAACTGGATGGCCGACACCAGCCAGAGCTGACGATGGGCAAGAACGGCGCGCAGCCCGGCCAGCACCTCGCCCCAGGTCTCGGCCCGATCGCCGGTCCGCGACTGTCCGGGCGGTGCATCGCGGACAACCAGGAACAGCATCACCGCGAAGGCGCCCGTCAACCCGGCCATGGCCAGAAACGCGCCGCGCCACCCAACGACGTCCACCGCCCAGGATAGCGGCGTTGTCGCCAGCAGCGTGCCGCCGCCGCCAACCACGAACAGCATGGCAGACAGAGTGGCGAAGCGGTCTTCGGGATACCAGCGCGCGATCACCACCATGGCGCCCATCAGCCCGGCGGCGCAACCAAATCCCAGCAAAACCCGCCCAATCGCCAACACAACGCCGCCGTCCGCGGCCGCGAAGGTCAGGGCGCCGAGCACCGCCACCATGAAAAGTGCCGTCATGGTGCGCCGTGGGCCATATCGGTCCAGCAGGATGCCGGTGGGGATCTGCGCCACCCCGAAGGCAAGAAAGAAAAGCCCGGTAATGCCGCCCATGGCCTCGGCGGAAAGCGAAAGCTCGGCCATCAATTCAGGGGCAATGGCGGCGTTGGCGACCCTGTAGAACTGGCTGGCCACATAGGCGCCACAGAGCACGAGATAAATTTGCAGGGCCTGGGGTCTTTCCGGGCGGATCATCGCATCATGCTCACGGTTCAACCCGCCATTCATCGAGAGCAGTACCCGATGGTCCCGCCGCGCGGAATGATAGCACACGAAATGATGTTTTCGCTGGCTTTGACCGCGCCGGGGTTAAGCACCTTGCGCCCGCGCCACGGTCGCTCTAATTTGCCGCGATCCCACGGCCTCTATTAGGAGCTACGCCATGTCAGCCGCCGCGACCACCCAGGGCCGTTATCGCCTGTTGGGCACCCTTGGCTCCCCCTATTCCATGAAGCTGCGGGCGATCATGCGCTATCGCCGCCTGCCCCATGACTGGGTGTTGCGGACCACGCGCAACCGGGCCGAAACATCGGAGGTGAAGCCCAACCTGCTGCCCATGCTGCGCTATCCGGGCGAGGCGCGCTATCGGGTCGACACGACGCCCCTGGCCTACGATCTGGAAGCGCGCCATCCCGGCCAACGCTCGATCATTCCCGACGATCCGGGCCTGGCCTTCCTCAGCCATCTGATAGAGGACATGGCGGATGAATGGTTGACCAAGTCCATGTTCCATTACCGCTGGTTCCATGCCGCCGATATCGACTATGCCTCGCACTGGATCGCCGATGACGGATATCCCGACACCCGGGGGCCGGAACGGGATGAGGCGGCCAGACATTTCGCCGAGCGGCAGATCGCGCGGATGCCCATTGTCGGCTGCACACCGGAGAACGCGCCGGTGATCGAGGATAGCTTTCACCGTATCCTGGGCCACCTGGAAAGCCGGGTCAGCGTCTATGATTTCCTGTTCGGCAGCCGACCGGGGTTGGCGGATTTCGGTATTTTCGGCCAATTGAAGCCCCTATCGACGGACCCCACCCCCCTGGCGATCATGCGGGCCGAGGCCATGAAAACCGAAAGCTGGGTGCGGCAGTTGGATGATGCCTCGGGCATCGAAGGGGCGTGGCTGGCACCGGGCGAGGATCTGCCCGGCGCGACCATGGGCCTGCTGGCATTGACCGGGGAATATTATCTGCCGTTCCTGCTGGCCAATGCCGCCGCCGTGGAACGGGGCGAGAAGATGTTTTCCCTGACCTACGCCAAGGGGCCATACAGCCAGGGCACGTTCGGCTATCAGGTGAAATGCCTGGCCGAACTGCGCCGGCGTCTCGGTGATTTGGGCGGCGAGCCAGGGGAGCGGACCCGCGCTATTTTGCAACAGACCGGGTGCCTGGACGCCCTGGCGCAATAGGCATATTTACAGGATAATTTACGGAGAACAACGATGGCCGAGCCATACCGGATTTTCGGTTCCGAACTTTCACCCTATTCCGTAAAGGTGCGGTCCTATTTCCGCTACAAGAACATTCCCCATGAGTGGATTCCGCGCAATCCATCGAACATGGAAGAGTTCCAGAAATATGCCAAGCTGCCCCTGGTGCCTCTGGTGGTCACCCCCGATGATCAGGGTATGCAAGACTCCACCCCGATCATGGAAAAGATGGAAGCCTTGAACCCGGAGCCGTCGATCCATCCGGGCGATGCCGCCGCCGCCTTTGCCTCCGCCCTGTTGGAGGAGTATGGCGATGAATGGGTGAACAAGCCCATGTTCCATTACCGCTGGCATTACGAGCCGGACCAGATCTCGACCGCGGAACGGATCGCCCAGACCGCCTTTGGCGCCACCGGCGAGGCCCTGGTCAAGGCATCCGCCCAGGTGCGCGAGCGCATGGTCAACCGTCTGCATGTCGTCGGCTCTTCGGCGGAGACCAAGCCGATTATCGAAGCCTCACTGGACGGTCTGCTGGCCTTGTTGGAAAGCCACTTGGACGGGCGTGACTATTTGTTCGGTGGCCGGCCGGCGTTCGGCGATTTCGGCCTGTTCGCCCAGCTTTACGAGATGTCCACCGACCCGACGCCGGGCGCCATTTTACGCGCCAGGGCGCCCCGCATCCTGGCCTGGTGCGAACGGATGCTGGATCCCGCCGATGGCGGCCCGTTCGAAGCCTGGGCCGGGTTGCAAGCCACCCTGATGCCGATGCTGAAGCAACAGGTGGCCGCCCTGTTCCTGCCCTGGAGCGCGGCCAACGCCAAGGCCCTGATGGCGGGCGACGAGGCCTTCTCGGTCGATCTGGCGGGCCAGGCATTTTCCCAGGGCACCGCGAAATATCATGCCCGCTCCCTGCAAGTGCTGCGCCAACGCTACCAGGACCTGGCGGCGGACGACCGGGGGGAGGTGGACGCGGCGCTGGCGGACAGCGGCTGCCTGCCCTACCTCGCCTGATAATCACGAGTACCAAGGCGCATTGCCTTTTTCGCCGCTGCGGTTAGGATCGGCCCCGCACAATTAAGGGAGACGTTAGGTGGCGGATATTCGCGTTAAGTCGGAGATGACCGGCAAGGTATGGGCCATCGAAGCCAAGATCGGCGATGACCTGGAGGAAGAAGACACAATTATCGTATTGGAATCCATGAAGATGGAGATCCCCGTGGTCGCCCCTTCGGGCGGCACCTTGAAGGAAATTCTGGTCCAGGAAGGCGATGCCGTGACCGAGGGTCAGGACATCGCCATCATGGACGGCTGAAAGATCAACATAGACCCGCGCAAAGATAGGTTAGGCAACATGAGCGAACAACAGTCCGACGTCCCCGAGGCGCCGATTTTCAACCCCTTCTCGCCGGATTTTTTGCGCGACCCCTATCCCGCATTCCGTAAACTGCGGGCCACGGCGCCCATTCATCGGACGGAATTGGGCTTCTGGGTCGCCTCGCGCTACGAAGACGTGACCGAGATCCTGCGCAACAAGAGTTTCGGCAAGGGCTTCGTGGCGCGGACCGAGCGGGCCCATGGCCCGGACATCTGGCAACAGCCGGTCTTTGCCTCCATGCGCCATTGGATGCTGGTCATGGACCCGCCCGATCACGGCCGCGTGCGCGGCCTGGTGGCGCGCGCCTTCGCGCCCCGGCATCTGACGGCCCTGCGCCCGCGTATACAGCAACTGGTGGATAGCAGCCTGGACATGGTCCAGGATCAGGGGGAGATGGATTTCATCCGCGATTTCGCCCATCCCCTGCCCGTGCATGTGATCTGTGACATGCTGGGCATCCCCCAGGACGAGCGCGCACAGTTTTTCGAAGGCTCCCGCATGGCCGGCCGCTTGATCGATCCCACGCCCTTGACCCCGGATGAACTGAAGGCAATCAATGAAGGTCACCTGAAACAAGCCGACTATTTTAGGACCTTGTTCGCGCGGCGGCGGAAAAATCCCGGCGACGACATCACCACGGAATTGCTGCAAGCCGCGGACGATGGCGACAAATTGAGCGATGAAGAATTGATCGGCAACATTATCCTGCTGTTCGGAGCCGGCCACGAGACCACCGTGAACCTGCTGGGCAACGGCCTGCTGGGCATATTGTCCTATCGGGAAGAATGGGAGAAGCTGAAGGCCGATCCCTCCCTGGTGACCAGCGCGGTGGAAGAGATGCTGCGCTTTGACAGCTCGGTGCAGATGACCGGGCGGGTGGCCATGGAGGATGTGGAGATCGGCGGCGTTACCGTGCCGGCGGGCGAGCCCATCATCAGCCTTCTCGGCGCGGCCAACCGCGATCCCGAACGCTATGAAGAGGCGGAGGATTTCAAGGTGGACCGGAAAGATGTGCGCCCGACCTCGTTCGGCGGCGGCATCCATCACTGCATCGGCGCGCCTCTGGCCCGTATCGAGGCCGAGATCGCCTTCACCACCCTGATCAAGCGCCTGCCCAACCTGCGCCTGGCGAAGCCGGACGATCTGGACTGGCGCATGACCTTTACCCTGCGCGGCCTGACCACCCTGCCCGTTGCTTGGTGATAGCGGTACCTCTACCGTCATGCCCGCGAATGCGGGCATCCAGGGCAACGGGCGTCACGGGTTGGGAACATATGGCTTCCCGCTTACGCGGGAATGACTCAGAATTTATAATAGCGATGATTACGGACGCAGGGATCATCGACGCGCGCAGCCCCAGGTGCCAGAACTTTGGCACATGAACGCAATACAAGGGTCGCGTCGCGACCCTTGGAAAAAGGACATTGCCATGTATATCGCCATGAACCGCTTTCGCGTGGCCAAGGGCTGCGAAGGGGAATTCGAACGCATCTGGGCCGAGCGGGAAACCCATCTGGGCGCCGTGCCCGGATTTATTGAGTTCCGTCTTCTGCGTGGCCCGGAGACCGAGGACCACACCCTCTATGCCTCCCACACGTGCTGGCAAAGCCAAGGCCAGTTCGAAGACTGGACGAAATCGGATGCTTTTCGCCAGGCCCACGCCAACGCGGCCAAGACGGGCGAAGGGCGGCAAAACCTCTACCTCGGCCCGCCCCGGTTCGAAGGCTTCGAGGCGATCCAGGTAGTCAAGCGGGATTAACGGGCATCGAATCCAATTACGGCCGCGACTGCGGATTAATGGTGACAGTTTACTTAATTCGGATTCCGGCGGTGCATCGTGCTCGGACGGGTACGAATTAAGTAAACTGTCACCATTAATCCGTGGAGCCGTGCGCCTTGGCGTACTGGTGTAAACGAAGATGGCTAGTTCATCTGCCGGGGCTGATAGGGACTGTCCAGGGAGAAGGCCGGGATCTCGATATCGAATAGAGGGCCCTCGGTGCCGACCATTTCATAGGTTCCGGCCATGATGCCCGACGGGGTCTTCAGGGGGCAGCCGGAGGTGTATTCAAAGCTTTCGCCCGGCGCCAATACGGGCTGTTCACCGACCACGCCAGGGCCCTGCACTTCCTCCACCTGGCCATTGGCATTGGTGATGATCCAATGCCGGTTCAACAGTTGCACCGTCTCGGTGCCGCCGTTTTCGATCGTGATGGAATAGAGCCAGAAATATTGATCCGTCGCCGGGTCCGATTGCTCGGCCAGAAATTGCGGCCGCACCCGCACCGTAATATCCCGCGTCGTCGCCGTATACATCGCGCTCTCATCCCCGTGGTGATCCCGTCAGGATAACAGTTAATCCCCGCGAGGGGTCATGACAAGGGGATTGGCCAACTCGGCTTGTCTTGCCTTGCCCCGTGATGGGCGGGGGAGCGGGCGGTTCAGCCAATTTTGAGAATTGTCCGGCCGGCGCCCCCTTTTCGCCGTGGCGAATGACTTAAAACCGCATATGATCACGGCGAAATCATTATCCAGGGGTATATGGGTGACGTTCACATTATCCGAGGAACAACGCCAGGTTCAGGATGCTGTCCGCCGGGTGGCGGTGGAAAAGGTGGCGCCGCGGGCCGCCGCCATCGACGCCGAGGGGGCCTATCCCCAGGACATGTTCGATCTGTTGCAAGAACTGGGCCTGTTCACCCTGCCCTTCCCAACCCAGTACGGCGGTTCGGGCAGCATGCTCTCGGCCTGCGTGGCGGTGGAGGAGCTGTGCCGGGTCTGTTACAACACCGCCTATCTGCTGGTGGTGCAATGGGTGCCCTTCGGCGCCATTCTGGCGGGTGGCACCGAGGCCCAGAAAAAACGTTTCCTGCCCGGCTTGGCCAGCGGCGATCTGCGCGGCGCCATCTCCACCACGGAAGCGCAAAGCGGCTCGGACGTGGCCGGCATCCGCACCCGGGCGCAACAGGCAGACGGAGGCTATCGCCTGAACGGCGCCAAGATCTGGTGCACCAACGCCTCCGTCGCTGATTTTGTCCTGGTAGCGGCGAAGATCGCGGAAAATGACGACAAGGGGAGCGGCCTCAACCTGTTCATCGTGGCGCGGGACAGCCCCGGTTTCACCATCGGCGGGGCGGAAAACAAGATGGGTGCGCGGGGCGTGCCGTCCTGTCCGCTGTTTCTGGACGACGTCTTCGTCTCCGAGGACAGCCGCCTGGGCCCGGAGGGCGGCGGTTTCAAGATCGTCATGGAAGCTTTCAACAAATCCCGCCCGATCATCGGGGCCCGTGGCGTCGGCCTGGCCCAAGGGGCCATGGACCTGGCCATCGATTTCGTCCGCGGGCGGGCAGCGTTCGGCCAAAAGGTCATTGATTTCCAAGGGGTGCGCTGGATGCTCGCCGACATGGCTATTCAGATCGAGGCGGCGCGCAATCTGGTCTATCGCGCCGGGGCCATGGTGGATGGGGGCATCGTGGGGGCGGAATTATCCCAGGCCTCGGCCATGGCCAAGGCCCATGCCACGGATACGGCAATGGCCGTGGCCACGGAGGCGGTGCAATTGTTCGGCGCCGCCGGCATCTCCAACGACTATCCCATCAACCGCTATTTCCGCGACGCCAAGGTGCTGCAGATCGTCGAAGGCACAAATCAAATTCAGCGCGACATCATCGCCAATAATCTGCTGGGGCGCGGTTGATGCTTTTTCCGATGCCAGGCCGGCCCTCTCCCCCACCCGGCCGCCCACGAAATCGTATGATTGGGGCGGCCGGGTGGGGGAGAGGGCCGGCCTGGCCAGACACATAAAAGGAACGCCACATGAGCAATTTGGAAATTGTCGGCCTGGGCTTTTATTTCGAGGATCTGCCCCTGGGCCGCACCTTTCAGACCATCGGGCGCACCATCACCGAGGCGGATATCGTCAACTTCATCAACACCACCGGCATGACCGAGGTGTTGTTCATGAACATGGAGTTCCTGGCCGCCGAAAGCGACATCAAGGGCCGGGTGGCGCCGGGCGCGTTGGGCTATACCTTCGCCGAGGGCCTGTTGGTGCAGGCCACCATGCAGCATACGGGCTTTGCCTTCCTGAACATGGAATTGAGCATCGAGGCCCCGGTTTTCGCCGGCGATACCCTGCACGTGGAATGCGAGGTGATCGAGGCCCGGCTGTCGAAAAGCCGCCCCGGCCGCGGCCTGGTCCGCACCCGCAACAAGGTGGTGAAGCAGGACGGCACCGTGGCCCTGATCTACACCCCCCTGCGCATGGTCAAATGCCGCGACGAAACCCTGCGGGGCTGAGGCGAAGCAACCAGGGGGTCGGCAATAGCCATCGACAACCCACCTAGCAATTTGCTATACCCGGCCCCGGTCGGGCGCATAGCTCAGTTGGCAGAGCAGCTGACTCTTAATCAGCGGGTCCACGGTTCGAGTCCGTGTGCGCCCACCAATTATTTCAAAGGCTTAGGTCACAACGGCCTAAGCCTTTTCTTTCCGGGTAAGCGACAGGTAAGCACGAGGGGCAGATATGCCTTGCTCGCCCAAGGTGTTGGCGGCACCCTCCTTACCAGGGGAGGGAATCCGAAATGGGCCACGTAAGACTGGGCATCCTGCCGAAATCGCGGAAGTGGAATCAGGTCGTCACTGAATTGAGGCTCGGCGCGGAAGTCGAAGCTGTTG
>JAKZRK010000300.1:0-6158 GCA_047518225.1 Alphaproteobacteria bacterium | reverse complement strand
CCCGGCAATCCACGGCGGCGTGACTCAAGGAATACTGAAAATGGGCTAACGGCGCCCGAACAGGCTTTCGATATCGCTTAGCTGTAATTCCACATAGGTGGGGCGGCCATGGCTGCATTGGCCCGAGCGCGGGGTGCGCTCCATCTCGCGCAGCAGGGCATTCATTTCCTCCACGCTCAGGCGGCGGCCGGCGCGGACGCTGCCGTGGCAGGCCATGGAGGCACAAACACTATCCAGACGCTCGCGCAGGGCCAGGGCCTGATCCATCTCGGCCAGTTCGTCCGCCAGATCCCGGACCAGTCCCTGGATATCGCTCTCCCCCAAAAGCGCGGGAATTTCCCGCACGACCACCGCGCCGTTGCCAAACGCCTCCAGGACCAGGCCCAGTTCGGCCAGTTCATCGGCCCGCGCGCTCAGTCGCTGGGCGCCGTCCTCATCCAGTTCCACCACATCGGGCAGCAATAATATCTGCCGCGTGACGCCACGGTCCGCCAGTTGCGCCTGCATGCGTTCCATCACCAACCGTTCATGGGCCGCATGTTGATCGACAATCACGATACCGTTTGCGGTCTGCGCCACGATGTAGGTCTCGTGCAACTGGCCCCGGGCCACGCCCAGGGGATAATCGTTGGCCGCCACCACGTTGTCGCCCTCGGGGGCTGGTTCCAGACGGGCGGAGGGCTCCGCCGTGGCGGCAAAGGGCGATTGAAAGGCCGCCGCCGCCTCCATCACAGCAACACCACCTCGTCCCGCGCCTTGATGTCCCATTCCCTGACGGTATGGCAGGTTGAAGCCCTGCTCCCGCACCCGGCCCAGGGCGGCCGTGCTGACCGTGCTTGAACTGCGGTGGCCGGCGCCCGCCAGGGCATGGCGCAGGGCCGAGACCAGCAATCCACGCACCAGGCCCGGATCACGGAAGCGCACTTCCGCCTTCATGGGGTGAACGTTGACGTCCACCGCTTCCGCCGGCACCTCGAGAAAAAGCGCCGCCATGGCATGCCTGTCATGGGCTAGCACATCCATATAACCGGCCCGCAAGGCGCCCGCCAACAGGCGGTCACGCACCGGCCGGCCGTTGACGAACAGATATTGCATGCGGCTGTTGGCGCGGTTCAGGGTCGGCAGGCCGGCATAACCGGTCAGGCGCAGGCCTTCACGTTCCGCATCGATGGCAATAGCGTTATCGGCGAATTCCCGGCCCATGACGGCGCCCAGCCGGGCCAGCCGGGCGTCGAACAAATCACCGCCACTGGCGCTCAGATCAACGCTACGCCTCTCCCCGTCGGACAGCGTGAAGGCAATATCCGGGCGCACCATGGCCAGGCGTTTCACCGCATCGGCCGCATGTTGGAATTCCGTCCGCGTGGTTTTCAAGAATTTCAGGCGGGCCGGCGTGGCAAAGAATAAATCCCTTACCTCGACACGGGTGCCAACAGCCTGGGCCGTGGGTGTCACCTCGCCAACCTGGCCGCCATCGACACCGATGCGCCAGGCTTCACTTCCATTGTCGGCATCGGCGGCGCGGGAGGCAATCGTCAGGCGGGCGACGGCGCCGATCGAGGGCAATGCCTCGCCGCGAAACCCCAGCCACTGAATATGCCGCAGATCCTCGTCGGGCAGTTTCGAGGTCGCGTGCCGCTGCACCGCCAGCGCCAAATCGTCCGCCGACATGCCGGCGCCGTTATCGCTGACAGAAATCAATTCCCGTCCGCCGTTCAGCAAGACGATGTCGATTTGGTCCGCACCGGCGTCAATGGCGTTTTCAACCAGTTCCTTCAGGGCGGAGGCGGGGCGCTCCACCACCTCGCCCGCGGCGATACGGTTGACGGTAATTTCCGGCAGTCTGCGCAGACGGCTCATGGCGCGCCCTCCTTCAGATAACGTCTGGCCAATACCTTGCTTTCCTCTACCGCCGGTTGGCCAAAGGGATCCACCCCCATCAGATCAGCGGTGAACAGAGTTTCCAACATAAAATGCATGAACAGCGCGCCCAGGCTGGTTTCATCCAACTTCTCCACCCTCAGGCGGCGCACCGGGCGGCCATGCTTGATCAGGGAATCCGCCGTGGCCGCCTGCATGGCGGCCACCAGATCGCCGATCCGCCGCCCCGCCAGATAATTCTGGCCCAGGCCATTGGCAAGATTCGCGTCCACCAGCGGGCCGCGCCCGGCCTGCTGCGACATCAACAAGGTGAATTGCTTGTCCACGGGGCCGTCGAGATAGAGCTGCAACTGGCTATGCTGATCGACCGGGCCCACGGCATCGATAGGCGTGGTGCCCTGACCCTGCTTGCCCAGGCTTTCCGCCCAAAGTTGGCGGTACCAGCGCACGAACGGCTTGAAACCCTCGCCATAGGCCAGCAGAACCGATTGGCCCAGCCCACGGCGTTGCAGGCCGACTTGCAGAGCCGCGCCCACGGCCGGCGGGCTGTCGGGCGTGGCCAGGGCATGTTCCAAAACCGCTTGCGCGCCGTTTCGTACGCTTTGCCCATCCAGGCCCAATATCATGGCAGGCAGCAAGCCCACCAGCGAGAGGACCGAGAACCGGCCCCCCACGTCCGGGTCGTGATCCAGCACCGGGGCGCCGATGTCGGCGCTCAATTGCCGCAGTGCCCCCCGGCCCGGTTCGCTGATCGCCAGAAAATGATCCCGTGGCGCCGTTTTGCCCAGGTTATCACGCAGCGCGGAAACGGCGGTCAGGGCCTGGGCCAGGGTTTCCCCGGTACCGCCCGATTTGGAAACAACCAGGAACCCGGTATGGGCCAGATCGTCGGGCGCCAGCACCGACGCCATTAAATCAGGGTCCAGATTATCCGGCACACAGAGCGTTGGGATATCACCATTGGTGCCGGGCGCAAGGGCGGCCAAGGCGCGGGCGCCAAGCGCCGAGCCGCCGATGCCAAACAGCACCACCCGGCGAAAGCGCCGGCGCCAATCGTCGGCAATCGTTTGCAAGCCGGCCAGATCTTCGCGGCGGCGGGCCAGGGCCAGGGGTGCGAGATTACCCAGCGTCAATGCCTCGGCGAAACGCAGGCGCGCCGTCTCGCATTGCCGTAACAATGGCGCCAGCTCGCCCTCGGCCATGGCCACCGGTCCGGCGGCGGCCTGCAGACAGCCGGAAATATCCTGTTGAATGGGAAGCGCTTTTACCATGGCGCCACGCTATCAGAGCCCGGCCTTTGCCGGAAGCGGACCCATGCCCCTATTCGCTGCTGGTCAGTCCCACCGGTTGGCCAACCACCACGATCAACAGGTTTTCCGGGCGCAACAGCCGTTTCGCGACACGGCGAATATCCGCCATGGTCACGGCATTGATCAGGCTTGCGCGCCGGTCCATATAATCGATCCCCAAATTTTCCCGTTGAATGGCCAATAGCAAGCGTGCGATTCGCCCCGACGAGGTCAACCGCAGGGGAAACGAGCCATTCAAATAGGTCTTGGCGTTGGCCAATTCCGCCTCGGTAATGCCGTTCTCGCCGGCCAGGGCGATCTGTTCCTTGATCACCGTCAGCGCCTCGCCCACCCGTTGGTTCTGGGTGCCGACGCCCCCCATATGGATGGCCGCATGATCCAGGGGATAAAGATAGCTATAGACCGAATAGGCAAGTCCCCGTTTCTCGCGCACCTCTTCATTCAGACGCGAGGAAAAGCCGCCGCCGCCCAAAACATAATTCAGCACATATGCCGCATACCAATCGGGATCATCGCGCTTCAGGCCAGGGCCACCAAACATTACCCGGCTTTGCGGAATCGACTTCCGCACCACCTTCAAGACACCCGCGCCCATGGGCATGGTTTCGGGCACTGGCGCTATCGCCACGCTGGCCGGCAGGGCGCCAAAGGTTTTATCCAGCAGAGGCCCCAGTTCCGCCGCCGATATATCGCCGACCACGCCGATCGTCAGACGGTCGCGCGCCAGGGCGCGGCCCAGAAAGTCCCGCAAATCGTCCACCCCGATGGCCTTGACGCTTTCAATAGTGCCATTGCCAGGCAGACCGTAAGGGTGGTCCGGAAAAGCGGTGGCGAACCATAACCGCCCGGCGATGGTGCCGGGATCCTCCTGGCCCTCAACCAGGCCGGTGATGATTTGCCGGCGGACCCGCTCCACCGCCTCCGCTCCGAAACAGGGTTCGTTCAGAGCCAGGCGCAATAACTCGAATGCGGCGTCGCGATTGGCGCTCAAGGTGCGCAGGCCGCCGGAAAAGTTGTCGCGGTCGGCGCTAAAACTCATGCGAACAGCCAAATCCTGCAGCCGCGTTTGAAAGGCCAGGGAATCGTACGGCCCCGCGCCTTCATCCAACAGCCCCGAAACCAGATTGGCGGTACCCTTGCGGCCCGGTTGATCCAGGCTGGCACCGCCGAGGAAGGAGAATTTGACGCTCAACAGCGGAATAGTCGGCTCCCGCACCAGCCAGGCGGTGATCCCGCCGGGGCTGCGAACTTCCAACACCTTGGTGGCATTGGCGGCGAGCGGCGCCAGCAGGACCAGAACGAGACAGAGGGCGGTCGTCGGAAAGGACCGCGTCAGGATCGCCATCATTTCCCCTCCTTCTCTTCCGGCAGCAACAGTCCGGTTACCGAGTGAGCCATTTTAAGCACCGCCCGGCCGGCCGACATGACATCTTTCATCTTTACGGCCCGAACTTCATCGGGCCAGGATTCAACCTGTTCCACGCTAAGGCCCGAGGTCAGGGCGTCGCCAAAAATTCTAGGTGAAGTGAACAGGCTATCCCGCGCATAGACCGATGCCGCCAGCAATCCGGTACGCGAGCGTTCCAGGTCCGCGGCCGGCCAGCCATCCTTCAGGACCGCGGCGATGGTTTCATCCACGGCCGCTTCCACCTCTTGCAGGCTGACGCCGGGCGAAGGGGTCGCGTACAGCATGAAACGGCCTTGATCCAAGCCGGTCGCACTGTAATAAGCACCCGCGCTGGCCGCCAGTTTACGCTTCACCACCAGATCGCGATAAAGCCGCGAGGTGGTGCCGCCACCCAGCATATCTGCGAATAAACTAAGCGGAATGGCGTGTTGGCTGGCACCGGCGGATCGAGTGGGAGCGAGATAGCTGCGCCGCCAATCCGCCTGACTGACCCGGCCGTCCTTGAAAACAACCTGCCGCGCCGCCAGTTGTGGCGGCTCTTGCGGGCGCCGGCGGGGGAGTATGGCGGCGCGTGCCAAGGGGCCAAAATGTTTTTCCGCCAGGGCAAAGACCGCCTCTGCCTCGACATCGCCGGCCACCACCAGAATAGCATTGTTGGGGGCGTAATGCCGGCGGTAAAAGGCCAGGGCGTCGGCCAGGTTCAGCGTCTCGATTTCATGCTTCCAGCCGATCACCGGGATGCCGTAGGGGTGGGCCAGATATTGCGCCGCGTTCATGGCTTCACGCAGTTGGGCCGCCGGATCGTTATCCGTGCGGGATCGGCGTTCCTCCAGCACCACGGCCTTTTCGGTCTCCACATCGTCCGCCGTCAACGCCAGGTTTGTCATGCGGTCGGCTTCCATGCCCATGACCAGATCCAATTTATCCTGGGCCACATTCTGGAAATAGCCAGTGTAATCATATGAGGTGAAGGCATTGTCACGACCGCCATTGCGGGCAATGATCTTGGAATACTGACCCGAAGGCACTTTTGGCGTGCCCTTGAACATCAGATGTTCCAGGAAATGGGCGATACCGGATTTACCTGGCGGATCGTCCGCGGCACCAACTTTGTACCAGACCATATGGGCGACCACGGGCGCACGGTGATCTTCGATCACGACCACCAGCATGCCATTGGCCAGGGTATGGGTCTTTGGATAAAACAAAGCGGCAGCGGCAGGTGACTGAAAGCCCGCGATGGTTAACGACAGAATACCGAGCGCAATGAATATTCGTGACATGGGCCTACGGCGACCTCTCCCGATGTATAAGCCTGGACCGGTTATGACCCCAGATATGGCCTGGGAATTTTGTAACGCAAGGCCTCAATTAAAAATCGCGCTCAAGACCTCGTGAGGCGCGCTTGAGTTAAAACATTGCCTATCCGGTTTACACCCACACCCACTAGGGCTAGAATGGGCGCAAACCGGATATAGGGGAGCGCGCCATGGATGTTCTCGACCGCGCCGATCTCCCATTCCCGCATTCGCTACCCGAGTTCCAGCGACTTTTCCCCG
>JAKZRK010000299.1:0-8510 GCA_047518225.1 Alphaproteobacteria bacterium | reverse complement strand
CCGGATACGCCATATCGGCGCCGGCTCGTTCGCCTGGCCTTTCTGGCACCGGAGATCCAGAGAGCGATTGTTGAAGGGCGCCAATCCGCAGGGGTAACACTGACACAGCTCCTCAAGGGCCCAATACCGCTCGCTTGGTCGCAACAAGCCGTCCAAATCGGAATTGCAACATCGCCGGAATAGGGATTAGCACCCACATCCCGCTCACTCGACTACGGCAAGACGGCACGGATCATTTCCTGTTCCCTTCATTTGCTTCCCTGATATCGACTGCCCTTCCCCCTGTTTTGCAGAAAAACAGGAAAGTTTAGAAGTCATTGATAAAAAAAGATAATTTCTTCATTTTGGTCGGCAGTTCGCTACAATCTCCCTGTTTTGAGGCCGTAATCGCAAAAATTCCCTGTTCCCGCCAAACTCACCCTTGCATCGCGCTCGCGGAGACCACACGCCGCGAAGCCCGGCAATGGCCGGAAATGCTCCCGGGTTCAGGAGCTCAGAATTCCGTTTGACCGCGAAACGGGCCCTGTTTCCCGCGGCTTGGCCGAGCTATGCGATGAAGAGACTGCGTCGCCGGGGTGGCTGGCGGATGGGGTGGGATTCGAACCCACGAGACGCTTTCACGCCTGCCGGTTTTCAAGACCGGTCCCTTCAACCACTCGGGCACCCATCCGTGCCGTGAATTCATGCGTCTAGCAAATCACCGGGCGCCTGGAAAGAGAATTGACGGGTTGTCGGGTCTATTTAGCTGCCGGCACCTTCACTCAATCCAATGCCTCCGTCAGGAAACGATCGACCAGGCGCGCGGCGCGCCCGCGGTCCAGAAAAGTGTGCGCGGCCGTCAGATTGCGGCCAACGGAGCCAAGATAAAACCGCTCATACTGCTCGTTCCGGCTGCCCAGCGCGGTACCGGTAAAGTCCCAGGCCAGCCGGAAGACGCGGTCGCGCTGTTCTGCATCGACGCCGACGCCCATAAGATAGCGGTCGATCAAGGGCCGCAGCTCGGCATCGTCCAAAGCCGCCCTGGATGGCGTCGTCAGCAGGTTGTGGGAGCCGATCTGGCGGATTATTTCATTGACGCGGGGGAACCAGGCGGGCAGCGCGGCGCGCAACGCCATCAATGGCGGATGCCCACAACACCACATGCCGTTGCCGTATTCGCGGGCGGACTGTTCCCCGGCATAGATGCAGGCCCGGGCGAATTCCGCGAACATGGCGATTTCCCCCAGCATCTGTTGCGTCTGGCCATCGTCGCGGTTGATCGCCGCCGCCATGCGGAGGCCAAGGCCCCGGGCGAACTCCAGCTTGGTGTGGGCGCGGATCATGGTCTGTTGCAAGATGTTGGGCCACCAGCTGGTCTGCATCACCGTATTGTACGCTTCCAGGTTGGCGTCAATGAACAGGCGGTCGTGGGGCACCTCGACATCGTCGAAAATCACGAACGCGTCCTGCTCGTCGAACCGGGAGGAGAGGGGATGATCGAATTTGTTGGAGTTCACCGCGACGCTGTCCCGGCAGATGAATTTAAGGCCCGGCGTGTCCATGGGAATGCAAAATGTCAGCGCGTGTTGCGCCGCCGCGTCCGGCATGGGCGTGCCCGGGTAGACCGCCAGTTCATCGGCGAACGGCGCCAGCGTCGCCAACACCCGCGAGCCGCGCACGACGATGCCGTGTTCACTTTCTTCCACCTTGTGCAATTGGGCCGCATCGAAGCCGTCGGGTACCGTGCCCGTGGCCAGATTGACGGTGGCATGCACGATGGTGTGGGTTAGGGAAAGGTCCTCCCGCGCCAGCATTTTTTGATAATTGACGAGATTTTCGGCTCCCCGCCCGTTGCCGTTGATGGCCCATTCGTCCGCCCGCCCGGCGAAGCCGGCGAAGGTCACGTTCATGTAATCGGGAGTCCGTCCCATCAGGCCCATGGAATATTCCGCGATCCGCTCCAGGCCCCGATGACGCCGCTCGAGATCCTCGCGAGAGCGCGGGATCATATGGCTGACGTTCATGGGCTCGCCGGTTTCGGGATCCGGCATCAGGCAATCGCCGGCTTCACGGTATTGCAGATCGTAAACCTCGGCCAAGGCCCTGGCGGCCCCGGCCAGGGCGGGATGATCCGCAATCGACGCCACCTTGTCGCCGCCGACCCAAAGCTCCCGCCCATCGCGCAGAGCCGATAGGAATTGTTCGCCGGTCCGTGCCGCCATTTACGCTACCTCCCCTACCGGGCCGGGCCACGGGCGGTGGCAAATTTTACGCCGACACGACCAAGCCGGCCACGGCATTCAGGAAACCATAACTCTGTCCCCATAACGCGCATAACCTAATTATGGCTTTCCAGCAGGCGGCGGGCGATGACCTGGGCCTGGATTTCGCCGGCCCCTTCGAAAATGTTCAGGATGCGGGCATCGCAGAGGACCCGGGAGATGGGGAATTCCAACGAGAAACCGTTGCCGCCGTGGATCTGCACCGCGTTGTCGGCGGATGACCAGGCCACGCGGGCGGCCAGTAACTTGGCCATGCCGGCTTCCAGATCGCAACGCCGGCCCCGATCCTTTTGCCGGGCCGCGTGGTAGGTCAGTTGCCGCGAGAGCATAATTTCCACGGCCATCCAGGCCAATTTGCCCGCCACCCTGGGAAAGCGCACGATCGGGCCGCCAAACTGCTGGCGCTCGATACCATAGTTTAGGCCCAGCTCGAAGGCGTTCTGGGCCACGCCCACGGCCCGGGCCGCGGTCTGAATGCGGGCGGATTCAAAGGTTGCCATCAATTGCTTGAAGCCGTTGCCTTCCTCCTCACCCAGCAGATTTTCCGCCGCCACTTCGAAGCCGTCGAAGGCGATCTCGTATTCCTTCATGCCGCGATAGCCCAGCACCTGGATCTCGCCGCCGGACATGCCCTTGGCGGGAAAGGGATCATCGCCCTGGCCCCGTGGTTTGGCCGCCAGGAACATGGACAGGCCGCGATAGCCAGGCTGATCCGTATCGGTCCGCGCCAACAGGGTCATCATGTCGGCGCGGGCGGCGTGGGTGATCCAGGTCTTGTTGCCCTGTATCCGGTAAATATCACCGTCGCGGGTGGCCCGGGTGCCGACACTGCCCAGGTCCGATCCTACATTCGGTTCCGTGAAGACCGCCGTGGGCAGAATTTCACCTGAGGCAATCTTGGGCAGCCATTCCTGGCGCTGTTCCTCCGTTCCGCCATGCAGGATCAATTCGGCGGCGATCTCGGAACGGGTACCAAGGGAGCCGACGCCGATGTAACCCCGGCAAAGCTCTTCCGAGACCACGCACATGGCGGTCTTGCCCATGCCATGGCCGCCATATTGCTCCGGAATGGTCAGGCCGAAGACGCCCATGTCGCTCATCGCCCCGACCACGTCCAGGGGAATTAATTCGTCGCGCAAATGCCAGCCGTGGGCGTCGGGGGTGACGTGATCCTCGGTGAAGCGGCGGAATTGATCGCGCACCAAGGTCAATGTTTCATCCAGACCCAGTTCGCCGAACTCCGCCCCGCCGGCGGCCTCGACCAACATCGCGGCCAGGCGGTCACGGGTGACTTGGGTATTGCCAAGGCGCATCAGGCGTTCGACCGCCGCCCCGCCAAATGCCGCCAGATCATCGCCATCAAGGCCCAGATCAGCCGGACGCACGACCTCGATCTGGCTCATGGCGATGCCATTGGCCATTTCCGTCAGATAACCGGCAAAACCCAGTTGCAGCAGCAATTGCTCCATGGCGCCAAAGCGGCCGGCCTGGGACAATTGTTCCGCCCAGGCCAGGCTTTGCCGCAGGGCCTCGCCATAGGTCGCCAGCCAGGCCAGGCCATGCACCGCGAATTGTTGCGCCTCGATCAGGCCGCCATCGATGGCGCCATCCCTGGTCACCAGGGCCCGTACGCTTTGCCGGGCGCGGGCCAACAGATCATCGGCCGCCGCCATCGCCGCGCCGCATAAGGGTAATAATTCGTCGCCGGTTATGGCCTCGTCCGGGGGGCTGGCAGCTTGCATCGTCAACCTCTTTCCAACTCTTTCACGGTGCCGCGAAAAAATTGCCGAACCGTGATCTTGATCACTTCCAAATTCCGCCAGCGTCTCCATCTATGGTCGACGAAACGAGTCGTGATTAGCGGCTCGGAGGCCCGATGTCGAGTACCCCCTCCCCAATGACATCGGCGGTAATTTTAACTGATCAACCTCTCTCTGGCGGCGGCCGGCCATAAGCCGGCCGCCGTTGTCATGATCGGATACTTATCTGCACTAGAGGAAAAACATACACCAAGTGTGACGGCCATCATGTTTCCCGTGATCATTAGAATGCAAACTTTATCTCAGGCGCGGATCGGTGCCTATGGCCTCGGTGAGAGTGGCCGTCGCTGTTACTCTTCCTCCGGCGCAAACGGCCGCGGTCAAGAGGTTACAGGTTCGATCCGTGCCGCTTACTTGATAAATAGAATTACCGGACAAAACCCATGGCTTGGCGAAGCTGCGCCGGGTCGTGGCCTTCCCGGCGCCACTGCGCCAAACTTACGGCGCCATCGCGCTTGGCCAAGCGGACGCCATCATTATCACGCAACAGGGGATGATGATCGTATTCCGGCGTCGGCAAATCCAACAACGCCTGCAACAGACGATGCACATGGGCAGCTGCGAACAGATCGGCGCCACGGGTCACAAGGGTAATCTCCTGCAGGGCGTCATCCACGGTAACCGCCAGATGATAGGAGGTAGGCGTGTCCTTGCGGGCCAGAACCACATCTCCATGCAAGCCGGCCCGCAATGGCTGCGCGCCACGCTGCCGGTCATGCCACCGCAACCCCGGGCCAACCCGCCCGGCGGCCCGGCCAACGTCCAGACGGATGGCGTAGGCCACGCCGCCGGCAATTTTATCCTGCCCCTCCTCTGGCGATAGATGCCGGCAGGTACCGGGATAAAGGGCGCCGTCCGGGCCATGAGGGGCCGAGGGCGCGGCGGCAATTTCCCGGGCGATTTGTTTGCGGGTGCAAAAACAGGGATAGGTCAGGCCCGCCCCCGTCAAGGTTTCCAAGGCAGCGGCATAGTCGGCCATATGTTCCGATTGCCGGCGCACCGGCTGTTCCCAGATCAGACCCAGCCAGGCCAGGTCCTCCAGCATGGCGGCTTCATGCTCGGGCCGGCAGCGGGTTTGATCAATATCTTCCACCCGTAACAAAAAACGCCCGCCCAGACGGCGGGCCGCCTGGAAGCTGTAGAGGGCGGAATACCCATTGCCCAGGTGCAGCGGACCGGTGGGACTGGGCGCAAATCTAACGACGGGGGTCGGTGACAAAGGTGGGCCTATTGGGCTATCAGGGATCGAATGAATTCGTTTGAGGAGGATAGCATGTCAGATAGCACGATCACGGTGCTGGTTGCAGGGTCGGGCGTCATGGGCAGGGGCATCGCCCTTACATTTGCCAGGGCGGGCCTGAAGACGGGGATTTTGAGCCGCGATCCGGACGCTGTCAGCGGCGTCGATCCGGACATCGAGGTTTTGGGCGACCTGCCCGAGGCGGCGCCGGAATTGATCGTCGAAACCATTCCGGAAATAATCGATCTGAAGCTGGCGCTCAATGCCCGGATCGAGGCGGCCTATCACGGTGCGGCCATTATCGCTTCCAACACCTCGTCCCTACCCTTGCAGAAATTGGCCGATGCCTTGCGCTATCCGGAAAAGTTCTGCGGCATGCATTATTTCCAGCCCGCCGATGTCACGCCCGTCGTCGAGGTCGCCGCCGTCGCCCAAAGCAACAGCGCCACCATCGAACGGGCAGTGGCCGTATTGCGCCAGGCCGGCAAGCTACCCATCACCTTGTCCGAACCCATCGACGGGTTGTTGATCAACCGCCTGCAACAGGCCCTTTATCACGAGGCCTACGATATGATCGAACGGGGTATCTGCAGCGCCGAGGACGTCGACCTGGCGGCCAAGCAGTTACTGGGGCCGCGCATGAGCGTGACCGGCATGATCGAGCAAAAGGATCTATCCGGCCTGGATACCCACGCCCTGGCCCAGCGGGAATTGATCCCCACCCTGCATCTGGCTAGGGAACCCAGCGCGCTGGTGCAGCGGAAATTTGCCGCCAACCATTTGGGCGCCAAGACGGGTACCGGGTTTTATGACTGGCGGGGGATGGATGTGGCCGCCTACCGGCAAAAAACCGGTGCCTTGTTGACCCAGGTTCTCGCCCTGCTTGACAACAACCGGCCCCCCGCGCCGCCCGCCGCCGATGACGACTAATACCGCGTTGCGGTGATAGGAACCCATGGAAGACGGATTTCACCAGGTCGGGCTGTTGGAACCACGCTTTGCCGAGGTCTTACGGCGGCATGGAGAGCCCCCCTCGCGCAAACGGCCGGGCGGCTTTGAAACAGTGCTGAAGATCATCGTGCAGCAGCAGCTCTCCATCGCCTCGGCCAATGCCATCTGGCGCCGGTTGCGCCACGGCCTGGGAACGGTCAATCCAAAGGCGGTTCTGGCCCATGACGACGGTGCCTTGCGCGCCTTTGGCCTATCCCGGCAAAAGGCGGCCTATGCCCGCAGCCTGGCCGTGGCAGTGGCGTCAGGGCAATTGAATTTCCGTAAATTGCGGGGCATGACGGACGAGGCGGTGATCGAAGATCTGATCTGGATCAAAGGCATTGGCCGCTGGACGGCGGAGATCTATTTGCTGGCCGTGATGCAACGGCCCGACATCTGGCCCGCCGCGGACATCGCCCTGATGGAAGGGGCGCGCGACCTGTTGGACTTGCCCAAACGGCCGACAATCAAGGAAATGGCCCCCCTGGCCGCGCCCTGGCGTCCTTACCGCACCTATGCCGCCCGCCTGTTATGGCTGCACTACCGCCATATTAAACGGCGGGAGACAGCGGGCTAAACGGCCAAATTCATGAACTTTGCCGCTCGTTAAACGGTGCTTAACCCATAATTCGTAAATTGGGCTGGCAAAACTGGCGCTAAATTGCCAAAATTGTCGAATCGTGAGTTTTGCTCTGGTCAAGGCATGGTGGTTATGGAGGCCTCACTCGAACGTTGCCCCGCTCTGGTTCTCAACGCTGACTATCAGCCGTTGAGCTACTACCCCTTGTCCTTGTGGTCCTGGCAGGATGTGGTAAAGGCGGTGTTCCTGGATCGGGTGCAGGTGCTGTCAGCCTACGACCGGGTTATCAGATCGCCTAGCTTTGCCATGGAATTGCCGTCCGTGGTCGCCTTGAGGCGCTATATCCAGCCCGCGAAATATCCCGCCTTCACCCGCTTCAACTTGTTTTTGCGTGATCAATTTATCTGCCAATATTGTGGTGCCAGCCATGAATTGACATTTGATCACGTCCTCCCCCGCAGCCAGGGCGGGCGCACTACCTGGGAAAATGTGGTCGCGGCCTGTGCACCCTGCAATCTGCGCAAGGGCGGGCGGATGGCGCAGGCGTGCGGCATGCGGCCTCGCATGGCGCCGCACCGTCCCACGGTGCGCCAATTACACGACAGGGGCCGCGCCTTCCCACCCAACTATCTACATGAATCATGGGGCGATTTTCTCTATTGGGATACGGAATTGGAGGCTTAGAACACATTCTAGAGCGCTTCATTCATGCCCGGCAGGAGGCGGTGATATTATGACGGCAGCCCGGCTTCTCATCATCGTTCACGCGCCGTCACCGAACACACGGCGGCTGTTCGATGCGGTAACCAGTGGCGCCAGCGAGGGCGGAGACATAGACGTCGTGGCGCGCAGCCCGTTCAAAGCTGGCCCAAAGGACGTCCTCGCGGCCAGCGGCATTATCCTTGGCACCACGGAAAACCTCGGCTATATGAGCGGCGCCCTGAAGGATTTTTTCGACCGCAGCTATTACCCCTGCCTGGAAGAAACCCAGGGACGGCCCTATTGCCTGTTCATACGGGCCGGCCACGACGGCACCGGCACCCGGCGGGGGGTGGAAACCATTGTCACCGGCTTGCGCTGGCGGGCCGTGCAGGAGCCCTTGATCCTACGCGGCGATTGGCAGGAAGACTTCGTGGATCAATGCCATGACCTCGGCGCGGCCATGGCGGCCGGCCTGGAGGCCGGGATATTCTAGCAGTCTGTCGGATTTGAGGGTGTTTTGACGCTACAATTCTGCTCTGTTCTGGTATGATTCTTGATGAAGAATTTTCGCTCTTATGACCGTTCACAACGGATGCTTTTGCCGCCTTATCTTAAGGACTGGGTGGCCGATGATGATCTGCCCCATTTTATTGTCGAGGCCGCCGAGCGTGTGGATATGGGCGCCTTCCACATCAGCCGGACCGGCTCGGGCAAGGCGCAGTATCACCCGCGCATGATGCTCGGCCTGTTGGTCTATTGTTATGCGAGCGGGATTTTTTCCTCGCGCCGGATTGAGCAGGCGAGCTATCGCAATGTCTCGGTCCGGTTCATCGCCGCCAACAGCCACCCCGATCACGATACGATTGCCAAATTCCGGCGCGACAATGGGGCAGCGTTTGCGGCCGCTTTCGCGCAGA
>JAKZRK010000298.1:0-20609 GCA_047518225.1 Alphaproteobacteria bacterium | reverse complement strand
ATGTCGCCGGCCACAATCTGAGTCTCCTGATGCGCAAACTGATCGGCGCCGGCACCCCGCGGGAGGCCGTGGCGGGCGGATATGGCTGTATTTGCGTGCTTATTGCGCCAGCTGGAGCCGTTCTGGTCGCTCAGATGGTCCTCATCGTCTCGGAGGATGGCTAAACCGCCTTCGTCGCGTTATGTTTCGCCGTCGAGTGAAACCCGGTCAATAGCGCCTTTTTCAACGGGCTGATAAGGGTCCTTTCCATTGACGATCACGCGATATTTTGGGCTGGGCTGCGCCATGTTTTGCGCCAATTGGACGAAAACGTGGAAATTGTAGAGGCCAACAGTCTGGATCAGGCGCTTGGATTGGCACCGCAACAGCAGGAACACTTTGATCTGGTACTAACCGATCTGATGTTCGACGGACTTAACGGCCCGATTGATTTGAAAGCGTTGTGCGAAGCCTTTCACGACACCACCGTCGTGGTGATGTCGGTCAAGGACCGCGCCAGCGACGTACGCAGCGCCATTCAAATGGGCGCATCGGGCTATATACCGAAATCGGCGTCCGCGGACGTCATGATCAACGCGTTACGATTAATTTTGGCCGGCGGCGTCTATTTGCCGGCAACGCTGTTGGATGACCCGGCAAGTGCGCAGCGGCCGCAACGTGGCGACCAGTCAGAAGTGCTGACGCCACGGCAAAAGGAAGTGTTGGCGCTTTTAGCGGAAGGCAAATCGAATAAGGCCATCGCCACCGAATTGGGCCTGTCGCCTGGCACCGTGAAGGTTCATATGACCCGCATTTTCAAAAGCCTGGGGGTCAGCAACCGAACCGAAGCCGTCATCGCCAGTTCGGCTCTAATTGAAACGAAAAAAACCGACGACGGCAGCTTCGCCTGACCTAGACCGGAACCGCTCTAGGCGTAACGGACTCCGTATGCGGATTTGCTCTTAATATTAAGACGCTGCCCCATGGTTGAGGATTGATTGCGCGATCGCAACGCGCAGGGCGGCTGGACGGAATGGTTTCTGCAACATGGGAAATGCGGTTATGTCAGCGCGCCGCAGGCTTTCATTGGAAATATCAGCCGTTACGATGATTGCCGGTATGTCGTAGTCCAACCGCTGCTGAATTTCCAGCACGGTATCGACACCGTTGTCGCCATGTTCCAGGTTATAATCGGCGATAATGAGGTCGAACATCGCCGGGTCGGCGGATATCACCTCCATGGCTTCGCTGCGGCTCGCCGCCAATGCCACATCACAGCCCCAACGTTCCAGCAGGGTTTTGGTTGCCCGCCGAACGCCTAAATCATCCTCCAAAATCAGCATGCGACGCCCGGCCAGGAATCCGGGTTCAACGGGTTCGGCGGCCATCACCGGGGCAATATTTTCGGTGGCCTCGATCAAAGGCACCTCGATTGAAAAGGTCGATCCCCGCCCCGGCTTAGCCGAAACCCGCACCTCGTGTTGCAATAGACCAGCCTGTGCCTTGACGATGGCAAGGCCGAGACCAAGACCTTTGTCACGATCGCGGGTAGCCGTTTCGAGCTGGTAAAACTCTTCAAAAATAGAGTTCAAATGCTTGCCCTCTATACCCGGCCCGGTGTCCCAGACTTCAATACGCAGTGCCTTGCCATGACGCCGACAGCCCAACAGCAGGCGCCCCTTTTCCGTGTAACGAACCGCATTCGAAAGAAAGTTGCTAACGATAAGGGAGAGCAATACGGGGTCGCTTCGGATCACTGCCTCAGACGGCACGATGCGCAGTTCCAGACCGGCTTTTTCCGCCTGAGAGCGGAAGCCAACCTCCATGTCACGCAATACGGATGCAATGGGAAAGTCCTCGATCTCGGGCTGTACCATGCCCGCTTCCAGGCGGGAGAAATCCAACAACGGGTTCAACAGACCAGCCGCGATACTGGCCGCCTGAGAAATATCCGAGACCAGTTCCTGCTGCGCGGGTTCCTGCACGATGCGGGCCAGTATTTCCAGCATCAGCTCCATCGAATGCAGGGGCTGGCGCAAATCATGGCTGGCCGCCGCCAGAAATCTGGTTTTGGCGTCACTGGATTTTTCAGCGTCCTCCATCTGCCGCTGCAAAAGATTTTCGGCCTGCTTGCGATCCGTAATGTCGGAAATGATGGTGCCTAACCCCACCAACGATCCGGCCGGATCCAAGATCGGAAATTTTGTCGCCCAAAAGGTGCGGTTCGAACTTTCATCGTTGCCGTCAAGTTCGTAACTGACGATCCGCCCTTCATTCAATACCTCCAGGTCCCTTCTTCGCGCCCGCTCGGACACCTCCCGGGAATAGATGGCGTCGGGAAACTGTCCGGCCGCTTCGGCGATGGTTGTACCTATCCATTCCTCGCCCTTGCGGTTCATCGCGACATAGCGCCCCTCACTATCCTTCAGAATTATGGAAAAGGGGGCATTTTCGGTGATGGCCTTTAGGTGCGCTTCACTTTCCCGCCTGGCCCGTTCGGTGTCGTTACGCGCCTTGTTGTCGCGCATCAACGCCACGATGCGGGTGCCGGCCGGGGTCTTGTCCACCGCAACAACGGCGACGACCTCGTGCGGAACACCAGGACGGTCGCGCAGCAGGCATTGATATGGGTTGGTCTCGTCCTGTTGCAACAGCTTGGCAATGGCCTGTCTGTTCATCGCCCGGTGATCCGGGTCGATCCATTGCTCCACATTGCCGCCAATCATCTCGGCACCGTTTGGAAAACCGGCCCAGTTGGCATAGGTGTCGTTCGCCAGCACGATCTGGCCAGAGGGGTCGGTGACGACAAGCGCGGTGCCGGTTCCATCCACCAACTTGTCGAGCCAGGTGTTGCCCGCAAAACCGCTCCGCAGGGAATATTCCGTGCCGACCCGTCCGCGGACAAGATCGAAGAACTCCCAAGACGCCGCCCCTCTGCTCACCACCTGGTCATCAAGAATGAATATATGGCCGGCCGGCCGTCTGAATGGCGGAATATCGCCGCACTGTAGCGATGCAGATCCACGCCAAGAAGTTTACGATATTTCGGGAAGCGGGCCGCCAATTGATCGGTGATATGCAGCCGCCCCGACGAAGGATCCGCATAAAGCAACGCCGCCGGCATGCCTTCCAGGGGGAAGCGGCCAAGTTCCAGTGGCGCCCCGCTTCCCGCCAGGCTCAAAACCTTGAGCGAAATTCCGTCGTCGGACAGGCAGCATATTCCGGCCCATCGACAACCCAGACCTTGCACCAGGGCGGCCGCCGCGATCTCGAAAAATCTATCGCCGACGGCGGTCCCAGCCGCCAGCATAGACAGGGCTTTTTCAATATCAGCCATGGGGCCAGCCTTCTTTCCGCGACGGCATATTTGAACAGCCGATAGACTATCGGCAGGTTATTGACAGGTTATTGATAACATCCGGCGATCCGGCCTCTCTGTAAGGCGTCCCAATTCGGCGGCCGTGGCCGCCAATCGCCCCGGCGCCAAAAATACAAATCCCCATGGCCATCCATAGCATTGCCCGGTACGGCTGGCTATCAGCGCATGTCCGTATTGCCGCGCTGGTCGCGCAGGGCCTGACGGCGAACCTTGCCGGCGTCGTCGCGCAATGGCTCGGCGACGAATTCAAAGGTTCTGGGGATTTTATAACGTACCAGATGCCGGCCTAGATGCGCCAACAGCGCTTCCGCGTCCAAATCCTGGCCCGGAACATCGACGATGGCATGCACCAGATTACCCATATCCTCATCCGGCAGGCCGATCACCGCCGAAGACCGGACACCGGGATGCAGATCGATCGCCGCCTCCACCTCGGCCGGATAGATATTGGCGCCGCCCGATAGAATCATGTCGCTGCGCCGGTCCGTCAGGAAGAGATAGCCCTCGGCATCCAGATAGCCCAAATCGCCCAGGGATTCCCAACCACCGTCATCCGCCTTGGCTTCCGCGCCAATATAAAAATATGTGGCGCCCTGCCCGGCATCGGGCAGCAGAAATATCTCGCCGATTTCGCCGTCGGGCAGGCTGTTGCCCGCATCGTCGACGACCTTCATCTGGAAGCCATCCTGCGGTTTGCCGACCGAGCCGCGATGGCTTAACCACTCGGTGCCCGATATGGTGGTGAAGCCCTGGGCCTCGGTACCGCCATACAGCTCCATCAGGACGTCGCCGCCGAACCATTCGATAAAGGCTTCTTTCAACCAGGCCGGACAAGGTGCGGCCATATGCCAAACCACCCGTAATGAGCTGACATCATAGCCGTCCCGCTGGGCCCGGGACAGGCGCCACATCCGCTGCATCATCGTGGGCACCAGGTACATCAATTGTACGCTATGGCGGTCGATCAGTTCCAGGGTGTCGGCCGCATCGAAGCGCGAGGTAATGATCAGGTGATGGCCCATTTGCAAGGCAATCATGCTCAAACTGAACGGACCATTGTGGTACAGGGGACCGGGTATCAAGGCGACCTGCCCCGGCAACAGGCCAAACTTCTCCTCCAGCGGATCGGCCGTCGCCGGATCCTTGGAGACGATCAGTTTCGGCCGGCCGGTCGAGCCGCCGGAGCTCATGGCCTTCCAATATTCCGCCGTGACTTCCGGCAACGGCGCATCGGACAGGGCCGGATCTGGGCTGTAGCCCACCTCTACACATCTCGTACCCTGGTGCGACCCCGGCGCGGCGCCGACCAGCAGCCTGGGTTCCGCCAGTTCGACGATCTGGCTGCGTTCCCCGTCAGGCAGGCGGCATGATACCGGCTGCGGCGTCGCGCCCAGCTTCCAGGTGGCGAAAACCGCCTCGATGAATTCAATGCCGTTGGGCAGGGCGATGGTGACGAAATCGCCGGCCTTGACGCCCATCTCCCCATAGGCCCTGGCAAGACGGTTGCTGCGCGCCTCCAACTGGGCCCGGCTTAGGGTGGTGCCCTCGTGGGTCAGGCTGGGTTTATCCGGGTCCTGGTCTGCCCAATAGGCCAAAATCCGGGATAGGGAAATTTCACTCATGAAACGCCTCTGGTTTTAATATTTGCCTTCGCCCGGGGCCGGCTTTCGCCGCCCCACCCGGCGATAATAGTCTTCTGGGATATCTTCCGCCTGCTTATAAAACTTCCACGAACAGGGCTTTTGCGGATCGGCGTCATAGCCTGTGACCCAAAGCGGATGGCCGCCCCATTCCATGGGCAAAATTTCGTTCATGGCGCAATGCAGGCAATAATAGGGCACGCCGGCCTGGCCCCAGGACCAATCATAAGCCTCTTTGGTGACGCCAAAATTATACGGTGGACCTTGCCTTGACGGGGTGCCGTCGACCGGGTCGCCGCGCCGCATGCGGCCGCCCGATCCGCAGGGATCCATGCCGATGGAATAGTGGTCGCCCTCGTCGGTCACCGCCAGTCCCCCATCCTGATCCGGGCCACAGCGGTGGGCCCGCATGATTTCCGCGGTCAGATAGACCCGCTCCTCCACGCTCAAATTCAGAAAGCCGCGCCAGGTGCGCTTCATCATCCAGCCGCCCTGGGTCTGGCGTAATGTCTGGTGCAACTCCTCCTCGCCATGACGTTTTGCGATCTGGGTAAAAAGATCCCACAACCCATCGCAAAACAGATCGTGCAGGGCCTTGCCTTCGGGAATAGTGTATTCCGCCAGCGCCCGGGCGCCCGCAAAATCGCCATCGCCAATCGCATCGGCCGCCGCCGCCGGAGTCGCCCGGCCCAGATCGGCCCAATCGTCCTGGCGCACTTTGCGCCCAACTTTGCCCAAATCGCTCGATTTTAACATTTCGACCACCTTGGGTTTAGGAATGCGGCACTTATATTACCGATGAATGGCGCAATGAAGATGCAAATTTTTGCCGGCGCACTATTATCGGCCCCGACATTGCCATTGATTTCATTTAGCCGCCAGCACGGTAACCAGAAGGCAGACAACATGGCCGGAAACCAACCTTATCAGGCAGGCCGTCATTTCCTGCAAATACCCGGACCGACAAATGTGCCTGACCGCATCCTCCGCGCCATTGACAGCGCCACCATGGATCACCGCGGCCCTGCTTTCGAGGGCCTGGCGCACCGGGTGCTGGACGGCCTGAAGCCAATATTCCAGACCAGGGACGCGGTGGTGATCTACCCGGCGTCCGGCACCGGGGCCTGGGAAGCCGCCCTGGTAAACACCCTGTCCCCGGGCGACCGGGTGTTGATGGCCGAGACCGGACAGTTCGCCTCCCTGTGGCGTGTCCTGGCGGAGCGCCTGGGCCTGGACGTGCAATTTTTGCCGGGGGATTGGCGCCATGGAATTCAGGCGGGGCAAATTGCCGCCGTCCTGGCCGAAGACATGGATAAATCCATCAAGGCGGTCTGTTGCGTGCATAACGAGACCTCGACCGGGGTTACCTCGGATATCGCCGGGGTGCGCCGGGCCATGGACGACGTTGGACATCCGGCCATGTTGATGGTGGATACCATCTCCTCCCTGGCCTCGATCGACTACCGACATGACGAATGGGGCGTCGATGTGACGATTGGCGGCTCGCAAAAGGGCCTGATGCTGCCCCCCGGCCTGAGCTTCAACGCCGTCAGTGGAAAGGCCCTGAAGGCGCACGAAAGTGCCCGTATGACCCGGTCTTATTGGGACTGGTCAGCCATGTTGCAGGCCAACAAAGGCGGTGCCTTTCCCTATACCCCGGCGACCAATCTGCTGTACGGCCTGGATGAAGCCATCGCGATGCTGCAAGAGGAAGGATTGCCAAACGTCTTCCAACGCCATGCCCGCCTGGCGGAGGCGACGCGCCGCGCGGTCGCGGCCTGGGGCCTGGACACCGTGGCGCTGGAAGCAAGTGAAAAATCCAACAGCCTGACCGCCGTGATGTTACCGGATGGCCACGACGCGGACGCCTTCCGCGCCACGGTTCTACAACGCTTCAACATGTCCCTGGGCAACGGTCTGGGCCGCTTGGCGGGCCGGGTATTCCGCATCGGCCATCTTGGTGATTTTAACGAGTTGATGCTGGCGGGCACGCTGTCGGGCGTGGAAATGGGCCTGGCCGCCGCCGGCGTGCCCCATGAAAGGGGCGGCGTTCAGGCGGCTCTGGATTTTCTGTCGGCGGCATAGGCGGCAATTTCCCTTATGCCCTTGACAAAAGAACAAAACGTGAATATACAAAGGCGCAACAAACCCGGCATACGGTCGGCGTTGCGGCAAGTGGCCCCGTCCCTGCCCCGGCAGCCAGACCCTGTGACCGGGTTTCGTTGTTTGACCAAACATAATTTGGTAATGGCTGCGGGACTATATATCCTTTTCCTTGATTCGTTTTACCGCGTGGGTTGGCGAAACGGGCGCACGAAATCCTGGACCCGCGCAAACAAGGGGCGATAGATCAAGCAACATGAACGATCTGTTCACACAGTCGGGCGGCTCGGCCCCCAGTGAAAAGAAATCCCGCGCGAAGAGCGCCGGCAATGGGCCGCGCGGCGGCAGGGGACACACCTATTCCGCCAAGGATATCGAGGTGCTGGAGGGGTTGGAGCCGGTGCGCCGCCGCCCCGGCATGTATATTGGCGGCACCGACGAACGCGCCCTGCACCATCTGGCGGCCGAAATGCTGGACAACGCCATGGACGAGGCGGTGGCCGGTTTCGCCAACCGCATCGAGGTGGATTTGGCGCTCGACGGTACCCTGACCGTCGCCGACAATGGCCGGGGCATCCCCACGGACGCACACCCCAAATACAAGCCGAAGTCAGCCCTGGAAGTCATTCTGACGACTTTGCATTCAGGCGGTAAATTTTCCGACAAGGTGTATCAGACCGCCAGCGGATTGCATGGCGTCGGCATTTCCGTGGTCAACGCATTGTCAGAATCCCTATGGGTCGAAGTGGCCCGGGACCGCCAGCTTTGGCGGCAGGAATATTGCCGTGGTGCCCCGACCACGGATTTGCAGCATCTGGGCAAGGTTGCGAACCGGCGCGGCACCACCATCGCCAGCCGGCCCGACCCCGAAATCTTCGGCCCTGGCGCTGCTTTCTCGCCCGCGCGTTTGTACCGCATGGTGCGGTCCAAGGCGTATTTGTTCCGGGGCGTGGAAATCCGCTGGACCTGCGCCCAGGCGCTGATCACGGGCAAGGATCAGACGCCGGCCGAGGCGGTTTTGCATTTTCCCGACGGCCTGGTGGATTTTCTGGCCGTCTCCCTGGGCGATGGGCCAACCGTCACGCCACAGCCATTCAGCGGCCGCACCGCCCTGACCGAAGCCAGGGGCGAGGTTGAATGGGCCATGCATTGGCCGGTGGAGAGCGACGGTTTTCTGCATTCCTATTGCAACACCGTGCCGACCGGCGAAGGCGGCAGTCACGAAGCCGGCTTGCGGGCCGCCCTGACCAAGGGCCTGAAGGCCTATGGCGAAATGGTTGGCGTGCGCAAGGCCAGCCAATTGACCGGCGACGATATCCTGGGACCGGCGGCCGCCATGTTGTCCATATTCATCCCCGAGCCGCAATTCAGCGGCCAGACCAAGGAACGGCTGTCCAATCCGGAGGCGGCGCGCTGGGTCGAAGCCATTGTCCGCGACCATTTCGACCATTGGCTGTCCGGCGACCCGGAAAACGCCAATCATCTGTTGGCCTGGGGGATCGAGCGGGCCGACGAGCGCCGCCGCCGCCGTGACGAGCGGGATGTCAAACGCAAAACGGCCGCGCGCCGGATACGCCTGCCCGGCAAACTGTCCGATTGCTCGCAAAATTCCGCCGCCGGCAGCGAGATTTTTATCGTCGAGGGCGATAGCGCCGGCGGTTCGGCCAAACAGGCCCGGAACCGGACCAATCAGGCGATCCTGCCTTTGCGGGGTAAAATCCTCAACGTCGCCTCCGCCAGCGCGGAAAAGCTCAAGGCCAATCAGGAATTGACCGATTTGCTGCAGGCCCTGGGCTGCGCCACCGGGGTACGCTACCGCGAGGAAGACCTGCGTTACGAGAAAATCGTTATTATGACCGATGCGGACGTGGATGGGGCCCATATCGCCTCGTTGCTGATGACCTTTTTCTTCCGCGAGTTGACGGACCTAGTGCGTCAGGGGCATCTTTACCTGGCCCTGCCGCCGTTGTACCGGATCAGCCAGGGCGGCAAGACCCTGTTTTCCCGCGATGAAGCCCATCGGGAACAATTGCTGGCCAGCGAATTTCAGGGCCGCGGCAGGGTGGACATCTCCCGTTTCAAGGGGCTGGGCGAAATGCCCCCGGCACAATTGAAACAGACAACCATGGACCCGGCGAAACGCACCCTGTTGCGGGTCATATTGCCCGAAGACAATGGCGAAACCTCGGATCTGGTCGAACGATTGATGGGCCGGAAGGCGGACTCACGATATCGTTACATCCAGGACAACGCGCGTTTCGTCACGGACCTGGATGTTTAGGCGCCGAGTTCCTATCTGTCATAACATGTTCCATGATCAATGGGAGCCTTGCCGTGACAAAATCGACCCGCATGATGACCTTCGCCGGCAACCTGATAGCCGCTGTGTTGCTATTCGCCCTGGGCGCCTGCACCACCGGCACCACGATCTCCAGCGATGACCTTTATTCCTTCTATAGTCCCGATTTGGTACAATATGTCGCCTCCAGGGGGGATTTTCCCGTGCTGGTCATCGCCAATCCCTTTGGCGCCGGGGCCGACGGCGATCTTATAGGGGCCATGCGATTGCCCGGCTATTACCCGCCCACGCCCTTTACGGCGACCACGGCCCAGTCCCGGGATGATGGCCATTTGGTTCTGGTCTTCAATCCCATCCGCGCGTCGACCGGCCATGCAACCTGTATCGCACCGGACACCCAGGCCGCACCGGCCGCCGCCGGCGCGGCGGGTGCACTGCGCCTCATGGGCGTATTTTGCTATGACAATGATGTGGTCAGCGAAGCGTTCTTGGAAATGCCCCGCCCGGCCGGTCTCCACGACCCGGCCTTTCGCGTTGCCATGGCGCAATTGATGACGACCATGTTGCCTAGCCGAGGCCGGAGCGAGAGCGATTGTGTCGATCCGACGGGCGCCAATTGTTGAGTTGATTTATCGCACCCATGCGCGCGCTTATTGCGGCTGTTCTGCGGCACCAATTGGGACAGAAAAACCGTGACGCCACCGCCTGAAGAGACGAACAAGGATTGGGCCGCGGGGGTCAAGGGGTTCATGTTCGCCTGGGGTTTGCCGATAGCGGCCATGGTCTTGGCGACATTTGTTGATCCGTTTGCCAAGACTTTGATTTGGATCGCGGCCCTGGCATGGATGGGCGGTGCCTGCCTTTTCAACGCGCGCCGTTGTGGGCGGACACACTGTTTCTACACCGGACCTTTCTTTCTGGTCATGATTATCCCCGTGGCGCTGCATGGTTTCGACATTGTGTCCCTCGGGCCCGAGGGTTGGCGGTGGCTTGGTATCACGGTCGGCGTCGGCGGTGGCGGTATCTGGTACCTGACCGAAAAAGCGTGGGGCCGGTATCGACGCGCGGCTTGATCATCTGAAATGGGTTCCGACGGGACCGTAAGCATTTCATGATTTTACGCCCGGAGTAAGGGGCGAAGCAGAAATGAGCCCGACGCCGGCAAGCATCACGGATTATCAAATGGCCCAGAACACCCCGGAACCGCTCTATCAGGCTGCTGAAAATCCCGAATATCCCAACAATTTGAGTCATTCCCGCGAATGCGGGAATCCAGATATCGCAAGATTTGTCGCAGTTTTCGGTAACTTCCTGGATTCCCGCTTTCGCGGGAATGACAAGAACGCAGCCAAATTAGACGCTTCAGTTTAATTTTCAGCCAGTCTGCTAGAGATCGCGCTGGGACAAATTTCGAAAACAGCCAAAGACGCCCGTGCGGCCCATCCCGATTTGACCTCCTCGTGTGATGTCAGGAAATAGAGCACATTCGGACTATTCCCGGTCAAATGACCGGGAATAGTCCGGCATTGCTCTACCGCGCCAACCACTCCCGCAGGGCCTGGTTGACTTCGTCGGGCCGTTCCATGGTGCTCAAATGCCCGCATTCCTCGATCACCGATAACCGGGCATTGGGAATGGCGGCTTGCATCTCCTCGTGCCGGGCCAGGGGCGTCAGCAGATCCTGACGGCCCACCAGAAGCAGAGTGGGGCAATCGATTTCGGCCAAATCACGCCGGCTGTCGGGGCGGCCGATGATCGCGGTTTGCTGACGTATGAAACCATCGCGCCCTACCCGCAGCGCCATTTCCTTGATCTCGTTGACCAGAACCTGATCATCCAGCCGATCGGGGTGGATAAACTGCGGCAGCAGACCGCCGGTGACACCAAGAAAGCGGCCCGTCCGCGCCTGTTTAATCATCTCCCGGCGCAGCCTGCCCCGCGCCTCGGGGTCCCCATTGGCCGTGGTATCCAATAGGGCCAGGCGGTCAACCCGGTGCGGCGCCCGGCGCATGATCTCGAACGCGATATAGCCGCCAAAGGATAATCCGGCCAAGGCGAAGCAAGGGGGCGCCGCGGCCAGAATGGCGCCCGCGATGGCGCCAATATCTGTGTGGCGGGTATGCTCCGCCGTCACGGTAATCCCCGCCACGTCCGCCAGGCCATGGACTTGCGCCCGCCACAGGGCATCGGTACAGAGCAGACCGGGCACCAGGATCAGCGGAATGGGCGGCTTGCCGCTCATCGTACCGGGACCATTGGTATTAACCGGGAAATCCTCTAACCCAGGCGCATGCCGGTGCCCAGGCCGGTCTCGGCGGCATAATCGGCGGCGGCCACCTTTTGGCCCTCGCCGCGCACGCGCCCGACCAGTATCCGGCCGTCGCCGGTCGCCACCTCGATGCCGTCTCCGCCAATCGCCATGATCTCGCCGGGGGCGCCGGGGGCGGCATCGAGGCGGGCGCAGTCGTACAATTGCAGGCGCTTGCCGTCACGGGTGGTCCAGGCGCCCGGTTGCGGATCGGCGCCGCGTATCAGGTTGTGGACCGTGGCCGCCGGTTGGCGCCAGTCGATGGCGACGTCGTCGGCCGTGCACCAACTTTCATAGCTGGCATCGGCTTCATTCTGGATGATCCTGGGCGCCTTGCCGGCCTTGACCAGATCGACGCCCTCCAACATCGCCGCGACGCCCATGGGGAACAACTGGTCGAAATAGATACTGCCCAGGGTGTCCTGGGCCGTGATTTCGACTTCTTTCTGTAACAGGATCGGGCCGGTATCGAGGCCGTTATCGGGCCAGAAGATGGTCAGGCCGGTCTTGACCGCACCCTGGATGATCGGCCAGTTGATGGAGCTTGGGCCACGGTGCCTTGGCAATAGCGAGGGATGATATTGAATGGTGCCGTGGGTCGGGGCGTTGAGGAATTCCTCGGGCACGATCTTGGTGACATAGGCCATGACGCAGAGGTCGGGTTTCAAGGCCTCGAACGCGGCCCAGACCTCCGCCTTCTTGTACGAGGCCGGTTGATGGACCGGCAGGCCCCGTTCAAGCGCCGCCTGTTTGATCGGATCAGGCCGCCCGCCTTCACGGTCCGGCTCGCAATAAACGGCGATCACCTGATCGCCCCGCTCCAACAGGGCCTCGAGGACGCTTTTGCCGAAAGCCTGTTGACCGTTGACTACAATTCTCATGGTTTCATTCCTCGCACCTAGAGCACATTCGAATAATACTTGGTCATTTGATGGCGTCCATAAGCCATTCGGGTAGGCGCGTCGCGCCCAAGATTTCTCTGCGCGATGTGGTGCATCGGGCAAGCGGCGCGACGCATCCGAATGGCTTGGGGGCGCCACCGAAGGCCGGTGCGGATGCCCCCGTGGCGGCACAGGCTCCTAGTCTTCACTTCAAAGTTCGGGGATCGTGCCGGCGTGGTTCTACGGCACGGTATTGAACATTTCGGGGAGACAGCAGATGGCGGAAAAATTCGACGCGATCATTATCGGCACCGGTCAATCCGGGCCATCACTCGCCGCCCGCATGACGCGGGAGGGCATGAAAGTGGCGATAATTGAGCGCAAACTGTTCGGCGGTACCTGTGTCAATGTGGGCTGTATCCCGACAAAAACCCTGGTCGCCAGCGCGCGCGCCGCCTACATGGCGCGGCGAGGCAGCGACTTCGGTGTGGTTATTGACGGCGGTATCAAGGTCGATATGAAGGCCGTCAAGGCGCGCAAGGACGGCGTCGTCCGGCAATCGAACCAGGGTGTTACGAACTGGATGAAAAACATGGATAACCTGACCGTCTATGAGGGCCATGGCCGTCTGGAAAGTGCCGCAACTGTTTCAGTCAACGGGGAACGGCTTGCCGCCGATAAAATCATCCTCAACGTCGGCGGCCGCGCCCTGGTTCCTGAAATGCCGGGTATCGGCGAGATAGACTATTTTACCAATGCCAGCATCATGGATGTGGATTTCCTGCCCGAGCATCTGATTATCATAGGCGGCAGTTACATCGGTCTTGAGTTCGCCCAGATGTACCGCCGCTTCGGCAGTCGTGTCACCGTGGTGCAAAAGGGTGATCGGTTGATCCCACGGGATGACGGGGAGGTCTCGGAGGCGGTCAAGGATATTCTCGAGAACGAAGGCATAGACATCAGGCTGCAGGCGGAATGCGTTGCCTTCGCCAAGCGTGATGGACAGATCGTGGTCAGCGCCGCCTGTGCGCCCGGCGATGACGAGCCGGATGAAGAGATTGTCGGCTCTCACGTCCTCCTCGCCGTGGGACGGATCCCCAACATGGACGATCTGGGCCTGGCGGCCGCCGGCGTTGAAACCGATGCGCGCGGCTTCATCATGGTGGACGATCAGCTTGCCACCAATGTGCCTGGCATCTGGGCCATTGGTGATGTCAATGGCCGGGGCGCCTTTACCCACACCTCCTACAACGATTATGAAATTCTCGCCGCCAACATGTTCGACAATGATCCCAGGCGCGTCTCCGACCGGATCATGGCGTATGGCCTGTTTATCGATCCGCCATTGGGCCGGGTCGGCATGACCGAGGCCCAGGTTCGGGCCTCCGGGCGGCCGGCACTGGTGGGCAAGATGATGATGGCGCGGGTGGGACGGGCCCGTGAACGCAGCGAGACCCAAGGTTTCATGCAAATCTTCATAGATGCCGAAACCCAAAGAATTCTTGGCGCCTCGATCCTTGGCATCGGTGGTGATGAGACCGTCCACGCCTTGCTGGATGTCATGTACGCTGATGCGCCTTATACGGTGATCCAACGGGCGATGCACATCCATCCCACGGTCAGCGAATTGATCCCAACGCTTTTGGCCGATCTGAAGCCGTTGGTATAAAAGACATCGGGGACAAATAGGAAGACCCATGCGGAGTGGAATCGATTATCGCGGCGTGGCCGTCGCTGTCGCCCCATGCCGTGCCGGCTTTTCTGGCGATGCTTATCGGTATCGCAGGATCAATGACGGTTATGCGCCGCCCTACTGGGCTAATTTTTGCTCCGCCATTAACAATTCAATGCTTTGAATTTAAATCTTTTAAACTCAAAATATAATCCGGTTTATGATAAGCCGCGATTCGTATCGGAAGCTTGGGGAGGTATATCATGCGCATAGCCTGTCTTGGCGGTGGGCCGGCCGGCCTTTATTTCGCGATATCGATGAAGCTGCGCAACGCCGCGCACGAGGTCATCGTCTTCGAGCGCAACCGTGCGGACGACACGTTCGGCTGGGGTGTCGTGCTGTCCGAGGAAACGCTACAGAATCTGGCCGCGAACGACCAGGTCAGCGCCGATATTATTGGCAAAAGTTTCGCCTATTGGGACGACATCGCGGTGCATGTCAACGGCCACCGCGAAACCTCCACCGGACATGGCTTCTGCGGCATCGGCCGCCGGAAATTACTCCTGATTCTGCAGCAACGGGCACAGGAATTGGGCGTCGAGCTAAATTTTCAGCATGAATTCGAGAGCACCAAGGAATTCGCCGACTTCGATCTGGTGATCGCCTGCGACGGACTGAATTCAACGGTCCGCGACGAACATGCGGAAGTCTTCAAGCCCGATGTTGATGTGCGGAAATGTAAGTTCGTCTGGCTTGGCACCCATCAGAAGTTCGACGACGCCTTCACCTTTATTTTCGAAGAGACGGAACACGGCTGGATCTGGGCCCACGCCTATCAGTTCGATGGTGACACGGCGACTTTCATCGTGGAGTGCAGCGAGGATACCTGGAGCAACCTGGGTTTCGCCGAAATGGGCCAGGAAGAGGCCATGGCAACCTGTGAGCGGATCTTCGCGGCGTACCTGGACGGCCACGAGTTGGTGTCCAACGCCAAGCACATCCGCGGTTCGGCGTGGCTCAATTTTCCGCGGGTGTTGTGCGAAAAGTGGTCCCATGAAAACATAGTGCTGATGGGCGATGCGGCCGCGACAGCGCACTTTTCCATCGGATCGGGCACCAAGCTGGCGATGGAAAGCGCCATTGCGTTGGCGGAATACCTGCACGTGGAGCCAAACCGGGAGGCCGCGCTCGCGCGCTATGAAGAGGAGCGGCGGCTTGAGGTGCTGCGCCTGCAGTCGGCGGCGCGTAATTCGCTCAATTGGTTCGAGGATATTGAACGTTACTTGCACCTCGATCCGGTACAGTTCAACTATTCCCTGCTCACGCGGTCCCAGCGGATCAGCCACGAGAACCTGCGGCTCAGGGACAGAACCTGGTTGGAAGAAGCGGAAAAGTGGTTTCTGGCCACGGCGGGATTTCCGGGGAACGATGCCATGCCGCCGATGTTCGCGCCCTTTCAGTTGCGCGGGCTGCGGCTCAAGAACCGGGTCGTCGTCTCACCCATGGCGCAATACAAGGCGGTCGACGGTACGCCGAACGATTGGCATTTCATCCATTACTGCGAACGGGCCAAGGGCGGCGCCGGACTGATTTATACAGAAATGACCTGTGTTTCGCCGGAAGGACGGATTACGCCGGGCTGCACCGGCCTCTATGAGCAGGAGCACGAAGGGGCCTGGGCCCGCATCGTCGATTTCATTCACCGGGAGACCGATGCCAAGGCGGCGATCCAGTTGGGCCATTCCGGACCAAAGGGCTCGACGCAGCTGGGTTGGGAAGAAATGGACGCGCCGCTCGGGACGGGCAACTGGGAGATCATGGGCCCCTCGCCGGTGCCCTGGTCGGAGCGAAACCAGGTACCGAGGGAAATGACCCGGGCCGACATGGACGAGGTGCGCGATCAATTCGCCGCCTCGGCCCGGATGGCGGAACGGGCCGGCTTCGACTGGCTGGAGCTGCACTGCGCGCACGGCTACCTGCTGTCCGCTTTCATTACCCCGTTGACCAATCAGCGCACGGACGATTATGGCGGCAGCCTGGAAAACCGCATGCGCTTCCCGCTCGAGGTGTTTCACGCCGTGCGCGCCGTGTGGCCGCAAACGAAGCCGATTTCGGTGCGCATCACCGCCGACGACTGGGTCGGCGACGATGGCATCACGCCGGAAGATTCGGTGGAAATCAGCCGCATTCTGGCTGCCGCCGGAGTTGACATCATCGACGTCTCGGCCGGCCAAACCTCGATCCGGGCAAATCCGGTCTATGGCCGCATGTTCCAGACGCCGTTCTCCGACCGGATCCGTAACGAAGCCGGGCTCAAGACCATGGCGGTGGGCAATATTTATGAACCCGACCATGTCAATTCGATCCTGATGGCGGGGCGGGCGGATCTCGTCTGCCTGGCGCGGCCGCACCTGGCTGATCCCTATTGGACCCTGCGCGCGGCGGCCAGCCTGGGCCATACCAAGGAGACCTGGCCGCCGCCCTATTACGCCGGCCGCGACCAGTTGCATCGGCTGGCCGAACGGGAAGCCTACGTCGGACAGGTCTGATGGGCGGGTTGGCCGACAGCAAGAACCGGCTGCGCCTGTGGCTGCGGCTGCAGCGTGCCTCGCGAAGCATCGAAACCGTGGTGCGCGAGCGGCTCAGGGTCAACTTCGCCGTGACCCTGCCGCAGTTCGACGTCATGGCGGCGCTCGATCGCGCGGACAGCGGGCTGACCATGTCGGAGATTTCCACCTTCCTATTGGTCTCGAATGGCAATGTCACCGGCATCGTCGACCGGTTGGTGGCCGACGGCGTCGCCATCCGTGTGCGCGGCACCGGCGACCGGCGCAAGAACTTCGTCGGCCTAACGCCCAAGGGCCGCGGCGCCTTCGCCAAGATGGCGGCGGCCCACGAGCGCTGGATCAACGAACTGCTAGGTCAATTCGAAGGCCGCGAGATGCAGGACCTGGCGGCGGAACTGGGCCGTATCGAGCCGGCCGCCGCGGCGCAGAAGGAGGTTTGACCATGTTGGGATCAACAGGCCATGTGGACACGTTCGCGCGGGATAATCTGCCGCCCGCCGAGGAACGGCCGGACCTGCCACTGGAGCGGCCGGAATTTCAGTACCCTGAATATCTCAACGTGGCGGTGGAACTGACCAACCGGATGGTGGAACGGGGCTTCGGCGATCGTTTCGCCCTGATCGGCAACGGCCGCAAACGAACCTACCGCGAGTTGACCGACTGGTCGAACCGCATCGCCCATGTGCTGGTCGAGAATTGCGGTATCCGACCGGGAGAACGGGTGATGATCCGCTCCGGCAACAACCCGGCGATGGTTGCCGCCTGGCTCGGTACCACCAAGGCCGGCGCGGTTGCGGTCAACACCATGCCCCTGCTGCGCGCCGGTGAGCTGAAGACCATCATCGACAAGGCGCAGATCCGGCTGGCCTTATGCGATAGCCGCATGGGCGAGGAACTGGAAGCCGCGGCGCTGGGCAATCCATACCTCGAACGTGTGGTCTATTTCGACGGCAGCAGAAATCACGAGGCGGAGTTGGACGAGGCGGCGCTGGAGAAACCCACCACTTTCGATGCGGTCAGGACCGGGCGGGACGATGTGGCGCTAATGGCCTTTACCTCGGGGACCACGGGCGAGCCGAAGGCGACCATGCACTTCCACCGGGATCTGTTGATCATCGCCGATGGTTACGCCAGGGAGGTGCTGGGCGTGACGGAGGAGGATATCTTCGTCGGCTCACCGCCGCTGGCCTTCACCTTCGGGCTGGGCGGACTCGCCATCTTTCCCCTGCGCTTTGGTGCCACCGCGGTGCTATTGGAGGATGCTTCGCCGCCGAACCTGATCGAGATTATCGAGAGTTACAGGGCGACCATCTGTCTAACCGCGCCTACCGCCTATCGGGTGATGATGGCGGCAATGGACGAGGGCGCGGATCTGTCGAGCCTGCGCATCGCGGTTTCCGCCGGCGAGACCCTGCCGGCGTCGATCTTCACTAACTGGACAGAGAAAACCGGTGTGCCGATTTTGGACGGCATCGGCACCACGGAACTGTTGCATATCTTCATCAGCAACCGCATTGGCGCGGCCCAACCGGGCGCCGCCGGCACGCCGGTGAGCGGCTATCAGGCCAAGGTCGTGGACGACGAGATGAAAGAGCTGCCGCGTGGCGAGATCGGCAAGCTGGCCGTCAAGGGGCCGACCGGCTGCCGCTATCTGGCGGATCCACGGCAGGTGACATATGTCCGCGACGGCTGGAACCTGACGGGGGACGCTTTTAGTCAGGATGAAGACGGGTATTTCCATTTCGCCGCGCGGACCGACGATATGATCATCTCCGCCGGCTACAACATCGCCGGGCCGGAGGTCGAGGCCGCTTTGCTGTCCCATCCGGCCGTAGCCGAATGCGGCGTGATCGGTGTCCCCGATCCTGAACGGAGCCAGATCGTCGAGGCACACGTCGTGCTGGCCGACGGTATCAGCGCGGACGATACCTTGACCGCGCGGTTGCAGGACCATGTGAAGGCGACCATCGCGCCCTATAAATACCCGCGCCGGATCGTATTCATCGATGCCCTGCCCAAAACCCAGACCGGCAAGATCCAACGTTTCCGCTTGAGGAGGGACTGAGATGCACGAGACACTGCAGCCGAGCCACTGGAAGCCGCCCTTGGGCTACGCCAACGCCGTGCTGGCGGCGGGCCGCACCGTCTACCTTGGCGGGCAGGTCGGGTGGAACCCTGAACAGGTCTTCGAGACCGACGATTTTGTCGGCCAGGTGGAACAGACCTTGCGCAATATCGTCGAAATCCTGAAGGAAGCCGATGCCGGCCCGGAACATCTGGTACGGCTCACCTGGTTCGTGCCCGACAAGCGGGAATACCAGGTTCGCCTTGGGGAAGTGGGCCAAGCCTACCGCCGGGTCATCGGCCGCCACTTCCCGGCCATGAGCCTGGTCGAGGTGCGCTCGCTGTTGGAAGAAGGCGCCAAGGTGGAGATCGAAGCAACCGCGGTGGTGCCATGACGACGCGCCATGGGGTCTTGCGCAGTCAATAGCATCGCCGCCGCCCGCAAGGCATGTATCGGGCCAAGGGCGAGCATGTAGACCTTTTCGTAAGCGGCGGGGCGGCACAGACCGATGGGGAATGCGCCGTTACCTGATTTCGCCGGCGATCATGGGGCCGGGCCGGAATGTCAGCCGGATGCCATCACCTCCGCCGGCATCCCTTTGACCTCATGGGCCTGCAACGCCGGCAGCACTTCTTTGGCAAAGCGGCGGATCTGCTCGATGAACATTTCGTGGGGCAAGGCGCCGCGGTTCAGACTGATTTGCACCATGTTTGCGCCGGCGTGTTCGCCGGCCTGTATGATCCGCTCGGTCACCTCCTCTGGCGTGCCCCAGGGCTGCTCCTCCGCCCGCCGCGCCACATCGTCCATGGTCATATTGCGCATTTCCTCGCGCGGCATGGCCACGGCGCGCAGGTTTTCCGGCCGGATATAGTAGGTCGATGACTGGCTGACATAACCAGCCTTGCGCTGGGTCTCGGTGGCGTTGAAACTGCCATGGCTGAACAGGGCCCGGTTGAAATAGAGATCGTAGGGACCCATCTCCTTGACCGCTTGCGCCTTGCTGTCGGCCACATAGGCGCTGATGCCCAGGGACAGATGGTTCGGCGTCATGCGATGGCCGGCCTGGGTCAGGCACTTTACGTAGTAACGGATGATATCCTCGCGCAAGCCGCCGCCGGCCAGTCCCGGCGTGATCGGAATATTTCTTTCGGCGGCGAATTCGATGGATTCCTTGCTGCCCAGCACCGGCACCCAGATCTCGGGATGGGGGCGCTGCACCGGCCGCGGCCACATGGCCACATCCTTGTAGGACCAAAATTTCCCCTCGTAGGAAAATATCTCCTCGGTCCAGGCGCGGGTGACGATATCGTAGGCCTCCTCAAAGCGCGCGCGGGATTCCGCCAGGGGCACGTTATGGACCTGGTATTCGCGTGGGATGCCACGGGCAAAGCCGGAAATCAGCCGCCCGTTGGAGAGACAATCCACCATCGCCAGCTCTTCGGCCAGGCGCAACGGCTCGTGCAGCGGGAGTAGGTTGCCGTAGATCAGCAGCTTCAGGTTCTTGGTCCGCTGCGCCGCGGCCGTTGCCATCAGGTTGGGCGAATTCATCAGCCCATAGGGCGAACAGTGATGTTCGTTGCGTGCCTATCCGGTTGTCACCCATACCCACTACATCTAGGGTGCTCCCAATCCCCCGAGTAAAGCTCGGCCTAGGTCGGGCGGCGATATCTCCGGCGATGTCGAGCGCCTCCTGAACCGGAACGGATCTCCCGATTC
>JAKZRK010000297.1:0-17182 GCA_047518225.1 Alphaproteobacteria bacterium | reverse complement strand
TTTCCGGGCTATTGTGAATCATTTGATGGCCACCCACCAAGGCCCCGTGGATGCACAAGGCCCTGGGGCGGTTCTTGGACGATGCACCACATCGACCTGCGAACCGCGCCTACCCACGGGGTCTTGGTGAGCGGTCAAATGGTTCACAATAGCCCGGAAGCGCTCTAGACTGCCTGAAAGCGCCTTGGCTATGGAGGACGGCATGGCAACCAGAAATGCGCACTACGGTGGTTTATTGAATGTCGCGCAACGGCTTCACCGCAAGGACATTTCGCCCATCGAGCTGACCGAACACATGCTGAAACGCATCGCGGCCAAGGACAAGCGGCTCAAGTCCTATGCAACGGTGACCGCGGACCTGGCCATGAAACAGGCCAAGAAGGCGGAGCGGGAAATACAGCGGGGCCGCATCAGGGGGCCGCTCCATGGCGTGCCCATCGCGGTAAAGGACCTTTGTTACACCAAAGGCATCACCACGGCGGCGGGCATGGCGATCCACAAAACCTTTAGGCCGAAATTCGATGCAACGGTCGTGAAGCGGTTTGCCGACGCGGGGGCGGTATTGCTGGGCAAGTTGCAGATGACGGAGGGGGCGTTCGCCGAGCATCATCCCGATATCACGCCTCCGGTAAATCCCTGGAACCGCGACCATTGGCCCGGCGCCTCTTCCTCCGGTTCCGGCGTCGCGACGGCGGCTGGATTGTGCTTTGCCTCGCTGGGCTCCGATACCGGTGGTTCGATCCGCTTTCCATCCGCGGCGAACTGCGTGACGGGACTAAAACCGACCTGGGGCCGGGTTTCGCGCCACGGCGTCTTCGACCTGGCGCCCACCCTTGACCACGTCGGACCCATGTGCCGGAACGCGGCGGACGCCGGCGCCGTTCTGGGCGTGATCGCCGGGGCCGACAGTAATGACCCGACGGCGTCCTCCGTGCCGGTTCCAAACTATCTGGCGGGGCTGGAACGCGGTCTGAACGGCCTCCGTATCGGCTTTGATCCCAAGTTCAACCGCCTTGGCGTGGATGACACCATGGCCGCGACGGTCAGGGCGGCCTTGGCCGTGCTCCGGGCGATGGGCGCGGATCTGCGCCAGGTAACGTTTCCCGATACCGGCGTGGTGGTCGCCGAGTGGTCGGCGCACTGCAGTATAGAGACCGCGTATGCCCACCGCGATACCTATCCGAAACGGCAGGACCGCTATGGCTCCGCCTTGTCGGGCTTGATTGAACTTGGACATTCCCTGTCGGCGACGGACTACCAGGAAATTCTGCTGCACCGGCATGATTTCAGCGGCCGGGTGCGGACCATGTTTGACGACATCGACGTCCTCGTCATCCCGGCCCAGTCAACGGCCTCGCCGACATTGAAGCAGATGGCGATGCTGGGGGAAGACCCGGACACGTTGGCATCCCTGCTGCGGTTTACCGCGCCATTCGACTTGACGGGCAGTCCGGCTTTGACCATGCCCGCCGGGTTCACCAAGGCCGGCCTGCCGGTTGCAATTCAGTTTGTCGGACGGCACTTTGAAGAGGACGTCCTGGTCAGGGCCGGCCATGCCTATCAACGTGAAACCGATTGGCATCATCACCATCCGGCAGTCTGACATTCGCGGGCGGTCAAGCATGGCCGCCCGGAACCATTCTGGGAGATTCTGCCATGCAACTCGGTCTGTTCACCATGCCCTTGCACCCGCCGGGGTCCAATTTCACGGAGACCCTTAAATCGGACATGGCTCAGATCGTCGCACTCGACGCACTCGGCTATGCCGAAGCCTGGATCGGCGAGCATTTCACTTCTGAATGGGAGAACATCCCATCGCCGGAACTGTTCATCGCGCAGGCAATTGCGCTGACCAAGCAGATCAGGCTGGGTACGGGTGTCAGTTGCATGCCGAACCACAACCCTTTCGCGCTGGCCAACCGGATCGCGCAGTTGGACCATATGGCCGAGGGCCGGTTCAATTGGGGCATTGGCACCGGCAGCTTTCCCGGCGATATGCGGGTGTTCGGCTATTGGGGTGAGGATGCGGCGGTGGACAACGGCGCCTACACGCGCGCGTCGGTGGACACGATCCTGCAATTGTGGGCTGACCCGAAGCCGGGCGTCTACGAGAGCGATTGGTGGAAGTTCACCATCCCCGAGACCGAGGACGACATCGGCCTGCGCGCGCATATCCGTCCCTACCAGATGCCGCACCCGCCGATCGGCGTGGCCGGCGTGTCGCCGCGCTCGCCGACGCTCAAGATGGCTGGCAGCCGGGGTTGGATCCCCATGTCCATCAACCTGATCCCGCCGGTGCTGCTAAAAACCCATTGGGACGCCATCGAAGAGGGCGCCCGCGGGGCCGGGCGCACCGCCGATCGCGGCGCCTGGCGCGTGGCGCGGGAAATATTCGTCGCCGAGACCAGCGCCGAAGCGCGGAAACAGGCGGTAAGCGGTGTCATGGCCCGGGACTTCGAACAGTATTTCTTCCGCCTGTTGCCGAAGGTCGGGATGCTCGGACTTTTGAAGAACGACCCGGACATGGCCGATAGCGACGTCACCGTCGATTACCTTGTCGATAATGTATTTATCGTCGGCAGCGTCGACGAGGTGGCCCAAAAGCTCAACGACCTCAAGGGCGAGGTTGGCGCGTTCGGCACCCTTCTCGCCATGGGCCACGAATGGGAACCGTACGAGGCCTGGCACCAATCGATGTCGCTGCTCAAGAACGAGGTGCTGCCCAAGGTTGCCTGATCGATTCTAGACCATATTCGACATCGAAATAGTCTGCCAAGGCCGCGACGGCGGCCCGGCGTTTGTACGCCGCCCCCGTGGAGCCGCGTGCCTTGGCGCGCCGGCGTGAACAAAAAAGCTAGTCAAGATTCGATGGATATCGAAACTGGACTATAGCGCTACTTCGATCAGATAGGGGCCTTCGGAATGCAGGCCGGCATCCATGGCCTTGTTCAGCGCCTCGGCGTCATTCGCCCGCGAGGCCTCGACGCCCATGCCCTTGGCCATGGCGACCCAATCCAGGTTGGGCCGGTCGATGGACAGCATATCCACGGCGCGGGGGCCGGGGTTTTGCACGCCTACGTTGGTCAACTCGCCACGTAGAATGTTGTAGGTGCCGTTGGCGAATATCAGCACCGTGATGTCCAGACTTTCGCGGACCATGGTCCATAGGGATTGCACGGTGTACATGGCGCTGCCGTCGCCCTCCAACGCGATAACCTTGCGGCCGGGGCAGGCGATGGCGGCGCCGGTGGCCACGGGCATGCCATAACCGATGGAGCCGCCGCGATTGTTGATCCAGTCATGCGGCGGGGCGCCGGCGGTGACGGGGAAAAACGCCCGGCCCGTGGTCACGCTTTCATCCACCACGATGGCGCCTTCGGGCAGCATGGCGCCCAGGGTGGCGGCGATGGCGTCCGGTGTGATCTCGCCGTCCGGCAGCACGGGCCGGTGCGGCGCGGCGACCCCGGCGGGCGCCAGGTCCAGGCAGTCCAGTTCCCCCGCCAGGGCCGCCAGGGCGGCTTCCATGTCGTCTTCCACGCCGGCCAGCTTGGTGGAAGAGGTTTCCGGATCCATCAACAGGCTGGGTTTGTCCGGGTAGGCAAAGAAGGCGACCGGTTCCCGCGCGCCGACCAGAACCAGATTGCCGGCCTTTTTCATCACGGCAAGGGCCTGCTCCACCACATAAGGGATGCGGTTGACCTGAACCCGGCCGGCGCCCCGTTCCAACCGGGTATTGGCGCCCTCGGTCAGGATGCCGCAACCGGTCTTGGCGGCGATCCGCCCGGCCAGTTCCAGGCAGGGTTGGCGCAGGGCGGCGGCCCCCATCAGCAAGGTCGCCTGTTCGCCCCTGCGCAGCAGGGCCGCCGCCGCTTTGACGGCATCGTCGGAGACCTGCGCCGGCCTGGCCGCCGGCGCGGTTTCGGCGACGGCGTCCGCCGGTCCCCAGGCCGTGTCCGCCGGCAGGATCAGGGTCGCGATCTGCCCCGGTGTCTGCCGCGCCGCCGCGATCGCCAGGGCGCCGTCAGCCGCGACGGTCCGGGAGGTGGGGGAGGTTTTGACCCAATGGGACATGGGCCCCGCCGTCCCTTCGATGTCGGCGGTCAGGGGCGCGTCATACTGAATATGATAGGTGGCGTGCTCGCCGACAATATTGACGATGCCGGACCCCGCCTTTTTGGCGTTGTGCAAATTGGCCAGACCGTTGGCCAGGCCGGGCGCCAGGTGCAGCAAGGTGGAGGCCGGCTTGCCCAGCATGCGGTAGTAGCCGTCCGCCGCGCCGGTCACCACGCCCTCGAACAGGCCCAGGATGCAACGCATGCCGGGCACCTTGTCCAATGCGGCGACAAAATGCATCTCGGATGTGCCGGGATTGGTGAAGCAGACATCGACATCGCCCGCGATCAAGGTACGGACCAGGCTTTCGGCCCCATTCATTTCGCTACTCATCTGATGACAACTCCCCTAATTCGATGTTTCTTGAATGTTTCGAATATTACTCAGCCCGCAGCGCGGCGGTGGCGGCCTCGTTGATTGTTTTGCCGTCGGCGCTGACGGCCACGCCATAGATCTCTTCGGCGGCGCGGCGGCTAACCACGCCGTCGCGGACATCGCGCACCACCCGGCCAGGTTCCCGCCGCCGCGGCTCGCCCCAGCCGCCGCCGCCCGGTGACGCGGACCGCAAGGTCAGGGGGCCGTAGTGGCGCACGGCGTATTTTGGCGCTTGCTCCGTCCCGCCATCCGCGAAGGTCAGGACCATCTCGCCAACGTCACCGGCCCGCCCCCCGGCGGCGCCAAAGCATGAGGGGGTGTACAAGCCTTCGCCGCGAAAGGCGTATTCGGCGTCCACGTTGATCTGGACCTCGAAATGACAGCCCGTGCCGCCGCGATAGGCGCCGGGCCCCGCCGCATCCGTGCGGAATTCCTGGCGTTTGAAATGCACGGGATAAAGCTGTTCATAAGTTTCCACATTCGGCAGCACCAGCCCGCCCAGGGCGATCAAATGACCGATCTGGTTAAACCCGTCGCGGCCCTCGACGCCGCCGCCGCCCGGCGCGGAGTTCCAATGATACATGACAAAGGGACTTTCCTCGCCCGTGCTGCCCGATGTGGTGCCGTGTATAGATTTCGCCCAGCCGGCGCAACTGCGTTCCGGCAGGGCCTGGTTGAGGGTCTTCCAAATGGCGTGCACGATCTCGTGCGCTACGAAGACCGTATTCATGGTCATGGCGGCAGGCGGCCTGGCGTTGACGACGCTGCCTTCCGGCGCGGTGATCGTCACCCCTCGGAAGGTGCCTTCGTTGCGCGGCAGGTCGGGATCGAAATACGAGGCCAGGGCCATGTACACCGCCGACCAGGTATTGGCGACGGAGGAGTTCTTGAAGCCTTGCACCTGGGGCGCGGTGCCGGTGAAATCCACCTCCAAGGCGTCTCCCTTGACGCCCAGGCGGACCCGGATGGCGTCGTCCAATGGCTCGAAACAATCGTTATCGATGGCTTCCTCGGCCCGGTAATCGCCGTCGGGAATGGTGCTCACGCAGCGGCGGAAGCTGCGGTCGGCGTGTTCCAGGATGCCCTCGAAATAATCGCGGTATTGCGCCATGCCCAGTTCCTCGATCAGGGCGGCAATGCGGTCCGCGCCGATGCGGGTGGAGCCGATCATGGCGCGCAGGTCGCCGTCCAATGCCTCCGCCGTGCGGGTGTTGATCATCAACAGGCGCCATATGTCCTGCCGGGTATCGCCCTTTTCGATCAGCTTCATCACCGGCAGGCGAATGCCTTCGTGGAAGATTTCCCGTGCCTCGGAATTATAGGTGCCGGCGGCGCCGCCGCCGATGTCCGACTGATGGGCGCGGTTGCAGGCGAAGGCGACCAGATGTCCGCCCACGAAGACGGGCCGGGCAATGACCCAGTCGGGCAGATGATTGCCCCCGGCGGTATAGGGATCGTTCAGGACAAAGACATCGCCGTCGGCAATGTCGCCCGTGAAATCCCGCAACAGGGCGCGTACCGCAAAGCCGCCGCCCCCGGTATGAATGGGAATGCCATCGGCCTGGCTGACCAGGGTGCCGTCCGGATCGGCGACGAAGCAGGAGAAATCATGGCTTTGGGAAAAGATCGGACTGCGCGCGGTGCGGGTCATGACCCAGCCCATTTGATGGGAAATATGATCCAGGCGGTTCTGCACCAGGGCAAGGACGATAGGATCGAGATTGTCTTGCGTGCTCATATCAATTCTCCGCGCCATCGATTTCGATCATGAAATTGTCCGCCCCATCCACCTCCAAGCGGTCCTTTGGTCCGACATAGACGGTGGTGGTCAATTCCTCCACCAGCAGCGGGCCGTCGTGGGCAAAGCCCGGGCGCAAATCCGCCCCGGCAAAGACCGGGGTTTCCTGCCATCCGTGAACGTTGTCGGCGTAGACTTGACGCATGGCTGTCGACTGCGGCGCCTCCGCCGCCGGGGCCGCCGCGGCTGGTTCGGTGCTTTCGATCAAGCCGCGCGCGGTGACCCGCAGGGCGGTAATCTCGATGCCGCCGCCGGGCTGGGTATGGCCATATTGGCGTTGATGGTCCGCATCGAAGGCGTCCCGCACGGCGCCTGGGTCAAAGGCGCCGCCGGGCAGCGCCACCCGGATCGACCAAAGCTGGCCGCGATAGCGCAAATCCAGCTCCCGATGCAGGATCGCCTTGTCGCCCTGAAAGCCTTCCGCCGCCAGCGCCTCTGCCGCCCGCGCGGCCAGGGGTTCGAAGCCCTGTTCCAAGGTCTCCGCATCGACCGTATCCAGGTTATCGAAATGCACGGAAAGATAATCCTGGCGGATATCCGTGTGCAGCATGCCCAGCGCGCAGAATGCCCCGGCCTGGCGCGGCACATAGGCCTGCCGGCAGCCTAGGGCGCGGGCCACGGTGGCGCCGTGCATGGGCCCGGCGCCGCCCGCCGCCACCAGGGTAAAGCGTTGTGGGTTATGGCCGCGCTGGATCGAAATATGCTCCACCGCATGCAACAGGTTTTGTTCCAACAGGCGGATGATCCCGGCGGCCGCCTCTTCCACCTCGATCGCCAACGGATTTGCGATTTTGTCCAGAATGGCCCGCCGCGCCAGATTGCCGTCCAAGGTAACGCTGCCGCCCGCATAGGGGCCGGGGCGCAGGCGGCCCAGCACCATGTATGCGTCGGTGACGGTAGGTTCCCCCCCGCCCAGGCCATAACAGGCGGGGCCGGGCACCGCGCCCGCGCCCTGGGGGCCGACGTGCAACAGGCCGGCTTCGTCCACCCTGGCAATGGTGCCGCCGCCCGCGCCCACGGTGTGAATATCCACCGACGGCGTCGCCAGGTGATAGCCGTCGATGATCAGTTCGTCGGTGACCGCGACCTGACCCTCACCCATCAGCATGACATCGCAACTGGTGCCGCCGATTTCCATGGCGATGAGGTTGCCGGAGCCCGCCGCGCGGCTGTACAGACCCAGGGCGCCGACGCCCGCCGCCGGTCCCGACAGCACCAGATTAACGGGCCGTTCCGAGACCTGTTCCACGGATACCGCGCCACCGTTGCTTTGCAACAACAGGATCGGGCGGGCCAGGCCATGGCTATGCAAATGGCTGTCCAGGTCACGCAGGTAACCCACCACTTTCGGTGCGATATAGGCATTGACCACGGCGGTGGAGGTGCGCTCGTACTCCCCCATGATCGGGGCGATGCGGCTGGAAAGCGAGATCCAGGGATAATGGCCCGATTGCCCAAGATGCGCCGCCACCGCGTCCTCGTGGGCCGGATTGCCATAACTGTTGAGCAGCGCGACGGCGATGGTTTCCACGCCTTCTTCGGCGAAAATCTCCCTGGCCGCGTCCACATCGCCCAGCGCCAGCGCCTGTAACTCCACGCCATCCTTGTCCAGGCGGCCGCCGACGGGCTGGCGCAGGTAGCGGGGCACCAGAACCTGGGGAAAGGGCGCCCGGTGATCCCATTGGTTCTCGCGAATGCCCCTGCGCACTTCCAGGCTGTCGCGAAATCCGGTGGTGGTCAGCAGGCCGACCTTGGCGCCCTTTTTCTCCAGGATGGTGTTGGTGGCGACGGTGGAGCCATGGAAAAACAAGGCGCAATCGGCCAGCAGGTCGGACAAGGTCATTTCGAAACTATCGACGGCGCGCTGCAAGACCGCCAGCACGCCCTGGCTGGGGTCGGCGGGCACGGACGGCGCCTTGAAGACCCACAGACCGCCACCGTGATCGCGCAGCACCATATCGGTGAAGGTGCCGCCCACATCGACGCCGATGCGCCAGGGTGGTGCTGGCCGTGCCGCCGTTTCGTTCATAATGGTCTACCTTTACTCAACTGCATCTTCCTACCATCTCGGCGCCTTGTCCTGGATGGAAACATGGGCCGCGACCACCTTCCAGCCCAAATCGGGAAACTTCACCCAAGTCTGGGATTGCCGGCCCACTTCGTCCTGGCCGCGGACCTTGAATTCCAGGTTCACCGTGGCGAAGGCATCCCCCAGGGTCAGAATTTCCAGCCGCCGCCGAACCTCCTTGATGCCCGGCCCCGGCGCCCGGCCGACCCGGTGGCGGTGGATCTCGTCGAAGCCATAGCCATTTTCATGCATGGCATAACGGATGGTGTGGGGGCTGTCCCAGAAGGTATTGTCCAGAACCTCCACATTCTTGTCGATCAGGGCCTGTTCGTAGGCTTCGAACAGGGCGGTGACTTCGGCCACCACCTCTGGCTCGTTTACCGTCAAGGTGCTCAAAATGTCTCCTCCATGGCTTTTGCCAGGGCCACCAGTTGGACATCCATGCCCCAGCGCCCGACGATGGACAGGCCGATAGGCAAGCCGTCAATTCTCGCACCCGGAATGGAAACCTGGGGCACGCCGGTCAGACCGCCATGGCTGCAAAGGCAGGCGATTTGCAGGCGCAGGGGGTCTGTCCGGCTGATGGGCAGGCCCCTAAGTGGCGCGGGAAAGGGCGTGGTCGGCAGACAAAGAACCGTGTCCGGCGGCAACAGATAGTCCAGCCGGGCGCGGGCCTCCTGACGCATCATCTGGGCCCATTCCCGCTCCGCCTGGGGAATGGTTGCGGCGGCGGCAAGGCCACGGGCGACGCTGTAGGCCATGGCCGGGTTGGCCTCGTCCAGCCAATCCTTGAAGGTCAGCCAGCCTTCATAGGGTTGCAAGGCGCGCTGCGCCCTGGCCCAGGTGCTGAGGCCGGGCGGCGCCATGACCTCCTCCTCCACCGCGCCGATCAGTTCGCCCAGGCGTTCGAGCATCGGCCGCAGGGCGGTGCGTATCTTGCGCCCGGCGAAGCCGAAGGCGTCCACCGCTACCACCAGGCGGTCCGGCAGCTCCACCGGTATCGCCTCCACCAACAGCACGGCGGAGGCTTTGGCGAAGGTGGTGCCGTCGCGGGCGAACCAGCCGGTGGTGTCGGAACTGGGGGCCTGGGCCATCATGCCGGTCAAATCCAGGCGGCCATGGGTGGGGCGAATGCCGTACAGGCCGCAAAAGCTGGCCGGCACCCGGACGGAGCCGCCCGTGTCCGTGCCCAGGGCCATATGGCACATGCCCGCGGCCACGGCGGCCGCCGAGCCGGCGGAGGAACCGCCCGGCACCCGCTCCGGCGCGGCGCTGTTGACGGGCGTGCCATAAAAGGCGCTTTCGCCCAGGATACCAAGGGAGACTTCATCGGTTATGGTCTTGCCGACGAGGGTGGCGCCGCCGGCCAGCAGAGCCTGCACCGCCCAGGCATGGCGTTCGGCGGGCGCCTCATTGCCGGGCCAGTCCGGATTGCCGCCCCCCGTGGGATAGCCGGCCACATCGAACAGATCCTTGGCCACGAAGGTCAATCCCGACAGCGGCCCCGCCGCCGACCCTTCGTTATGCACGGACGTGCCCGGCACCAGGGCGCCTACGGTATCCTGCATGGCCTACGCCCTACCCGTCAGCAGCGCCTGCACCGCATCGCGTAGAAAGGCCTCGTCGTCCGCATTATCGGTCGGGTTGCCGGCGCGATGGCCCCATATGGACTCTATCAGCCGGAATTCGGCGTTGGGCATCTGGGCGCATTCCCTCTCGCTATCCTCCGGCGTGAAATAAAGATCAGTGCGCGAGGGCATGATCATGGCGCGGGCCCGGATGGCGCCCAGGGCGGCGTCCAAGTCGCCCCGGTAAATTTCGTTATCGCTGATATCGGATCGATACCAGGTGGCCAGCATGGACAGCAGATCATCGCCATCCCGGCGCAGGAAGTTCGCCTCCCAGGCGCGGACCAGATAATCCTCCAGCGAGGCAAAGCCCAGTTCCAGGTGCTTGCCTTGCCGATAGAAGGCTTGGGACATGGCCCAACCGGCGTAAAGGCGGCCCATGGCGCGCAGGCCGCGCACGGGCCGCGAGGTGAAACCGCCGTTCTGCCAGGCGGGATCGGCCGTCAGGGTGGCGCGGACCCCTTCCAGGAAGACCTTGTTGTGGGGCGTGGTGCGGGCCGAGCCGCAGACCGCGCAGATGTTATCCACCAGATCGGGGAAAATGGCGCCCCAATGCAATGCCTGTTGCGCGCCCATGGACCAGCCATAGACCAGGGCCAGGCGCTCGATCCCAAAAACCTCAACCAGCAGGCGGCGCTGGGCCTGCACGTTGTCCCAATGGCTGAAGGCGGGGAAGCGGCCCATGCCGTAGGGTTCGGCCAGGTTGCTGGGCGAGCTGGACAGCCCATTGCCGAACATGTTGGGGATGACGATGAAATATTTATCCGGGTCCAATATGCGGTCCGGCCCGATCAGCCATTCGATATCCGTATGCTGGGCACCATACGAGGTCGGATACAGCACGACGTTGGATTTATCCGTCGCCAGGGCGCCATAGGTTTGATAGGCCAGTTGGGCATTGGGCAAGGTCATGCTGCATTGCAGACGCAGATCGCCCAGTTCGAAAACCTTGTAATCATTCATTTTTGCCGCCCCCCTGTTATGCTTATCCCATGATGGATTCAGGTGACAAGTGCACAGTTCAGGTCTTGATCACGATCATCTTGTCCTGGCTCATATCCGCCATGGTATGGCCTATGCCGCCGACGCCCAGGCCCGATGTGCGCCGCCCGGCGAAAGGCATCCAATCGACCCGAAAGGCGGTATGGTCGTTGATCATGACGGCGGAGGCATCCAGATGGCGGACCGCATGAAAGACCCGCGCGATATCCCGGCTGAATACCGCCGCCTGAAACGCCACCGGCAGGGCATTGGCCAGCGCGATGGCATCGTTGATCTTCTCATAGCCGTAGACACAGGTAACGGGTCCGAAAATTTCCGACCTTGAAACGGTGGCGTCGACGGGCGGATCGACCAGCATAGTTGGCCCATAGACCCGGTCGATGATGCGCGCGCCGCCAACCGGGCAGGCGGCGCCGTCGGCAACGGCTTCATCGACCCAAGCCTCCACCCGGTCGACCTCGCCGGGCCGGATCAGCGGGCCGACCTCCGTTGCCGCGTCCTCCGGGTCGCCAACCACCAGGGCGGCGACTCGCGGCACCATGGCGTCGACGAAATCGGCCTTCACCTTGTTATCGACAAATATCCGCTGAACCGAAACACAAACCTGACCGGCGTGGTAATAGCCGCCCTTTACGAGTAATGGCAGCATGGTCGTGAAGTCCGCGTCATCCGCCACGATAACCGGCGCCGCGCCGCCGTGTTCCAGGGCGCAACGGGCGCCCGGCGCCAACTTGGAACGCAGGTGCCAGCCAACCCGGGCCGAACCGATGAAGCTGAAAAAAGCGACCCTGGCGTCCGCGACAAGCTGTTCCGCGACATCGTTGTCGCAGGGACATACCTGACACCAGCCCTCGGGCAGACCGGCCTGACGCAGCAGTTCGACGAAACGAACACAGCTTAGCGGCGTGGGCGGCGCCGGTTTCACGATAACCGGGCAACCAACGGCCACCGCCGGTACGACCTGGTGAACGATCAGGTTCAGGGGGTGATTAAAGGCGCTGACGGCAACCACGACGCCGATCGGCTCCTTGGTCGTAAAGGCCAGGCGCCCCGCCGCGCCCTGGGTCGTATCCATGGGAATTTCGACGCCCGCGTGCCGGCCCAATTCGGCGATAGCCAAATCGACCCCATTGATGGCACGGCCGACCTCGACGCGCGCATCACGTAATGGCTTGCCGCCCTCTTGCGCGATCAACAGCGCGAGGGACTCCGCCTCCGCCTCCATCAAGGTCATGACCCCGCGCAATATTTCGATCCGCCGCCAGGCCGGCAACGCCCCATCGCGGTCGCGGTGCAAAGCCTCCGCCCCGGCCAGCATCCCGTCGGCGGCGGCACCGCCGACCTTGGCGACATCCTGAATGGGCGCGCCGTCGTAAGCACGGACAACGGAAAAGTGGCTTTCGGCATTCATGACCGAACTCTCCTTGGCTTGACTCCTATTGCTCTATGCCTGCCAGGCAGGGTGGTCCAATATGATCAGACTTGTCCTGTTTTGAAAGGTCTCAATTCGCCATGACCGAGTCAAAACGCCCCACCGCGCCAAAAGCGGTGGCGGCTGCGGCGGGCAAAAAAGGGGGAGGCGGAATAATGGCGGAAACGAAGCACAGGGCCGGCATCATCGGCCTGGGCATCATGGGAGGGCGCATGGCCGCCAACCTGGCCAGGGGCATCCGCGGTTCGATGGCACCTGCGCCTGGGACCCCAATCCACGGGCTTGCGCCGACGCCGTGGCCGAAACCCCGGGGCTGACCATCATGGACGATGCCGATAGCGTCATCGGGGCGGCGGATCTGGTCTATATCGCCACGCCGCCCCTGTGGCACCGCGCCTATGCCGAAGGGGCAATGGCGGCGGGCAAACTGGTCTATTGCGAAAAACCCCTGGGCATCGATGTGGCGGAAAGCCGTGCCCTGGTCGCCGCGCTGGAAGATAGCGGCACCCCTAACGTGGTGAACTTCATCCAGGCCGCCTCCCGCGCCGTGACCCTGTCCAGGGAACGCATCGATAGCGGCGCCTTGGGCGATATCGTGGGCGCCGATATCATCGTGCATTTCACACGCTGGCCACGGGATTGGCAGGCCGACGCGGACTGGCTGCGCTTTCGCGATCAGGGCGGCTATACCCGCGAGGTGCTGTCCCATTTTCTATATTTGACCCAACGCCTGCTGGGGCCGCCCGCCCTGATTTCCGCCAGCCCGGTCTATCCCGATGATCCCGCCTTGTGCGAAACTCACATCTCGGCCACTTTGGATTGTAACGGCGTGCCCGTCTCCGTGCTGGGTTCCTCCGGCGGGGCGGGGCCGGACCGGGTGGAGATGACCATATGGGGCAGCCGGCGCAGTCACCGCCTGCACGACTGGTTCGATCTTCAATCCAGCGACGGCGGTGCCTGGCAACCGGAATTCGCGGAGGTCGAGGACAGCCGTGGCGAAGCGTTCGGCTTGCAGTTGGACAACGTGGCCGCCTGGGTGGAAGGCCGCGAACACGTCCTGCCCTCCGCCCGCGATGCCCTGGCGGTGCAGGAACTGGTCGAGGCGATGTTGGCCGGTAAAAATTTGGGCTGATCGAAACCGCTTCTGGCGTTAAGCTTTCGCCAACGGCGCCCGGCAGCGCAGCAATATGGGAGACAAGGGAATGGCGGCTGGAAATGGTTTCAACGTCGATGCCCTGGTGGAGCCGGACCGGGTGCACCGGACCTGTTATACGGACGGCGAGATATTCGAGCGCGAGATACGCCAGATCTTTCACAAGGCCTGGATCTATGTGGGCCACGAATCCCAGGTCCCGAAGGCGGGCGATTACGCGACCACGGTGATCGGCCGGCAGCCGGTGATCATGGTGCGCCATTCCGACCGTTCCATCCACGTGCTCTACAACCGCTGCCCCCACCGGGGCACCATGCTGTGCAGCCAGCGGGCGGGCAACGTGGGCGCCGCCTTTACCTGCAGCTACCATTCCTGGCAGTTCAATTTGGATGGCAGGGTGCGCCACATCCCCATACAGAGCGGCTATGACAATACCCGCTTCTCTCTGGACAGTCCCGATGCCCACATGAAACCGGTGGCGCGGCTGGAGGTCTATCGCGGTTTTGTTTTTGCCTCGCTGTCGCCCACCGGGCCGGGCCTGAAGGACTGGCTGGGCACCGCCATCGACGGTATCGATGATATGTGCAACCGGGCGCCCGAGGGCGAAGTGGAGGTGGTGCCAACCTGCTTTCGCATGCTCCAGAAGTCGAACTGGAAAATCTTCCTGGAAAACCAGTTGGACGCGGTGCATCCCTCCATCACCCATACTTCGACCGGACTGGCCGCGCAAAAGGTGGAAAAGGAGATGGAGGCGGAGACCGGCCAGCCGCCGCCCCTTTCCTATCACTACATATCGGCCTTCGCCATGGAATTGGATAAATGGGGCGCCCTGGACGTGGTCGGCCACCCCAACGGCCATTGCGTGCTGCAAGGTTATATGGGTTTGCGCCCGACCGATCCCGATACCCTGGAATATGAAGAGGTCATGCGGAAACATTATGGCGCGGAGAGGACAGAGGACATCCTTGACGTAAACATTCACCATCTATTGGTCTATCCCTGCCTGTCGATCCAGTCGCCATTGCAGCAGTTGCGCGCCGTGCGGCCCATCGCGGCGGATCGGACCTTGACCGAGATCTGGCATTTCCGCCTGAAAGGCGCGCCGGAGCCGATTTACCGCCGGGCCCTGGATTATTTCTATCTGGTCAATTCCCCATCGACGATGATCAACGCCGACGATCTGCACAATTTTCGGAAATGTCAGGAGGGCTTGCAAAGCGAAGGCGGCGATTGGGTCAGCTTTCACCGCAACGCCGGCCAGGACCGGGTGGAGGGCGGCATTACCACCACCAATATCGGCTTTTCCGAGGCGCCCATGCGCAACCAGTTCGTGGCCTGGCGCGGCTATATGGCGGTGGAGGAGGGAGCATGAGCAAGGCCCGGAAAAGTCTGGAACCGACCGATGCCCTGCCCGTGGCCGAGGTCAGCCTGGAAACCCAGCACCATGTGGAACAATTCCTCTACCGCCAGGCGGAAATTCTGGATGACCGCTTATGGGATGACTGGTTGGCGTTGTTTACGCTCGAGGGCCATTATTGGATGCCCGCGGCGCCGGAACAAATGGTGGGCGAGGGCCAGCCGAATATCTTCTACGAGGATCATTATCTGATGCGGGTGCGCATTGGCCGCATCAATCATCCCAACGCCTGGTCGCAATATCCGCCCAACAGAACCGGACACGTGGTCTCCAATGTCGTGGTCGAGGCGGAGGACCCATCGTCGGGGGATCTGGTGGTGCGGTCAAAGTTCCTTGTCGCCGAATACCGCAACGATGATCAACGCTTTTTCGCCGGCAAGTATCGCCACCACCTAACGAACAGCCCGGACGGTTACCGCATCCTTTTACAGCGGGTCGACATCGTCAACGTGGAAGGACCGTTCGATTATGTCCTGCAATATTGGATTTAGACGATGACAACAGCCACAAAGACGCACGTGTCTATTACCGGGCCCTGCGCCTGGCACGGGGCGGACCTGGCGGGCGACCCGCGCTGGCGTTTCGCATTGTCCGGCGGGGATATCGCCGAGTTGCAAGCCGCCCTGGCCCTTGTCCGGCGGCAGGGCTTGCCCTGGGAGCGAATGAGCAAGGCGGATTTCCCTCTTGCCGGGCTTGCCGGCAAGCTGGCGGAAATGGCCGTGGAGTTGGAGGACGGCAGCGGCCTGGCCAATCTGTCCGGCCTGCCGGTAGAGGCCTTCGGTGATGGCCTGCGTCATGTCTGGTACGGCATAGGCCTGCATCTGGGGCAGGCGGTGTATCAGGATTGCAACGGCCTGTTGATGCGGGATATCCGGGACGAAAGCCAGGATACCGACGCCGTTTTGGGCCACCGGCTGACGGCGCGAGATGGCAGCACTTTTAAATCGTCCAAGGCGCGTACCTTATCCAACGCCTTGTTGCGCTTTCACACGGACCGTTGCGATGTGGTGGGGCTGTTATGCGTGCGCCCGGCCCCCGTTGGCGGCGTCAGCCGCATCGCCTCGTCCGCCGCGGTCCACAACATGATGTTGCAACGGCGGCCCGACCTGGCGGCCCTGCTGTATGGACCCTATTACCGGGCCCGCCTGGGCGAGGAACAGGGTGGCGACTTTTAAGCTATGCCCTGCATGTATTCGGCCAGCGCGACGGCTGCTTCACCTCGCACTATTCCCGCACTTATGTGGAAGCGGCCCAGGAAATGCTGGATGTCCCCAGCATGGACGACGAGCAGTGGCGGGCAATGGATATGTTGCACGACCTGGCCGAAGAGCTGTGTATGGAAATGACCATGGAGCCGGGCGATATGCAGTTCATCAACAATCACGTGATTTATCACGCCCGCAGCGCCTATGAGGACCAGGCCGGCGCCGCGTCGGACCAGCGGCGCTGTTTGCACCGCATATGGCTGTCCATGCCCAACAGCCGGGCCCTGCCCGAAGATCACGGCGTGCTGTGGGGCGACGTCGCGGCGAGTGCGCACCGCGGCGGCATCGTGCAACCCTGATCGGGCGGCCATTATTTAGGGCAGGGGCACCCCGGGGACCCAGAGATAGCCGTCCTGGTCGATGATATAGGCCTCGCGCAGGCCATGGGGCTTGTCCAGGGCGCCGGCCAATACTTCGAAACCCAATTCACGGGCCTTGGCTTCCGCCTCGTCGGGATCGCGGCCATACAGGCGCAGTTCCGCCCCAATACCCCGCGCCAGACCGCCGCCTAAACTGCCTTTCAGGGGATGGTCGCTGTAAGTGTGATCCGCGTGCAGCATCCATTCCGCCCCGTAGCCGCGCAAGGCGGCGAAATCCACATCATCGTGGACAATCTCCGCCTCCAGAACCTGGGTCTGGAACGCCAGGGCGGCCGGCACGTCGCGGACCACCAGATTAATCCCCAGGCCGCGCAGGCGGCGGCCATATTCCGGCGCGGGTATCCAGGATGGCGCGGTGGCTCGTTTCATGATCTGCTCCTCATGGGTCGCGGCATTTTAATTTGAAAATGGCTGTCGATAACAAACTGAATTGACCGCTTTATGTACCATATAGTTTGACCGCTTCGGTTTTGGTTGTTGGCTCTGTGGGGAAGTGGTCAGGTCGGCGTAGCCGGGCTGTCCCCTTATCCACAGAGCGTCCTTTTGCCGCG
>JAKZRK010000296.1:0-8361 GCA_047518225.1 Alphaproteobacteria bacterium | reverse complement strand
AGACAATGCGGCTCCATCAAGAGCCATTGACGGTCGGTGATAACAAAACGGTCTTCAAGCATGCAAACCTCCTGTAAAAGGAAGCTTGAATCACATTTCGGGCGAAAAGGGAATCCTGAATCTCAACAGGCCCTAGAGCGGTTGCCTTTGAATTAAGTCGCTAACGCGACTTAAGCGATTGCTTCAATTGCTCTATTAGAAAGAATTTGAGCACACTTGGATGAAATGTGCTCTAGTCCGACCGGCGCGTTCGCCACCGCAATGGCGCCAGGGACAACCCTGTTCAAATAGCGTCCAAAATAAGGGGGTTCGCCTGTGACAACGCCCGAGAAAGCCAATTCAAGCACGGCTGATGACGGCCGGGAATTGCTTTATCGCCGGGCTTTGTTGAAGATATCCGGCGAGGCCCTGTTGGGCGCGGGCGACTATGGTGTCGATTTTGCCACGGTGCGCCGCATCGCCCAGGACGTAAAGCAGGTGCATGACCTTGGTGCTCAGGTTTGTCTGGTCATTGGCGGCGGCAATATCTTTCGCGGCATTTCCGGCGCCACGGTCGGGATGGAACGTGCCAACGCCGATTATATGGGCATGCTGGCCACGGTCATGAATGCGCTGGCCATGCAAAGCGCCCTGGAGGGAATCGGTCAGCCGACACGGGTCCTTTCGGCCATTCCCATGGATACGGTCTGCGAGCCATACATCCGCCGCCGTGCCATGCGGCACATGGAAAAAGGCCGGATCGTGATCTTTGCCGCCGGTACCGGCAATCCGTTTTTTACCACGGACACCAGCGCGGCCCTGCGGGCCGCTGAAATGGACTGCGATTGTCTGTTGAAGGGCACACAGGTCGATGGCGTCTATGCGGATGATCCAAACAGCAACCCCGATGCCGAACGGTACGACCGTTTGAGCTATCACGAGGTATTATCCCGCGACTTGAAGGTCATGGATGCCGCCGCCATTTCTCTTGCACGAGAGAACGCGATCCCTATCCTTGTATTCTCTATTCACAACGACGGTGCCTTTGCGGACGTTTTACAGGGAAGGGGCAGATGCACCGTGATTGACGAGGGAGACTGAGAGGTGGCGGATCCTGACTTAGACGATTTGGATAGACGCATGAATGGCGCGATTGAGGCCTTGTCCCACGAATTCGCCGGCCTGCGCACGGGGCGGGCCTCCATCGGGCTGTTGGAGCCGGTCATGGTGGATATCTATGGCGCGCAAATGCCCCTGAATCAGGTGGGTACGATTGGGGTGCCGGAACCGCGAATGTTGACCGTGCAGGTCTGGGACAAAAGCGCGGTGACATCGGTGGAAAAGGCGATCCGATCCGCTGGCCTTGGCCTAAATCCGTCCGCGGACGGTCAATTGGTGCGCATCCCGATCCCCGAGTTGACCGAGGAACGCCGCCTTGAAATGGCCAAGATAGCGCACAAGTATGCGGAACAGGCCCGCGTCGCCGTCCGCAACGTCCGCCGCGATGGTATGGATAATTTGAAGAAGATGGAAAAGGACGGCGAACTGAGTGAAGATGACCAACGCCTTTGGAGTGAGGAAATCCAACAGCTGACGGACAAATTGGTCGCCAGGATCGACCAGGCCCTGGCCGCCAAGGATGAAGAGATCAAGCAGGTATAGATGGTCACGAACACATCGCTCAAACCCGGCGCGCTATTGCCCCCCCGGCATGTCGCAATCATCATGGACGGCAATGGCCGCTGGGCCAAGGCCCGCGGCTTGCCCCGCGTTGCCGGCCATCAGCGCGGTGTCGATGCCTTGCGCGGCGTGGTCGAAGCGGGCCAGGAAATGGGCATCGATTACCTGACCCTGTATGCGTTTTCCTCGGAAAATTGGAAGCGGCCGCCGACCGAGGTTGATGACCTGATGGGCCTGTTGCGCCTGTATCTTCGCCGCGAACTGCGCGAATTGCACCGCAATTGCGTGCGCATCCGTTTCATTGGGGAATGGCGGAGTCTGGCCCCCGACATTGTTAAATTGATCGAGGATGCGGAACAGACCACCATCGGCAATACCGGTTTGACGCTGGTTATCGCCGTCAACTATGGCAGCCACAGCGAGATTGTCGAAGCTAGCCGCCGAATCGCGGCGGCGGTCGCCGAGGGCGGCATGACCCTTGATGAAATCGACGAAACGACATTTGCCGGTTTTCTTCATACGGTCGGCATTCCCGATCCCGATCTGGTCATTCGGACCAGCGGCGAACAGCGCTTGAGCAATTTTCTGCTGTGGCAGGCCTGCTACGCGGAACTGGTCTTCATGGATTTGCTTTGGCCTGATTTTACCAAGCATAGCCTGGAACAGGCGGTGGACGAATTTCATCGCCGTGAACGACGCTATGGCGCAACCAGCGGCTGATCCCATTGGTTCACCGCTGCGGACACGGGTCCTGTCGGCGCTCGTATTGCTGCCCGTGGTCCTGGGCGCTCTCTACCTCGGAGGCCTGGGGTTCGCCCTTTTACTGGCTCTGGCGGCCATCCTGATGGCCGGGGAATGGGACCGCTTGACCGGCGGCGCCGGATTTGGCTTGCCTGGTTTGGCATCGGCCCTGAGTTTGTCGGTGATCCTGGCGCTGGGCTATTATGGCCATGCGGGTTGGGCATTGCTGGCGCTGTTGCCGGCGGTGCTGATCCTTGCCGGGTTGAGCCGCCTGGACGGGCGATCAATGATTTGGCCTGTGCTGGGGCTGTTCTGGTTGGGTTTGCCATGTTTGGCGTTGTTGTGGTTGCGTATGGGGGATAACGGTATGTTGGCCGTTTCGTGGTTATTTCTGGCAGTGTGGTCTTGCGACACCGGGGCCTATTTTGCCGGCCGGAGTATGGGCGGGCCGAAACTCGCCCGCCGGATCAGTCCCAAGAAAACCTGGTCCGGGCTGTTGGGCGGCATGTTGTTGGCGGCCGCGGCCTCGGCCGTGCTGGCCGTCGCATTGGAGCAAAGGGATGCGGTACATTTTGCCATACTGGGTGCGCTTTTGGCGTTGATTTCACAATGCGGCGATTTAGCCGAATCGGCATTGAAACGGCACTTCGACGTCAAGGACAGTGGTGCCTTGATCCCTGGCCATGGCGGCATTCTGGACCGGGTCGACGGCGTTCTGTTCGCGGCCCCGGCCTTGGCGCTGGCCACCCTGACTCCCACCCTGGGTGTCCTGCCATGGCAATAGACCGTAGACATAACGACGACGGGGGCGGGGGCGCCACGCCGCGCCGGGTTTCCATACTGGGCGCGACCGGCTCTGTCGGTCAAAGCACCCTGGACCTGATCAGCCGCCGGCAGGACGACTACAAGGTGGTGGCCTTGACCGCGCAGCGCAATGTGCATCTGTTGTCGGCCCAGGCCCGTCAATTCAATGCCGAGTTGGCGGTGATCGGGGATGAGGGCTGTTACGGTGACCTGAAGGAGGCCTTGGCGGGCAGCGGCGTTGAAGCGGCTGCCGGTAGCCGGGCATTGTGCGAAGCCGCGGAGCGGCCCAGTGATTGGCTGATGGCGGGAATTGTCGGAGCGGCCGGATTGGGACCCACGCTGGCCGCCATCCGGCGGGGCGCGATCGTGGCCTTGGCCAACAAGGAATGCCTGGTCTGCGCCGGCGAACTGGTATTGGAAGAGGTACGCCGCGGCAACGCCACCTTATTACCGGTGGATTCCGAACATAACGCGATCTACCAGGTCTTTGATTTCGATCGGCCCACGACCGTTGACCGCATTATCCTGACCGCGTCGGGCGGCCCATTCCTGAATTTGGATGTCACGGCCATGGCCCAGGTCACCCCGGCCCAGGCGGTGGCCCATCCCAACTGGGATATGGGCGATAAGATTTCCGTGGATTCGGCCACCATGATGAATAAAGGCCTGGAAACAATCGAGGCCTATCATCTTTTTCCGGTCGCGGCGGAGCAGATCGAAATCCTGATCCATCCGCAATCGGTCGTGCACAGTTTGGTAGGCTATGTGGACGGCTCGGTCCTGGCACAACTGGGCGCGCCGGATATGCGAACGCCCATAGCCTATACCCTGGCTTGGCCGGATCGGATCCCGACGCCAAGCAAACGCCTGGATTTGGCCCAAATATGCAATCTGTCGTTCGAGGCGCCCGACCTCATGCGCTTTCCCTGTCTGCGCCTGGCGCGCGAGGCCTTGCTGGCGGGAGGCACGGCGCCGGCTATCTTGAACGCGGCAAACGAAATCGCGGTGGCCGCCTTTTTGGCCGAACGTCTGGGTTTCCTGGAAATTGCCCGGGTGGTAGAGGAGACCTTGGGCAAGATCGCGGTAACCTCCGTTGCTGATTTGGCGGACGTCGGGGCCGCGGATACCGAGGCGCGGGCGAAAGCACGAGAACTGGCCGGTCTGCCGGCGCACGGTGATGGCCGCTTGAGCCTGGTACATGGGTGATAGGCGTGGTGCTGGAATTTTTCACTAATATCGGAAGCTATGTACTGCCCTTCCTGGTGGTTTTGACGGTGCTGATTTTTGTCCATGAAATGGGCCATTACCTGGTGGCCCGTTGGAATAATGTTCGGGTCGAGGTGTTTTCCATTGGCTTCGGGCCTGAAATCAAGGGTTGGAATGACAGTACCGGCACCCGTTGGAAGGTTTGCTGGATACCCTTTGGCGGCTACGTCAAATTCTTTGGCGACAGCGACGGCGCCAGCCGGCCCGACGGCGAAACGCTGCGTGAATTGAGCGATGCGGAGCGCGAGGTCTCGTTCCATCACAAGCGCCTGGGCCAGCGCGCCGCGGTCGTGGCGGCGGGGCCCTTGGCCAATTTCCTTTACGCCATCATCGTGCTGGCCGCGATGTACATGTATTTTGGGCAGCGGGTCACGCCGGCCGAAGTCGGCCGCGTCGTCGATCAAGGCGCGGGACAAGCCGCCGGATTTGAAGAAGGCGATGTCGTCCTGGCTATCGACGGCGATGCGATCCATCGATTTGAACAGTTTCAGCAGGCGGTTTTTCTGAATCCCGGGCGGGCGCTGACCTTTCGCATTCGCCGGGCCGAGGGGGAACGGACCCTGTCGGCCACGCCGCGATTGGTCGAAAAAGCCGACCAACAGGGCATCGTGCACAAATTCGGCGACTTGGGCGTATGGCCGGCCAACCAAGCCATCGTGGGCAAGGTCATCGAGGACAGTGCCGCGGCGGCCGCCGGTTTTCGCGCCGGTGACCGTATCGTGGCCATCGATGGCCAGGTCATCGATAACTTCGAACGCTTGCAGGACAAGGTCGCGGCCAGCAAAGGGCGCCGCCTGGCCATATCGGTGCTGCGCGACGGTGGCGAGATACGCCTGCATGTGGCGGCCCGCCGCGCCGTGGCCGCCAAGGAGTCCGGGGGTGCGGAGCGATGGATAATAGGCATCATACGGGCCCAGCGTCCTCTCGTCCGTCATGGCCCAAAAGATGCGGTGGTGGAGGCGGTTTCGACCTCTTACGACATGCTGGTGCAGACCCTGGCCTACGTAGGGCAGATGATTTCCGGCAGCCGGGGCACGGAAGACCTTGGCGGGCCGTTGCGGATTGCCCATGCCTCGGGTCAGGCGGCCCAGGTTGGCATCGAACAGCTGATCATGCTTTCGATCCTGTTGTCCCTGAACCTGGGCATGATCAATCTGTTCCCGATCCCCATATTGGACGGTGGCCATCTGCTGTTTTATGCGTTTGAAGCGGTTCTGCGCCGGCCCTTGACGGATCGAATTCAGGAATTCGCCTTTCGTATCGGCCTCGTATTGGTGCTGTCACTTACGGTCTATGTCACCTGGAATGATCTGGTACAATTGCGTGTTGTGGAGTTCATTGCAGACCTGTTTTCGTGAACCGTGAACCAGGTCTATTGGAGGCCGTACATTTGCGTTTTCGTTTAACCGACCTGTTCCTTGCCACTACGTTGTTTGGCGCTTTGGTTTGGGCCGTGCTGCCCATGGTTCCGGCCATGGCCGCGGAAACCGCTTCCTCGGTGGCCATCGCGGGGATCGATGTGCAAGGGAACCAGCGCATCGAGGCGTTGACCATACAATCCTATATGACCGTCGCCGCCGGCGATCCCTTTGATCCCGGACGGGTCGATCAATCATTAAAGGCCCTGTTCGCGACCGGCCTGTTCGCCGACGTCTCGTTCCGCCGCCAGGGCGATAGACTAGTCGTCAATGTGGTGGAAAACCCGATCATTAACCGCCTGGCGTTTGAAGGTAACCGGCGCATTACGGACGAAGTGCTGGAACAAGAGGTGCAATTGCGCCCCCGCATCGTCTACACCCGCAGCCGGGTTCAGGCGGATGTGCAACGGATCTTGCAGGTCTATCGCCGCAACGGCCGTTTCGCTGCCTCCGTTGAACCCAAAGTGGTGCAGTTGGAACAGAACCGCGTCGATCTGATCTTCGAAATTGGCGAGGGGCCGGTCACTGGTATTCGCCGCATCGATATTATCGGTAACAAGAAATTTGATGACGGCAAATTGCGCCGGGCCATCGCGACGAAGGAGTCACGCTGGTACCGGTTTTTTTCCTCTGACGACAGCTATGATCCCGATCGCGTGACCCTGGACCGGGAATTGCTGCGGAAATTTTATCTGGAGCGCGGTTACGCGGATTTCCGGGTTCTGTCGGCGGTCGCGGAACTTACCCATGACCGGAGCAATTTTTTCCTCACCTTCACGGTCGAGGAGGGGGAGCTTTACAAATTCGGCGAGATCGAATTGGCCAGCACATTGCGCGACCTGGATGCGGAGACCCTGCGCGGGGCGCTGACAATCGTTGAGGGTGAAACCTACAACGCGGAATTAATCGAAGAATCCATTGAAAAATTGAATTTTGACGTCGGCCGCCGGGGCTATGCCTTTGTCGATGTTCGTCCCCGGGTCAAACGTCAGAGGGACAAGCGGTTAATCGATTTGGTGTTCGAGATCAATGAAGGGCCGCGGGTCTACATTGACCGGATCAATATCACGGGCAACATCCGGACCCTGGACAAAGTGATCCGGCGCGAAGTGAATTTGGTGGAGGGTGACGCCTTCAACACCGCGAAGCTGCGCCGATCACGGCAGCAAATAAGGCGCCTGGGCTTTTTTGACAAAGTCGATTTGGCGCAAAAGCAAGGGGAGGCACCGGATAAAGTTGTCGTCGACGTCGATGTGCAAGAGCGTTCCACCGGCGAATTAAGTTTTGGTCTCGGCATTTCGACGTCGGAAACCGTGGTTGGTGATATTTCGATCCGCGAACGCAATCTGTTGGGCAGGGCGCAGGATCTGAAGTTATCCCTGGGTCTGTCCGCGGTTCGGCAGCAGTTGGATTTGTCCTTCACCGAACCATACTTTCTGGATCGTAACCTGTCGGTCGGCGTTGATTTGTTCTCCAAGAAGGAGGACCTGCAGGACCAAAGTTCATTTGACGAGCAGGCACAGGGTTTCAGCTTGCGCGCCCGTTTTCCCATTACTGAACATCTAAAGCAGGGCCTGCGTTATACCTTGCGTCGGGACGAGATCGAAAACATCAACAACGAAACCTCGCCCTTCATTCGCCTGGACGAGGGGGACTATGTGACGTCCGCCGTGGCCTATAGTTTGACCTACGATACCCGCGACGATATTTTTCTGCCCTCAAAGGGCATAATTATCGGCGGAGGCCAGGAAATTGCCGGACTGGGTGGGGCTGTACGTTATATTCAAAGCACCGCGCGTTGGTCCTATTATTACCCCATCACCCGGGACGTGGTCGGCAACCTGGCTTTGTCCGGCGGCCATATTATCGGCCTGGACCAGGATGTTCGCGTATTGAACCGATTTTTCCTGGGCGGCGACAAATTTAGTGGCTTCGAGGGCGGCGGCGTTGGTCCCAGGGATTCTTCGACGAATGATTCAATTGGCGGCAATGTCTATTACGTGGTGAAAGGAGAACTGCGCTTTCCCATTGGTTTGCCGCAGGATTTTGGCGTTCTGGGCCGGGTCTTCAGCCAGGTCGGAACTCTGTTTGACCCCGATGTCAGCGGTGCGGATTTGCAGGATTCGAAAGATCCACGCGTAAGCATCGGCGTCGGGGTATCATGGCGCTCGCCTTTTGGTCCGATCAGCGTCGATTTAGCACAGGCGGTTGTTAAGGAAAATTTCGACAAGGAAGAGTTGTTCCGGTTTAATTTTGGCACCAGATTCTAAATCTGCCTTGGATGAATAAGCATGCGGCTTTTGTCTGCCCTACCTCTTCTTGCTCTCGCCCTGCTGTTCGTCGTGCCGGGCGGTGCCGGTACCCGGGCCGAACCCTTGCCCAAGGCCGCCATTGCGGTCCTGGACTATGCGCAAATTCTTCGGGCATCGGGTGCGGCCAAGGATATTCGCCGGCAGGTCAAGCAATACAGTGA
>JAKZRK010000295.1:0-9617 GCA_047518225.1 Alphaproteobacteria bacterium | reverse complement strand
ATGATGCTGTGGACGGCTCCCACCCGCCGGCATCTAGGTGCCAAAATGGTGGTTTAGGAACCACGGGGAAATAGGAGCCGTCCCATGAATGAAGCTATCACAATCGGTGTCGATATCGCGAAGAACGTATTCCAGGTCCATGCTGTTGATGCTGCGGGAGAGCCGGTGATCCGGCGCCAGTTGCGGCGGCGCCAGGTTCTGCCGTTCTTTAAGAAACTCCCACCCTGTCTGATTGGCATGGAAGCCTGCGCCACCTCTCATTATTGGGCCGGCGAGCTTGCCGCCTTCGGCCACGAGGTGCGATTGATGCCACCGCGCTACGTCAAGCCGTACGTCAAACGCAACAAGAACGATGCGGCAGATGCCGAAGCAATCTGCGAAGCTGTGAGGCGGCCAAACATGCGCTTTGTGCCAATCAAGACCCCGGAGCAACAATCCGTTCTGATGTTGCATCGAACCCGGCAGCTGTTCGTTCGCCAGCGCACCTCATTAATCAACGCGATCCGCGCCCACATGGCGGAGTTCGGCATTGTCGCCGGTGTCGGACGCAATGGTGTTGAGGCATTGTTGAAGCGTATCCGCGAGGGTCGGGATAATCGTTTGCCAGCCCTGGCGCGGGAATGTTTGATGGCTCTGGCCGTGCAACTTGAATTGGCAAAGCGGCAAATCCTTGAGGCGGATCGGCGGGTGTTGGCGTGGCATCGCAGCAGCAAGACCAGCAAACGTTTGGAGGCGATCCCCGGTGTTGGACCATTGATTGCCTCGGCCCTTGTCGCCTCTATTCCTGATCCGTCAATCTTCCGATCAGGCCGCGACCTGAGTGCCTGGATCGGGCTGGTGCCGAAACAACACTCCACGGGCGGCAAGGAACGCCTCGGCAGTATCTCGAAAGCGGGTAATCGATACCTGCGAAAGTTGCTCGTCATCGGTGCCTTGTCGGTGATCCGGCGCGCCAAGCAGGTGGGCTATACGCGCCATCCCTGGCTCGTCAGTCTCCTGGGCCGGCGATCCACCAAGATCGCCGCCATCGCCCTGGCCAACAAGATCGCCCGCATCGCCTGGGCCATGATGTCGCGAGGCGAAAAGTTTCAACCATCGCGGCTGTCCCCGGTATAGGGCAGCAACACGAACAGGCGGAGAGCTTCCGCCAACGAAGTTGGAAAGGGCAATGAACGAATAACGCACCCACGCCAGTCGGCCCACAGATCGGGACAACCCAATAGTGCCACTGCGCCCCTTGAGCGCGTGCTTATGACCGGGACCCAATCCGCGGAGAGCATTATGGCCAGCGGCCATGGAACAAGGCCGCACAAACAGGCCGAACACATGGCAGCTCCGACCAGCACGTGCATCAACGTTCAAGAAACCCTTGACAACAGGGGGCCGTCCACACATGGCGCTCGTCTTCTTCTTGTTGCAGAACCTCGTCGCGCCAGGCTTCGAATGCGGCGAAGCCCCGGTTTAATCTCCGCGTCTCGCCCTGGTTCAGCCAGACCGTGGCGCGGGTCAGGTTGGAGAGGAAGCGGCGGTCATGGCTGACCATGACGACGGCGGAGCGAAGGCCGCGCAATTCCCCTTCCAGCCACTCGATGGCGGGCAGGTCCAGATGGTTGGTGGGTTCATCCAACAGCAGAATGTCGGGTTTGGGCGCCAATACCCGGGCCAGGGCGGCGCGCCGGCCTTCGCCCCCCGACAGATGCGCCGGTGCCTCGTCGCCCCGCAGGCCAAGCTGGTGCAGCAGATAGGCCGCCCGGTGCGGATCGTCTCCCGGCGCCAGGCCCGCCTGCACATAGGCCATGACGTCGTCATAACCGGACAGCTCCGGTTCCTGGGGCAGATAGCGCACCGTAATGCCCGGTTGGAGGAAACGTTCGCTGCCATCCGCCTCGATCAACCCGGCGGCGATCTTCAACAAGGTGGATTTGCCCGAGCCGTTGCGCCCCACCAGGCACGGCCGCTCGCCAGGCGACACGGACAGCGCCGCGCCCTGCAACAGGGGCGTGCCGCCGAAACTAAGATCAATATCGCGTAAGATAAGAATGGGTGGAGCCATGGATGGCCTTTATAAAGAGCCAAGCCGTTCAGACAAGACGCCAAGATAGGGAGAGCGCATATGAAAATCGATGACGTCACCTTGACCCTGTTTGCCTGGGATGACATTCCCGCCACCCGCTATGGCAGCCACACGGGCCAGTTCAGCGGTTCCAGCCAGCTTGGCCTGTTGACCATCCGCACCGACGATGGTGTCGAAGGGCATGCTTTCCTCGGTTCCGCCTCGTTCAGCGCGGATCAGGACGGCACCGGGCTGATCAAAAACCTCAAGCCGCTGATCATGGGCGAGGACCCACTGGATCGGGAAAAGCTTTATGCCCGCCTGTGGAGCAAGAACCGCTGGTGCTCCATGCGCGCCATCGGCGCCGTGGATGTGGCCCTATGGGACATTGGCGCCAAGGCCGCGAATATGCCGCTTTATAAGATGCTGGGCGCCTATCGGGACAAGGTGCCGGCCTATGCCTCCTCCGCCGTGCTGGCCGATCCCGCCGTCTATGCGGAGCAGGCGTTGCGATTCCGCGATTCCGGCTGGGCCGCCTACAAGATCCATCCACCCACGCAATGGCGGACGGATATCAAGGTTTGCGAGGCCGTGCGCGCGGCGGTGGGTGATGACTACAAGGTTATGCTGGACAGCACCTGGTCCTATAATTACGAAGAGGCGATCAAGGTCGGCCGGGCCATCGAAGGCCTGGGCTTTCACTGGTACGAGGATCCCCTGGCCGACGACGATATGTACAACTGCATCAAACTGCGGGAAAAGCTGGATATTCCCCTGATGGCCACGGAATATTCGCCGGGGGGCTTCACCAATTATGTGCCCTGGCTGCTGAACCGGGCCACGGACTATTTGCGCGGCGACGTGGCGGTGAAAGGCGGCATCACCTCGATCCTGAAGACCGCCCACCTGGCCCAGGCCTTCGCCATGAATTACGAGGTGCATCACGGCGGCAATTCCCTGAATAATTACGCCAATCTGCATGTCATCCTGGCTATTGCCAATTGTCAGTTCTTCGAAGTTCTGCTGCCTTCCGAGGCGCAAAAATACGGCATCATCGACGATCTGGCGCCGGATGGGGACGGCTTCATTCACGCGCCGGAGGCGCCGGGCCTGGGGGCCAACATCGATTTCGATCTGATCGAACGAAAAAAGCTGACAGTACTGACATAGGAGGGACGACGGCATGGGCAGTTTGACGGGAAAACGGGCCATCGTGACGGGTGCTGGCAGCGGCATCGGGCGGGCCAGTGCCCGGCGCTTCGCCGAAGAGGGCGCGTCGGTGGTGGCGGTTGATGTCAGCGCCGAAGGTCTGGCGCAGACCGTCGCCATGATCACGGATGCGGGCGGCACCGCCATCCCCGTGACGGCGGATGTGGGGGACGAGGATGCGGTGGCCGGTTTCGTGGCGGCTTGCGTTCAGGAATTCGGCGGTTTGGAGGTGATCTATGCCAATGCCGGCATCTCCGGCGACGGCGCCCCCCTGCTGGAGCAATCGGTGGAGCTGTGGCAGGAGGTCCTGCGCGTCAACCTGATCGGGCCGTTCCTGTGCATCAAGCACGCCGCGCCCATCATGCTGGCGGCGGGCAAGGGTTCCATTATTTGCACCGCTTCCGTGGCGGGCATACGGGCCAACGCGGGGGGCACGCCTTACAGCGCCTCGAAAGCCGGGGTGATCTCCCTGGTGCAAACGGCGGCCAACGCGTTCTTCGCCTCCGGCGTGCGGGTCAATGCCATTTGTCCTGGCCTGATCGAGACCGGCATTACCAAGGCCACGTTCGACAGGGCCAAATCCCGTGGCACGGAATGCAAGATCGGCCAGCTGAACCCCACCCGCCGCCATGGCCAGCCCGACGAGATCGCCAACATGGCCCTGTTCCTGGCTTCCGACGAAGCCTCATACGTCAACGGCCAGGCCTTTGCGGTCGATGGCGGCCTGTCCAGCACCCATCCCTTCGTGCCGAGGGGATAGGGAAGGGTTTGCCAGGCCTACCGCCCTTCGGGCTGCTTGAGGATGAATTTAGGCCCATTCATGAAGGTTTCCCTCGGATCCATGTCAGTGATTCCACCACGGCATGTCCGAGAACGACCGCATGTCGATTTCATGGGTCCAGGTCGATCGATGTTGTTGGGATATGTGGAAATAGGTCTCCGCGATCTTTGCAGGCAGCATAAGCCCATCATGCTCCATGCCCCGCGTTTCCCTAAGCTGCTGGAAGCGCTCCGGGCCAAGCATTTTCCCCAAGGTATCGGGAGCATCCACCGAACCGTCGATAATAAAATGCGCGACATGAATGCCCTTGGGTCCGAACTCTGCATTGAGGGTCTGGCAAAGCATGCGTCGCCCGCCCATGGCCGCCGCATGCGAGTGCTGCCCGCTGTTCCCCCGCACCGCCGCCGTTGCCGAGGTAACCAGGATCGTTCCCTTGCCGCGTTCTTCCATACGCGGGCACAGGGCCGATGCAACGCGAAACAATCCAAATGTCGCAAGGCGCCAGCCCATTTCGAATGCCTTGTAGCTGGTGTCCTTCAGCCCCCTGTCACCGATTTGGGCGCCCAAATTGAAAACCACGACTTCTATGGGACCAATATCGGCCTCCACGGCGGCCACCCGCTGTTCGATGCTGTCGGCTTCAATGGCGTTAAGCAGGAAACCGGATGCGGAACCGCCATCGCCCTCGATGCTTTCCACTAACCCGTTCAGGCCGTCTTTGTCAGTGCGCCGGCATAGGACGGCATGATAGCCCCCTTGGGCAAACCGCTTTGCCACATTGCCGCCGATGCCGGCACCGGCACCGATTACCAAGCAGACAGGTTTCATGGTTCCAAAACTCCTCATGGTTTTGATGGCCGGCCAATTCTAGCGCAAAGTTCAGTGAGTTTGCCCATAGCATACTCCCGATGATTATAACGTCCTAAACCGGCATGGCCTGGCGGATCACGGGGACGATGGAGATCATCTTGCCTCTTGCGCCGCTATTGCGTCCACACGACGATAGGTTCATCGCGCCCACGCACCGATTGGGGGCCGGCATTGTTTAGATCTGAAAGCAAAGTATCGGCATCCGTGTCCGGATCATTACGAATATTCGTCGCAAGATCATCGCTTATCGCCATGCGAACACCCAAGGATCGTGTCAGTTCTTCCAGGCGGCTCGCCACATTAACGGTATCGCCAAGCACGGCGTATTCCAATCGGCGTTCTGAGCCGATGTCACCCAGCACCACCGTACCGTAGTGTACCCCGATCGATACCCGGATCGGTTCCGCGCCTGCTGCCTCGCGTTCCCGGTTCCATACGTCCATCGAATTTAGCATGGCGCGGCCACAGCGCAGAGCGTTGCCGGCATCTTGCGGGCCCGGATCGGGGTTGCCGAATGTCGCCATGAGACCGTCGCCCAGAAACTTGTCAAGGGTGCCATGATGGTCGAAAACCGCGCGTTCCATGTGCTGGTGGAACTCACGCAACAACGCCACCACGTCATCCGGGGATTTCCGTTCGGCGACAGCGGTGAAGCCAACGATATCCACGAACATCACCGCGACCACTTGGGAGCGCACGGCCCCCAAAGGCTGATTTCGCCCGGCCATTTGGTCAACAATATTGGGGGGAAAATGACGGGCAAGGTTGGCCCGCTCCCGCGCAACGTCGGCTTGGCGGATCAACAGCCGGTTGGTGCGTTGACCATTCAGCGCGAGGATGCCCACGACGATCAAGAATACCACGACTTCCTGTATCCGGGCGGGGATCTGTGGATTATTTGGGTCAACGAAAAACAGCATCCCTTCATAGCCCTGTAAAGCCACCGCAAATCTCTCTGACAAGAGAGGGATTTCGGTGCCAAACAGAACCACCAGGAGCGATGCAATTAGCCACAGTCCGCTGGTCCAGGCGCCAAATGCGACGAGCGTCCGCCAGGAATAGGCCATGGTGGCGCCGGCCAACAGAACATAGAAATAGCTGAACTCTCCTAATTCATACTGAAACGCCGTGGGCCAAATTTCGTGATGCAAGGGATTGGGCACCACCATAACGAATGTCAACAGCGCCAAATCACAGAGGATGAGGAACAACTCCCGCCTCGACTGCGCCACGCGCCCTGCCCTAAGTTGGGCCCATCCGATCAACGCAAAGCCGCCCAGCAAGGCTTCATAGTACAGCGCTTCCCAAGTGAAATTGAGATACAGGACAAGCACGGCTATGACCGACAAGGCGGCCCAGCGGGTCCGTACGGCAAGCAGCAATCCTTGCCGCTTATTTGTGTTCAATGCCTCAAGCAGATGCTGGTCGGCGCGGGCAAGGTCGTCCTCACGCAGGCCGACGGGCGGCCTGGGAATATGTCTACTAAAAAATTTCATTACAGAGTTTTCCGGCATGACGGCACCTTTATTGCGGAAATCGCGTTTTTACAAAGGAAGCTTCGTCATATAGCTGACAGACGCCGCCGTCCCGGTCAACGAAACGGGCCTGCCAAGTCAGCTTTTCCAGGGCGTCTCAATAGGTTCCTGTCAGCGCCGGGCGGTATAGGACAGGTGGGTGCCCAATGGCCATCGGGTTGTCATCGCGGGCGGCATTTGCCGCCTATAGCGTGGTGGGCGGCTCGAGGCCGGGCATGGCCTGGCGGATCAGGGGGACGATGGAGATCATCTTGCCGATGGGGCCGTCGATGAATAGCGTCAGGGCGGCCCGCAGGTCCGCCTGAACATCTTCATTCGGAGTCTCGCCGGGCGTGGCCAGGCCGCCGGCAATTTGGGCGGCGCGGCCGCGGCCCTTATTTACGACGCCTTTGATGAGCGGTTCCAACCGGCCCTCGGCGTCAAACGGGGCGATCAGGGCATGCACCAGGGCCAGGTAGGCCGGCCAATTGGCCAGGTGACGGTACATGCTGGCCAGGATCTCGTCGCGCCGGCCGATGCGGTTGAGATCTTCCACCAGGGTGCGGACATGGGGCGGCATGGCGTCCAGCGTAAGCAGCGCCGGCATTTCGCCGTCTATGGGATCTTCATCCTGTAATAGCGGCGCGGGTTCGCCGTTGGTCGGCGCCCGCCCCTGCAATCGGGCCAACAGGGCGCCCAGCGCGATGATGTTCTTGGCATTGCTGCGCTCATAGCTGCGCAGGATCATGGTGATCCGGGCCAGGTCATCTTGCCCTAGCCCGGCGGCGGCCAGGGCCGGCCCGCTCAACCCCGCCAGCACCGGCACCGCCAGGCCCGAGCGCAAGGCCGCCGCCTGGGCCGTGACGGCGCCGCTGGCATAAAGCGGCTTCAGGGACTGCCAGGCCCAGGGCAGGGCGCCCGGGAAAACCGCCAGATGCCGCCAGATCAGATTGACCACCGGCACCCCAAGGGTGGCGCGGATATCGGCGTATAGATCCGCCACCTCGCCCCTGGCATCGGCCTCGGTAATGGTCGCGACCGGATCGCCCGAGATATTTGCCATATCAGGGGATCAGGACGATCTTGCCGTAGCCGCCTGGCCGGGGCCGGCGGTTGGTTCCGGCACGTCCTCGTATCGCAGGACCTCCGCATCGCCGAATTCATGAACCCGAACGGCTTTCATAACCTGGCTCCTTTTCAGTCGGCGCCTTCAACAATAAACGCGCTGCCCGTGGAGGCTGCCTGGCGCAGGCCGACGATGGCCTGATATTCCTTGGAATTGTACCATTCCTTGGCTTTTTCGAAGCTGGGGAATTCGATGACCACGACCCGCGGCCCTGGTTCGGCGCCTTCCAGGCTTTCCCATTGGCCGGCCCGGACGATGAACCGGCCACCGAAATTGGCGACGGTGCCGGGGGTCTGGGCGGTGTATTTTGCGTAGGTTTCGGCGTCATGCACATCAATCTGGCCGATCAGGTAACCTTTTGCCATGGGGGGTCTCCTTTGTTGCCTAAAGCATGTCTTCGGGGCGGACGTTGCGGATGTTGTGGCCGCCACGGACGAGCCGCCCGGCGGCCAGTTCCATTAGAGTCAAGTTGGCCATGGGAATGTCGCTGTAGTGGGACAGCGGCAGGTCGCCGATGTAACAGATCAAGGTCCGCAGCACGCCGCCGTGCACGGCCAAAAAGACCTTTTCCCCGGGCTCTATGCCGGCGACGATGTCGGATACTCCGGCGACCACGCGCTCTTGCAGCTCTTCCAGGCTTTCCCCGCCCCAGGGCGCCCCCCGCCAGGGTGCTTCCTGCCAGGTGCGGATGGCATCGGGATCCTGTTCGGCGACTTCCGCCGCCAACAGACCTTCAAACCAGCCCAGGCTGATCTCGATACAGCGGGGCTCGATAGCGTCGGGGGCGCGGCCGAACAGGCAATCCACGGTTTGCCGGCAGCGCAATGCGGGGGAGGAGACGATGCGGTCGGGCTGGTAGGGCATACGCTTGCCCAGCGCGATGGCCTCGTTGCGTCCGTCCTCGGAAAGGGAGCTGTCCATCTGGCCCTGGAACCGCAGGGGCGGGCCGTTCCAGTCCGTATGGCCATGGCGGATCAGGTAAAGTCGTTTTTCTGTCATTAATAGAATCGCTGTTGGAAGTGGTTGATCATTCCATGCTTCACCCCGCCTGGACAGAAAAACATTGCCGAGGCAACATATACCGTCCACGGAGGTGACCCATGGTTCAGATCGGCAAGCAGGACGGTGCAACCACCCTTATTTTGAATCGCCCCAAACAGCGCAATGCCCTGGATGCGGACGTGATCGACGGCCTGATCCAGGCAATCGAGGAGGCGGAGGCGGACAGCGCCACCCGCTGTCTGGTCATCCGCGGCGCGGGCGGAAACTTTTGTGCCGGGCGGGATCTGACGCAGTCGCCGGATCGCAGCCTGGCCAGCTCCCTTGCCGCGGACGAAACCTGGACCAAGGTCAATCGCCTGCTCCACCGCATGAGCAAGCCCACCGTGGCGGTGGTCGAAGGTTATGCGGTGGCGGGGGGCTTCACCCTGGCGATGATCTGCGATTTCGTGCTGGCGGAAGAAAGCGCGCAATTTGGCGCATTGGAGATGCGACGGGGCTTCCCCGCCGCCATCAACACCTCGGTGTTGAGCCAGTTGATCGGCCCGCGTCTGGCCCTGGAATTCCTGCTGTTCGGCGATCTGGTGCCGGCCCGGCGGCTTTATGAAGTGGGCCTGATCAACCGCCTTGTCGAGGGCGCGGAGGCCCTGAACCAGGTGGCGCATCAATTTGTCGGTGCCCTGGTTGCGCTCGACCCCGATGCCGTGCGCATGACCAAAGATAGCCACCGCGCCGCCCGCAACATGCCCCTGATCGATGCCTTGGAGATGGGTAAACTGGGCAATGCCCTGATCGCCGCCTCGGGCCGCATGGATGAAGCCATGCGGGGCTATGCGGACGGTAAAAAGCGCGACAAAAGGAAATAGATGTCCGAAAAGAAAGCTCGTGGCTATCGCGGTATTATTCCCGGTGCCGGATAGCTCTATTTCTTGCCTATCCGGTTTACACCCACACCCACTAGGGCTAGAATGGGCGCAAACCGGATATAGGGGAGCGCGCCATGGATGTTCTCGACCGCGCCGATCTCCCATTCCCGCATTCGCTACCCGAGTTCCAGCGACTTTT
>JAKZRK010000294.1:0-3035 GCA_047518225.1 Alphaproteobacteria bacterium | reverse complement strand
CCATAGGGAGGACTTCGATGCGGCGGACAGAACAAGTACAGGGACTGAGATTGATGAAGTTCGAGGAGATTTACGAACGCACGACGGCGCGGCGGCTGAGCCAGCATGAAGCGGCGTCTATACCATTGGCAACGCTATAGGGTTGTTGGACGCCGCAACGCCCGTTGAGCATTAGCCCCTGCAGGGCGTTATCCGTGGAATTGCCCTCCTGCAAATTCTTGACGAGTTGTGTGATATCGCCCTCCGATACCACGGCGTTGCCGTAATAGCCTTCGCCCAGCATGAACAGTTTCGGCAGGTTGTCCGTACTGACCAGGGCGTTGATCAGCCAATGGGCTTCTGGATCAATGCCGTTCGCGCGCATATGCCTTTTCGCCCACTCAAAGTGGGTCGGCTCGGCCTCCACCACCACGAAGTGGCAGGGCAGGGGATTATGACGTTGCAGGGCGGCATGAGCATCGACGGTGCGGGCCGCAAAACCACCGCCCAATTCGACCATGGTAAATTGCGCTTGGGCCGCCGTGACGGCTTTATGGATGGCGGCTTGCTCGAAAAAAATCTCGCCGTCGTCAAAAGCCGGCGCGGGTGTCTGGTTTGCTTGGCCATTAACCGGCAGAATGTGATTGTATGGCGGGTAGTCGGCCACGAAGGCCAATTCCGTCATCACGCCAAGATAATTGGGGAAGTAACCGTCCGGTACCTCGCCATGCCATGGTTCGGTGTCCGCGAAGGTGCGGACCGCAGCTTCCAGCTGGTCCATATTTTTTTCCCATTGAGCGACCGTTTTGTTCTAGGTATTTGATTTTGATTAAGGGCGCGTTAAGGATGCATTCGAGGTTTGGATTTTTGCGGGGATAAGTGGCCATGGCGGAGCAATTTGACGCGATAATTATTGGCGCCGGGATCATCGGTACCGCCGTCGGCCTGGAATTGGCCCGCCGTGGCTGGCGTACTCTGAACGTGGACCGTCTGCCCGCCGCCGGGTACGGCTCCGCCTCTGCCTCATGCGCCATTATTCGCAGCCATTATTCCACCCTGGACGGTACCGCCTTGGCGTTCGAGGGCTATCATTATTGGCGCCACTGGGCCGAATATCTGGGCCTGGAGGACGAGCGGGGCATGGCCGGGTTCGAAGAAGTCGGCTGCGCGGTGATGAAAACCCCCAGCAACGGTTTCATGGCCTCGATCTGCGCCAACCTCGATACTTTGGGCATTGCTTGGGAAGATTGGGATAACGAAATGTTGCGCCAACGCCTTCCGATCTATGATTTGCATTGTTTCGCACCGGCCAAGACGCTTGACGATCCGGATTTCGGCGAATCCACGGGACCGGCCATGTCGGGTGCGGTTTTCACCCCCCAGGCGGGTTATATCGGCGACCCGCAATTGGCTACCCATAATGTGCAGGTCGCGGCGGAGGCGGCGGGGGGGCGGTTTCGCTTCAATGCGGATGTGGCAACGATCCGCCAGGCCAATGGCAAGGTCCGCGGCATTACCCTGGCCAACGGCGATGAAATAGATGCGCCCGTGGTGATCAACGTGGCCGGGCCCCATTCAGCCAAGATCAACCAGATGGCCGGCGTGGATCAGCGCATGAAAATCAAGACCCGGGCGTTGCGTCAGGAAGTGGTGCACCTGCCCGCGCCGGATGGTTTCGACTACATGGCCCATGGCCCGGTGACCTCCGACAGCGATATCGCCTGTTACAGCCGGCCCGAGGTCGGCAACCATATCCTGTTCGGCAGCGAGGTCCCCGAATGCGACGCGCGGGAATGGGTTGATCCGACGACTACAACACCGAATTCACGGCGCAATGGCAAACCCAGGCCATGCGGGCGGGACAGCGCATTCCCAGTTTGAAAATCCCGTCCCGGGCCACGGGCGTGGTCTCTCTATACGACGTCACCGATGACTGGATCCCCATCTATGACTGTTCGGATCTGCCGGGCTTTTACATGGCGGTCGGAACCTCCGGCAATCAATTCAAGAATGCCCCGGTGGCCGGCGCCATGATGGCCGAACTGGTCAGCCGCTGTCAGGCCGGCCACGACCATGATGCCGAGCCGGTGTGCTTTGATTTCCTCTATACCAAGCGTCAGGCCAACATCGGCTTCTTCTCCCGTAACCGCGAAATAAATCCGGACAGCAGTTTCTCGGTTCTGGGTTAGTAAAAGTGAAAGGCAGAAAAATGAAACTCTACGGTTATTGGCGCTCATCGGCGGCCTACCGGGTCCGCATCGGCCTGAACCTGAAAGAGTTGGCGGTAGAAGAGGAATTCGTTGCCCTGCCCACGGGCGATCAACGTGGCGCCGATTATCTGGCGGTCAATCCCCAGGGCCTGGTGCCGACCCTGAGCGACGGCGAGGTGCGCCTGACCCAGTCATTGGCCATCCTGGAATATCTTGACGAGGTTTATCCACGGCCGGGCCTGCTGCCCACGGATCCGGCCGGCCGCGCGCGGGTGCGCCAATTGGCCCAGATCGTGGCCTGCGACATTCACCCGATCGACAATTTAAAGGTTCTCAATTTTCTGACCGGCGAACTGGGCGTGTCCGAAGAGGGCCGGTTGACCTGGTATAGGCATTGGGTCGACCAGGGGCTGACCGCCCTGGAGGGCCTGGTGGCCCACAATCCGGCGACCGGCCGGTTCTGCCACGGCGATCAACCCAGCCTGGCTGATCTGTGCCTGGTGCCGCAACTCTACAATGCCCGGCGCTTTGATATCGAGATGTCGAAATATACCGCCTTGCGCGAGATCGATGCCGCCTGCCAGGCCCTCGACGCCTTTGCCAAGGCGGCCCCCGATGCGCAACCCGACGCATTGTAGAAATGACTACTAACGCAGCTTTTTGAACAGGGAGATTGCCACATCCCATAGCGTGGCGACAAACTCTCTAAGTGTCCGTCCCGAAAGAGGTTGATTCGTTTGAATCATTTATGATTCTGTAGTGCCATCGATTCGTTTTTGGGAGATGGCCGATGTGGACGCGCGAGAACCGTAGCCTTTACGACCGCAAGGGTCTTCGCTATCCGAG
>JAKZRK010000293.1:0-32965 GCA_047518225.1 Alphaproteobacteria bacterium | reverse complement strand
GGCGGTTCTACCCGTTCAACGCCTTCCGCTCATTGCTCGGCATCGCGGGCGACACCTCTGCTCCAACCTATGCCGAGCTTTACTCGGGAGAGTGGCGGCACCCTACATGTAGCGGTCATGGGCGTTAACCGGATAGGCAAGGCCTAAACGAGCCGTTGATCGCGGCGGCCGCCGTTGCGCCGGGCCACCAGGTTCTGGATATTGCCTCTGGCGTCGGCGAGCCGGCCCTAACCATGGCCAAACTGGTCGGCGGGCAAGGTTGTGTCACCGCGACCGATCTGGTGGCCAAAATGCTGGCAGGAGCGGAACGACGGGCCGGGGCAATGGGTCTGGCCAATATGCGCTTTCAGGTTACGCCGATGGAAGACCTGCCCTTTGCCAACGGCAGCTTTGATGCCGTGACCTGCCGTCTTGGCCTGATGTACACCCCATCGCCGGAGAAGGCCGCGGCCCAGGCCAAACGGGTTCTACGATCGGGAGGGCGGGCTGCATTTCTGGTCTGGGGACCGAAGGCGGACAACAGCCAGTTCATCATCGTCGACCGGGTGCTGCAGGAGGTCGCGGGCATCGACCCGCACGAAGGCGCCTTGAACCAGATATTGCAGGCTGGCGGCTTCAGCGCCTGGGAGGAACAAGCCCTGCGCTTCAGCCCACGGGTCGATCCGGACCGCAATTTCTGGCGTCCGCAACTGGCGCTGCGCCTGGGCGAGCGCCTTGGGGCCATGGACGACGGCGCGCGCCAGCGTCTGGACGACGCCATGCGCCAGGCCTACGAAGACCTGCGCGATGGTGACCGGGCGCAATTGCAGGTCCACGCCCGGATCGGCATCGGCACCGCATAAACGGCCGTTTTTGCGGCCATCCAACGGTGCGAATCCCCCATGCTCCGGCTCGCCGGCGCTCACTCTGTCCCGCTTGCATCCTCGAGCAAGTTGATAACCGCATCGTGATCGTCCATGCGGTAATTGCGCGGCTGCGCGAAGCGCTTCGCCAACAAGGCAAGGCCGAGCGCCGTCTTGCCGGCACTGTTGCGGCTGTTGACGTCGGCGCCCCGCTTGAGCAGCAGCGAGACGACCTTGTGGCGCGCCCGGCTCGCCGCGTACAAGAGTGCGGTCACCCCGGCGACCGATCTGGCGTTGACGTTGACGCCACGGTCAAGCATGGCCGCAACCGCGCCCGTGTTACCCATCCTGGCCCCGGTGTACAGCACGGACCGTCTGATCGCCCTGATCGCCGTGCCGCCGCCCTTGCGGCTTACGGCCTCAAGATCGTCGTTGGTCGCGCTGCGTTTAACCTGATAGAGCATGGCGGCAACCTGGGCCTTCCAAGCAGCCAGGCCATGCACGACGATGTCCCCGATGGCATAGATTTCGCAGTTTCCCGCGGCACGGCGCCGACAATTCTTGATTGACTGCCTGATTGCGATTTCCGGCCGGCTGGGACTCGTGCCTTGACCCCATTCGCCGCTGTCGAATTCGATGGCAAAAGCCCGGTAGCCGGGCGTGTGCGGCGTTTCCCGGTATTCCTGAAAGCGGCCTTGCGCCGGTGGCCATAGCTCGGTTGCCGGCGTTGGCTGCGTGGCATTGGCATTCAAGGCCCAGGCAGCGGTTACTAAGCTAATCACAGCTAAAAACATCGTTGTTGTAAGAAAAGCACCGAGATGCCTGCACATGGTCCGTTCCTATCAATCCTCACCGTCCCGCCGTTGGGCGCAGGCGGTTTGGTAGGCCTCCAGCCGGCCGCGCAGGTCTTCGTCGATCGGCGACGGGCGGCCATCTTCCAGGTTGGTCACCACCAAGGCGGAGCGGGCGACCAGGCGTTGTTCGCCTTCGACCCGGCCGACGAAACGCGCGCGCAGGGAGGTGCGGCCGATGTGTTCCAGGTAGAGCGTAATCTGCAGCGGTTCGCCCAGCCGGCAGGGCGCCTCGAACGTGCATTCGGTATGGGCGGTCGGTAGCCCCAACTTGCGGTCGAGGACGAAGTCGGCATATTTCTGTCCCAGAGCCTGGGTGAACCATTCCTCCACCACCGCCTGCAGCATCTCGAAATAGCGCGGAAAGAAGACATAGCCGGCCGGGTCCGTATGGGTAAAGCGCACCGGCAGACCCAACGTAAAAGGTGCCAGCCGCATTGCCGTATTGTCGTTGACCACGTCTGATCTCCCTTTGGGTTCTTCCCGCGTGCCGCGGCTGCCGCGATTAATGGCCATTGGTAAAACCCATTGTCGGCCGGCGGCGCCCGTAGTGCAAATACCTTCGGAAATCCCCTAGGTCTCGTCGAACCGGCCGTGGCGGCCGGCGCCGGCGGCGAAACGGGCGGCACCGCTCCGGGCCTCGGCCGCCTTGGCGGCCAGGGAGAGCTCTTTTTCCACTTTGATGGCGTCTTCCAGGGTTCGGCCCACCTGCAGATAGGCGGAGCGGCGATCGGAGCGCATGGCGGTCTGGGGAAATTCGGCGATCTGGCGGGCCAGTTCCTCGGCCGCCTGGCGGGTCTTGCCCGTGGGCGCGCGGCGGGTGGCCAGGCCCCAGGCCATGGCCTCGTCGGCCTCGACGCCCCGGCCCGTGATCAACATGTCCAGGGCCCGGGCCGATCCAATCAGGCGGGGCAGGCGTACCGTCGTGCCGTCGCTCATGGGGACGCCCCAGCGGCGGCAGAAGACGCCGAATACGGTGGTGTCGTCGATCACCCGGATATCGCACCACAGGGCAAGCCCCAGGCCGCCGGCAACGGCATGACCGGCCACCGCCGCGATCACCGGCTTGGACAGGGTTGTGCTGGTGGGCCCCTCCGCATCGCCGGCCCAGGCGACGTAGTCGGCGCTGCCGGCCACCTGTTTCAAATCGGCGCCGGCACAAAAAGCCCCGTCCGCACCGGTCAAAACGGCGACAAGCTGGCTGTCATCGGCATCAAAATCCCGCATCGCCTGGCCCAGGCCGCGGGCGGCGGCATTGTCCAAGGCGTTGCGCACCTCTGGCCGGTTGATGATAACCGTGGTAACCGGGCCTTGGGTTTCCAGCAAGATTTTGCCGTCCGCATAATCCTTCATACCGTCGGTCCTTGCTTGTTCAGGTGAAATTGCTCTGGCGCGGGGCGGGCCAGGGCGGCCATTATGCTACCGATCGCCAGGGCCAGATAGCCCAGAAAGCCAAGGGCCATGGTTTCGATGGCCACGCGCCGGTCAATCAACCAGCCCAGGGTAACCGGCGACAGGGCGGAGGCGCCGACGCTCATGGACATTACCAGGGCGCGGATCGAACCAAGATGCAGGACGCCATAAAATTCCGGCCAGGCGGCGCCGACCAGGGTTTGCCCGCCGCCGCTGGTCAGGCCCAGCAACAGGGTCAGGGCCACGGCCGTCATCGGATGATCGAACAGGACGATGGCCAGACAGGCAAGGACCAGGGGATAAAGATAGTAGGGCAACACCCGGCGCGCGCCATGGCGGTCGATCAACGGTCCAAAGGCCAGATTGGCGCTGATGGCGCCAACCGTATAGGCGACGAAGGCAGAGGCCATCCAGGCCAGGGTCCAGCCCTTGGCGAAGGCCAGGTGGGCCTGGTGGAAAAACAGCCCCGTCACGATGAACGACGGCGCGGTGATGGCAAAACACAACAGATAAAAGCGCGGGTCGCGGACGACTTCGGCCCGCGTCCACTGCCGCCGCGTGGCGGACTTCGCTGTTTTTTCCGTACTGGGCTCGCCTGTTCCGGTCGCGGTCCGGGCCAGGAAATAGCGGTGCCGGGCGCCATGGCCCCGCAATAGCCACAAGGCCAGTGGGATCAAGAATACCGCCAGGGTGGCGGCGATGGCGGCCCAGGTCATGCGCCAGCCCAGCAAGGCGGTCAACCACACCGCCAGGCCGGGAAATACCGCCACGCCCATGGGAAAGCCCAAAATGGCGATCGAGACGGCGCGTCCGCGCTCGGCGTCGAAATAGCGGCCCATGCTGGTCATCGCCGTATGGCTCATCAGGCCCTGGCCGGACAGGCGCAGGGCAAACAGGGCCGGCGCCAGGGCCCAGGCGGCGGGTACCATTGCCATGTTGGCGCAGGCCAGGATCAGGGCGCCGCAGACAAAGGCCGTGACCCAGCGCAGATCGAAGCGGTCAATCAACTTGCCGGCCCAGATCAGGAAAACGCCACTGGCCGCCGTGCCCATGGCGTAATAGCCGCCAAAACCGCCATGGCTTAAACCGAACTCGGCCCGGATTTCGGGGCCGAAAACGGCAATGAAAAAGGTTTGCCCGAAGGCCGAGAAAAAGGCGATGAGGATGCCGAAGCTCAAAAACCGCCGATTATTGAAAAGGAATGATAGATAGGCCATGAAAGCTGGGCGTCGCGGCTCAACGTCGACCGCGGGTGGCACAGTTAATGCAGGTGGCCACCGCCGGGTAAAGCTTCAGGCGGGCGGGTGCGATGGCTTCGTCGCAGCTGACGCAATAGCCGCAGTCACCCACCGTCAACCGTTCCAGGGCGGCTTCAATTTGCCGCGATTCAGCCATGCGCCGACGCTCTGATTCTTGGGCCATGGCCTGATCCCGCATGGCGTCCATGCGCGATAGGCGGCCCACCTTGCTCTGATCCAATTCCACCGGTTTTCGGCTGTCGCGGGCGCTGTCCGATAGGGCACGCAGTTCCACCTGCCGCGCCAGCAAGCGGTCCGACAATGCGCTGATTTCAGGATCCTTTTCCCCGGCATTCATGCTTGCTTCATAGCAGTCCTGGATAATCCTGCCCAGCCGCGGAACGCGCTCTATGCATGACCCAGCAGGAAGCTTAGAAAAACCAGCCAGCCGAACCAGGTGTTGGAGCGGAATTTGGCCAGACAATCGGCCGGATCATCAATATCCACCCAGGCCGCCTGCCACATCAGTTGCAGGGCCGCCACGGCCAGGCCGGCCAGAAACAGCGGCCGCAGCTCCGCCAGCCATCCGGCCAATCCAAACAGTATGATCGCCGTAGCGTAAAACAACCACAACATGGGCCGGGTATGGGCGCCAAGTCGCCGGGCCGAGGATTTGATGCCGATCAGGGCGTCGTCCACCTTGTCCTGATGGGCATAGATGGTGTCATAGCCAAGGGTCCAGGCAATGCCGCCCAGATATAACAACACGGGCGCGGCGCCAAGCTCGCCGCGCACCGCCGCCCAACCCAACAGCGCGCCCCAGTTAAAGGCAAGCCCCAGGAAAACCTGGGGCCACCAGGTAATGCGCTTCATGAAGGGATAGATCACGATGGGCGCCAGGGACATGACACCAATCCAGATCGCGAAGGCGTTGAAACGCAGCAGAATATTCAGACCGATCAGGGCGAGGAGGACCATGAATGCGGCCGCCTGGCCGATGGATATTTCGCCGCTGGGGATGGGCCGGCCGCGGGTGCGTTCCACCTGGCCATCGTAGTCGCGATCGGCGATATCGTTCCAGGCACAGCCCGCCCCGCGCATGGCCAGGGCGCCGATGGCAAAGGCCGCCAACAGCCATGCATCGGGCCAGCCCGGACTGGCCATGGCCAGTGACCACCAGCATGGCCACAGCAACAGCCAGGTACCGATGGGCCGGTCCAGACGGGCCAGGCGCAGATATGGCCGCAGACGCATTGGCGCATATCGGGCGATCCAGCCGCCGGCTGGAATATCGGTGTATGATCCTGGTGTTTCCCTGCGCGCCATCAGGTTAGGATACCGCATCGATGGCGACAGTCCTGGTTTTTTGAAGCAATGGCGCAGAACCAACAACGGGCAAAGATCCGCTTGCATGTGACGGACGACCTGGCTGCGGACGGCGTCGTCGGCCTGGGCGCCAGTCAGGCCCATTATTTGCGTTCCGTGCTGCGTCTGAGCCCCGGCGGCGAGGTCGCCCTGTTCAATGGCCGGGATGGCGAATGGCGGGCCCGGATCGACGCCATCGGCAAGGGCTGGGCCTCGTTGCAGCTTGTCGTACAAAGTCTGCCCCAGGTGCCGGAACCGGACATCTGGTTATTGTTCGCCCCGATCAAGCGGGGCCGGGTGGATTATCTGGTGCAAAAGGCCACGGAATTGGGGGTCAGTGTCCTGCTGCCCACCCTCACGCGGCGCACGGTGGTGGAGCGGATCAATTTGGTGCGTCTGGGCGCCACGGCGGCCGAGGCGGCGGAACAATGCGGCCGCTTGAGCGTGCCGGAATTACGCCCGGTCCAAGCCCTGGATAAATTGCTGGTGTCGTGGCCGTCAGAGCGGCGTCTGCTGTTTTGTGACGAAGTTGGCGGGCCGCCACCCCTGAAGGCCCTGGGGGACCAAGGTGCGAACCATGAGACGGCGCCCTGGGCCATATTGATCGGCCCCGAAGGCGGCTTCGAGCGCGAGGAAAGCCGTGCCCTGCGCGAACGCCCCTTCGTGGTACCCATGTCCCTGGGCCCTAGAATTTTGCGCACCGAGACCGCCGCCGTCGCCGCCCTAAGCCTGTGGCAGGCTTTGATAGGTGATGGCCGCCATTGAAACCAGTCGACATCAATTACCAGTGCCATGACCTGCCGGCTTGCATCCCGGCCCCGCATACATTAACTCGAATACTACCTTTCCGGACATTGAGCGCCGGGGAGACCGTGACGGCAAGCCGAGGTTGATGTGCATGTATGATAAGTCCGCCGGCGCGCCGCCGCCAATCGAAGACTTTTCCGAGCTTGTGGCCTATATCGCCGCCGGCGAGAAACCGCGTGACCGCTGGCGCATTGGCACCGAGCACGAAAAATTCGCCTATCGCCTTGGGGATCAGGGCCGCCTGGACTACGACGGCCCACAGGGCATTCAGACCATGTTGGAAGGTTTACAGCGGTTTGGCTGGCAGCCGGTCAGTGAAGCCGGCAACGTCATCGCACTGACGTTGGATGGGGCTTCGATCACCCTGGAACCGGGCGGCCAGTTCGAATTATCCGGCGCCCCGTTGCATACCCTGCATCAAACCTGCGCCGAAGTGCACAACCACCTGGCCCAGGTGAAGACCGTGGCCAAGGAAATGGATGTTGGCTTCCTGGGGCTTGGTTTCGACCCGAAATGGCGGCGCGAAGATGTCCCCGTCATGCCCAAGGGGCGCTATCGGCTAATGCTGGATTACATGCCGGGCAAGGGCAACCTGGGTCAGGATATGATGCTGCGGTCCTGTACCGTGCAGGTCAATCTGGACTTTGGTTCCGAAGCCGACATGGTGCGGAAGTTCCGCATCTCCCTGGCTCTGCAGCCCCTGGCCACGGCGCTTTTCGCCAATTCACCCTTCACCGAGGGTACACCGAACGGGTTTTTGTCGTTCCGCAGCCAGATTTGGACCGATACGGACCCCGACCGCACGGGCATGCTGCCGTTCGTGTTCGATGGCGATATGGGCTATGAGGCCTATGCCCGCCATGCTCTGGACGTGCCCATGTACTTCGTCTATCGCGACGGCGAGTACCTGGATGCCAGGGGTCAGTCGTTTCGCGATTTCATGGCCGGCCGCCTGCCCGCCCTGCTGGGCGAAAAACCGACCATGAAGGACTGGGAGGACCATTTGACCACCCTGTTCCCGGAAGTGCGCTTGAAAACGTTTCTGGAAATGCGCGGGGCGGACGGTGGTCCCTGGGCCAGTCTGTGCGCCTTGCCGGCCATGTGGGTGGGGCTGCTGTATGACCAGGGCGCCCAGGATGCGGCCTGGGATCTGGTCAAGCACTTCTCGGTAGAGGAAATGGCCCGCATGCGGGCCGAGGTGCCGCGCCTTGGCCTGGCCACCGCGTTGGATCAGGGCGGCACCTTGCTGGATCTTGCCGGACTGGTTTTGGAAGTGGCGGCGGCGGGTCTGCGGGCCCGCGCCCGGCCCGGCGCCGTCACGGGCGATGAAACGGAATATCTAGCCACCCTACGGGAAACCGTGGCCGCCGGCCGCACCCCGGCGGAATTATTATTGGAACGCTACAACGGTGCCTGGAACCAGTCCGTCGACCCAATATTCACGGAATTAGCCTACTAGCCCGGAAACGCTATAGCGCATGTTCATGCCGACCCTGCCAGCGACGTTCGCGGAAGCGTGCACCGTGCTATCGACCGGCGCGGTGGACATCAGCGCCTATCGGTTGCACGCGGTGCCAGAGCATGGCCCGGCCCTGATCTGGGCGCACGCCAACGGTTTCAACGCCGGCTGTTACCAACCGTTGCTGAACCGCTTAAGCGGCCATTTTCAGGTCTTTGCTTTTGATGCCCGCGGCCATGGCGCCTCTGCCAAGCCGCGGGACAATATGGCACACGATTACGCCATGCTGCGTTTTGCCGAAGACCTGGGCGCCGTCGCGGCCCGGGTCCGGAAAACCATCGGCGCGGCGACGCCGCTGCATTTCGCCTCCCATTCCCTGGGTGGTCTGGCGGCGGTGTTGCTGGAGGCGGAAATGGCCGAGGCGCCGTTTGACAGCCTGACCCTGTTCGAGCCGCCAATCTATCCACCGGGCGATCACGAGGAACGGGCCGCCGCTTTGGCGCATTCCCCGGTCTTTGTTCGGTGGGCCGCCGGGCGGCGCAACGATTTTCCCGACCGCGGGGCCCTGCGGGCCGAGGTGGAGTCCATCATCACTTACCGGCGTTTCGCCAGCGACATGATGGCGGCTTATTTGGCGGCGGTGGTGGAAGCCGCGCCGGACGGCGGCCTGGCCCTGCGCTGCCCTGGAGCGGTTCCGGGTTATTGTGACCCATTTGACCGCTCACCAAGGCCCCGTGGGTAGGCGCCGTTTGGGGGCCGTCAGGGGATTTAGGCGCGGGGGCGCAGGCGCTATGTATAAAGAGACACTAAGCAAGGATCTGGCCAAGTTTGACCGGATCGGCGCGGCGACGCTGGAACAGGCCCGGCCAGTTACAAAGTTGGGTCTGGCGCTGTTATTCCTTTTGATCGTATGGGTTGGCGTGACGATTGTCTCCGCCGGGGGCGAACAGCGCGTCGTCGTGATCGTCGCCGGCATCATCGGCGGCTACATGGCGCTGAATATCGGCGCCAATGATGTGGCCAACAATGTGGGTCCGGCGGTCGGCTCCCGCGCATTGACCATGATGGGGGCGCTGGTGATCGCCTCCATATTCGAGGCCATGGGCGCCATCATCGCGGGCGGCGACGTTGTCAACACCATTTCCAAGGGCATCATCGCCCCGTCTGATTTTCCCAGTTCCCATAGTTTCATCTGGAGCATGCTGTCCGCCCTGCTGGCGGCGGCCCTGTGGGTCAATATCGCGACCATGCTGAATGCGCCGGTTTCGACCACCCATTCCATCGTCGGCGGCGTGGTCGGGGCGGGCATCGCCGCGGTCGGCTTCAGCGTCATCAACTGGCCGAAGATGGGCATGATCGCCGCCAGTTGGGTGATCTCGCCTCTCATGGGCGGGATCATCGCGGCGCTCTTCCTGGCCTTCATCAAGGCCAACATCATCTATCGCGACGATAAGATCGCCGGCGCCAAACGCTGGGTGCCGATCCTGGTGGCCCTGATGGCCGGGGTGTTTTCCGCCTATCTGGTCATGAAGGGTCTGAAACGCGTATGGCGGCCCGATGGCTGGATGATCGCCGCGATCGGCGTGACAATGTTTGCAGTGGTTTATGCCATCGTCAATCCGCTGATCCGCAAGCAGGCCGAAGGCATGGAAAACCGGAATAAATCCTTGCGCACCTTGTTCACCATTCCTTTGATCTGTTCCGCCGCCCTTTTGTCCTTCGCCCATGGCTCCAACGACGTGGCGAACGCCGTCGGCCCCCTGGCGGCCATTGTCGGAGCCGCGGAAACCGGACAGGTGGCGGCAAAGGTGGAAATTCCGGCCTGGGTCATGTTCATCGGCGCCGCCGGCATAACGGCGGGTCTGCTGTTGTTCGGGCCCAAGCTGATACGTACCGTCGGCCAGGAAATCACCCGGATGAACCCCATGCGGGCCTATTGCGTGGCCCTATCGGCGGCCATCACCGTCATCATCGCGTCGGCCCTGGGATTGCCGGTCAGTTCCACCCATATCGCCGTCGGCGCGGTGTTCGGCGTGGGTTTTTACCGGGAATGGCAGACCGCCCGGCGGACCCACATAAATCATGGCCGTTATCATGGCGCGGGCAAACGGAACGGCGGCGAGGATCCGGCGGCGCGGGCACAACGGCGCAAGCTGGTCCGGCGCTCGCACCTGACCACCATCGCGGCCGCCTGGGTCGTCACCGTGCCCGCCTCCGCCGCCCTTGCCGGAACCATCTTCTGGGTTTTGCAGACCGTCCAGGGCTTCTAATGCGTTTTCAACATCGTTGATCTCCGGGCCGGCCCGGAGATCTTCGAAAATGCTTTAGTTGGCGACCGCGTCTTTGGCAATTTTGCTAAAGATCAGGTCCAGTTCGGCCGCCATGGCATCCAGTTCCGCGCTGCCGTATGGCTTGAACACGTCGGAGGGCCGGCGGTAAATGAGCCGCGAAGTGCCATCGGCGTTTTCGGTCAGATAAAAGCGCAGCGGCGCCTCGATCCCCGCAGGCACGCTGGCCCGCAACATGCGCACGGCAAAGTCATTGCGGAAGACGCCAAAGACGGCATTGCCCGGTATCTCGATGCCCCGCCGGGCGGCCCCCATGGATGCGGAGGCGCGGCCCACCACGCCCATGCGATGTTTGCGCACCGCCGCGTCCAGGTCGTTAAACAGCGTCTTGAAATTCTTCTGGCAATCGATCACCTGAACGCCGTCATAGGGAAAGCCCTGATCGGCATGCCCCGATAGCGGCAGCAAAACGAGAATGGCAAGCAAGGCCAGAATTCGAAGCAATGGCATGGCGAACACTCCCTGGTCATTGGCTTTCCGGCCATCATAGGGAATGGATATGCCTTTGTGGCGGCCTCTCACCCAGACGTGAAGCGATGTGTACTGGTGCCGTTTCCCTAGCCCAGTTGCCGCGCGAACAATTCCATGGTGCGCTGACGCGCCAGATCGCCCGCCGCTTCGTTGTAGGATCCCCGGTGATCGCAGTTGAAGCCATGGTCGGCGTCATAGATATGCACCACGGCCTCCGGGTGCGCCTTGCCGATCGCGGCCACGTCGTCCAGGGGAATGCCCTGGTCGTGCTGGCCAAAATGCATCAACAGCGGACAGCCTTCCTTTTCATCCACATAAGGCATGATCTGTCCGCCGTAATAGACCACCGATGCGGCCACCGGCAGGCGCGTGCCGGCCAGATAGGAAATGGTGCCGCCCCAGCAATAGCCCACGGTGCCGACCTTCAGGCCTTCGCCCTGCATCACTTCCATCGCGGCTTTGAGATCCAGGACGGAAAGATCCCAGGAAAATTCATCCTTCAAATCGCGGCCAATGGCGATGTCGTCGGGCGTATAGCCAAGGGAGCAGTCCTTGGTGTCGGTGCGGTCGTACAGGGCCGGGGCAATGGCCAGGTAGCCTTCGCCGGCGAAACGGTCGCAGGTTTCGCGAATATGGCCGTTGACGCCGAAAATCTCTTGAATGACGATAATGCCGCCGCGGGCCTTGCCCTCCGGATCGGCCCGATAGGCGCCCAAGGCATGGCCGTCTTCGGCGGTTAATGTGATATCCGTTCCCATCTTCGTTCACTCCCCGGTTCTGTTTTCGTTTGATCCATTATGCCACGTCCGGCAGGCGGCGTCCGCATTTCCGCCCTATTCGCCGGATGCGGCCGGCCGGCGGCGGTAGCGGCCCATGTTGATCATCTCCAACACGACTTCGCCTTTTTGATTGAGCACCCAAATTTGCATCCGTATGGTGCCGCGGTCCGGTTTGCGTTGCGACGGCGCGGCCGACAGGATCTTGGTGCGCGCGGAAAGAACATCGCCAGGGCGGACCGGCAACAGCCATTTCAGGTCGTCAAAGCCCGGCGAGCCCATCATGGCCAGCCTGTTTCCCCCGGCCTGGGCGTCGCAGGCCATGCGCATGAACATGGCGCAGGTGTGCCAGCCCGAGGCGATCAGGCCGCCGTAAATGCTGTTCTTGGCGGCGTCCTTGTCGGCGTGGAAGGGTTGATTGTCATAGCGTCTGGCGAAGGAGATGATTTCTTCTTCCGTCACCGCATAGCTGCCGAATTCGCGCTCCGTACCGACAACCATATCTTCCAGATAGGTCATAGCCGCTCTCCCACGGCCAACGCCGGACGGCAGGCATACATGCTGATGCCTTCCATTTGCGCCACTTTCGCGCCGGTTTGGTTAAACAAATCCGTACGGATGGTCACCAGGCCCATGGGCTTGCTGCGCGAGGGCCGCCGCGCCAGTACCGTGGCGCGGCCACGCAGAACATCGCCAGGCCGCACCGGTGCCAGCCAGCGGCATTGATCAACGCCCGGTGCGCCGAGAGCGGCGAAGCCCTGCGCCCTGATGTTATCGGCGATCAGGCCCATCAACATGGCGTTGGTATGCCAGCCGGATGCGATCAAACCGCCAAAAAAACTCTCTTCGGCGGCGCCGGGGTCGATGTGAAAGGGCTGTGGGTCATATTGCGTGGCGAATTCTACGATCTCCGCCGCGCCAACCTCGCGGCTGCCAAGGTCCCACACCTCGCCCAATTCAATGTCCTCGAAATACTTCATACATATCCCCCGTCCCGGCAGTCATAATAGCAATGGTCATTGCCGCCGATCCTCTATCAAGGCGGCGGCTTATACCACGTTGTGATGATAGGAGAGAAAAATGCTGACCTTGGTTTTCTGTTTGCGCCGCCGGCCGGAATTGAGCCGGGAAGAATTTCAGCGTTACTGGCGCGAACATCACGGCCCGCTGATGACGCGCAATATGAAGGCGTTTGGCGCGCGCAAATACCAACAATGGCATACCGCCACGGGCCCGGAGGCGGAACGGATCAACCAATCACGCGGCGGGCCGCAGGATTATGATGGCCTCGCCGTGGTCTGGTGGGACGATCTGGCGCATTTCGTATCCGCCACCGGCAGCGACGACGGCCGCGCGGCGGGCCGGGAAATGTACCGCGATGAGCTGAATTTCATCGATCTTGAAAATTCTCCCATCTTCATGACCGAAACCGCATACGAGGCCGATGGGGCCGCCTAGGGCGTCCGCTTTTTCGCCTTTGCGGGTCCTGCCGGCACGGGTGCAATGGTGTTGCCTTCCCGGCCCCATGGGCGCAATCTTGCGGACACCATGAGTTTAGTGCACGGAACTTGCATAGCGGTCGGCGCCTGGGCCGTCTTGCTGCGCGGGGCGCCGGGATCCGGCAAATCGGACCTGGCCCTGCGCCTGCTGGGCCAGACCCATCTTGGCGCGCAACTGGTGGCCGACGACCAGGTTCAATTGACCCGGCGGGGGGACGAACTGTGGGCCCGGGCCCCGGCTCCGATCGCCGGGCTGTTGGAAGTCCGGGGCATCGGCGTGGTGGAAATGGCGGCCCTGGCTGAGGTACGCCTGCGCCTGGTTTTGGATCTGTGTGCCCAAGATACGGTGCCGCGCCTGCCCAAGGCGGCCCGGTGCACGATTGACGGGGTTAGTCTGCCGCTATACCCATGTCTTCCGTTCGAAGCTTCGGCGCCGGACAAGGTCGCTCTTCTGTTGCGGTCCCTGGATGAGGATATCTTGCGCTCATGAAGGCAAAAGCCCCAAGTCAGCAAGATCCGGTTCACAAAGACGGGGTTCCGCCCGCGAAGCCGCGGGTACGCCTGTTGCTGATCACCGGGTTATCGGGCGCCGGGCGCACCCTGGCCCTCAAGACGCTGGAGGACGTCGGCTATGAGGCGATCGATAATCTGCCCCTGTCTTTGATCAGCCGCCTGTTATATCCGTTGACCAGGCCGGGCGGCGGCGATCACGCCATCGCCATCGCCGTGGATTTCCGGCAACGGGATTTCTCCACCAAGGCCTTTGACCAGGCCACCGCACCCCTGGCCGAGCGGGATGATGTGGATTTGAACGTGGTATTTCTGGATTGTGATAATCAGGTTCTGGCCCGCCGCTTTACCGAAACCCGGCGCCGCCATCCCCTGGCGGAAGACCGCACCGTGATGGACGGCATCGTGCGGGAGCGGCAATTATTGGCGCCGATTAAGGATCGTGCGGATCTGCTGGTCGATACCTCCAATCTTACGGTGAGCGAACTGCGGGCCCTGTTCGCGGGTCAATTTCGCCTGTCCGACGATCCCGGCCTGTCGGTTTTGGTATTGTCCTTTTCCTACCGTCAGGGGCTGCCACGGGAAGCCGACCTGGTATTCGATGTGCGGTTTCTGGCAAATCCCCATTATGTGAATGAATTGCGGCCCTTGACGGGCCGGGATCCGGGCGTTGGCGCCTATATTGCCGCCGATCCGGCCTGCGAGCCATTTCTGGCATCCCTGAGTAATATGCTGGAGACCCTATTACCGCTTTATCAACGCGAAGGAAAAAGCTATTTGACGGTGGCGATCGGTTGTACAGGTGGCCGTCACAGGTCGGTCTACACGGCCGAGGAGTTGACCAGGCGTTTGTCGGTGGCTAGCCACCAGGTACAGGTGAGCCACCGCGATGCCGATAAGTCATGAATAGGTTTGATAACTGATGTCCAGGGGCGATAGATGATTGGCATGGTTTTAGTGACCCACGGTCGCCTGGCGGATGAATTTATCGCCGCGACCGAACATGTCGTGGGACCGCAGGAGGCGGTCCGCGCGGTCAGTATCGGCCCGGATGACGATATGGAACAGCGGCGCAAGGAAATCGTTCAGGCGGTGGAAGAGGTCGACACGGGCAGCGGCGTCATTCTGCTGACCGATATGTTCGGCGGCACGCCATCCAATCTGGCCATTTCGCTGTTGGACCGGGCCAATGTGGAAGTCATCGCGGGCATGAACCTGCCGATGCTGATCAAGCTGGTCAAGGTTCGCCACACGGACGATTTGCAAGATGCCGTGTCCAAGGCCCAGGAATCGGGCCGCAAATACATCAATGTCGCCTCGATCCTGTTGCAAGGTGACAAGTGAGCGACGATACCGTCCGTCAAACCATGGAAATCATCAACCGCCGTGGCCTGCATGCCCGCGCCGCGGCCAAGTTCGTCAACTGTGCGGAACGCTTCCAGGCGGAAATATACGTCACCCGCCTTGGCATCGAGGTGCCGGGCCGTTCCATCTTGGGCCTGATGATGCTGGCGGCCGCGCCGGGCACCACCATAGAGGTGCGCGCCGTTGGCGCCGATGCGGCGGCGGCCGTGGCCGCCCTGGCCGCCCTGACGAAAAATAAATTCGACGAAGACTGATACCACCCGGCGTTGATATATATGCCGATCCGGGCGGAAAGCCGGCCATGGAGCGGTTCCAGACTATTCCATGGGCGAGCGTTTGGCCAGGATGCGCTGCAGGGTGCGGCGGTGCATGTTCAGGCGCCGGGCCGTCTCCGATACGTTGCGGTTACACAGCTCGTAAACCCGCTGAATATGCTCCCAACGGACGCGGTCGGCGGACATGGGCCGCTCGGGCGGCGGCGGCTTTTCGCCATCACCGGCTAGCAGCGCGGCCTCAATGGCATCCGCGTCCGCCGGTTTGGAAAGATAATCCACCGCTCCCAGTTTCACCGCCGCTACCGCCGTGGCGATATTGCCATAGCCGGTCAGCATGATGATGCGGCCATTCGGGCGGACCTCGCGCAGGGCACTGACCACGTCCAAACCGCTGCCGTCTTCCAGACGCAGATCGATCACCGCGTAGGCCGGCGCAGATTCCCTGGCCTTGTCGACGCCGTCCTTGACCGAGCTGGCCGTGGTCACCGTAAAGCCGCGCCGCTCCATGGCCTTGGCCAGCCGCTGTAACCAAATCTCGTCGTCATCGACCACAAGCAGCGATCGTGTTACCTCGGCCTCCGGGCCGGCCCCATCCGCCCCTTCCCTTGTCATTATCAACGCTCTCCCCGACCGACCTGTTGCAAGGACCCAGAACTTGCAGGATCTGTCCTGGTATGATGTTCGCTTGTCAGGTCTATTATGTGTCTTGGCCAGCGGATGACAACCGTCGCGCCCAAACCTTGCCGCCGGTTGAAGAAATGCAGGGCCGCACCGGTCCTCTCCAGCAGGGTTTTCGAAATGAAAACGCCCAGGCCCATGCGCCCGCCTTCGGGCCGGGTGCTGATATAGGGATCGCCCAACAGACCCAGAATATCCGCGGCGAAACCGGGGCCGTCGTCGCTGATCGACAGTTCCACCTGATCGTCATCCCAGGTAAATTCCAGATCCACCCGGCTTTTGGCGAACTCCGTGGCGTTTTCGACCAAATTGCCCAGGCCCTGCACCAGTTCCGGGCTGCGCTGCACCAGGGGCGGGTTGGCGCTGGCGCCGGCGATGACCACGACCGCCGTGTCATCATCGCCATGGCGTTCCGCCACGTCGGCGACCAACGCGTCAAAGGTCATTCGCGACACAGCCGGATCCGCGCCGGCGGAAGGATTCCGGGCCAGGCTGGCTAGGATTGTCCGGCAACGGTCGACCTCGCCAGCCAAAACTTCCAGGTCGGTTTGGGTCGCCGCGTCCGCCGTTTGCCCGTGCCGCAACTCGTTCGCAATCAAGGCGATGGTGCCCAGGGGGGTGCCCAGTTCGTGGGCCGCCGCCGCCGCCAGACTGCCCAATGCCGATAGTTCCCGCTCTTGCGACAGGGCGGTATGGGTTGCCGCCAGGGCATCCGACATCCGCCGCGCTTCTTCCGCCACCCGCCAAGCATAGAACATCAGAAAGAGCATGCCCAGAACCAGCGATACCCAGATCGCGGCGGCGTAGATTTGCGGCAATTGAAAGCCCGGCGCAGGCCAGGGCAAGGGCAGGTGGAGACGCGCCAGCAGGCTGACGCATAACACCGCCAGCAGCCCCAGGCGGACGGCGCTGCGCAGACTCAGAATGGTGGCCGATATGGTGACCGGCACCAGGAATAACAGCGCGAAAGGATTATCCAGGCCGCCGGTCAGATACAGCAGAACGGCCAATTGCACGATATCGAATGCCAGATAACCGGCGGCGGCCCGGTCGTGATGCCACTGGCTCAAATTATAGCAGGCGATGATCCAGACGTTGACGGCGGCGGAAGCGCCAATGGTCGCCACGGCCGGGACCATGGGCAAGGCGAAATCCAATAATTCATCGACCACCAGCAGGGCCGCCACTTGGCCAAAGATCGCCAGCCATCTGATCAGCAACAAGGTGCGCACCCGCACCCGGCCCATGGCCGGGCGGGTCTGGCCCATGGGGGCAATGCGGCTGGTCATCATCATGGCGTCCCATCTTAGAGCGTTTCCGGGCTGGCCGGCGGACTCCGTCTGCTCTATGGCGCAATCGCCGCGGCCAATTGTAAAAGGACTTCGTCACCGCCCGGGGCCGCCATCAGGCCCAGGCCCAGGGGGCAGCCGTCCAGGCTTGCCAGGGGCAGGTTTATCTGCGGACATCCCGACAGGCCGGCGACACAGGTCAGGCCCATGCTGCGCCAGCGAAAATCGTCCAATTCCCTCTCCGGCGTCCGGCACAACGGCGCGATGCCGGGGGCGGTGGGCAGGCACAGCACGCCGTTGCCGGCCAATAAATCCGCCATGCGCCTTTCGACGGCGTCCCGCACCAGGCTGCTGGCGGCGACCGCGTCAGGGGTAATGGTGGCGCAGGTGGCGAATCGTTCCACCACACCGGGACCGAAACTTGGTTTTGCCTGTTCGATCCAGGCGCCGTGAGTGCGCCAGATGTCGGCCATCTGCAGGGTGCGGAAATGGGGCATCCAGTTTTCGGGTCCGTCCTCGCCGAGCCGCACATCTTCCCGGCTTGAAAAATGTCCGGCCACCCGGTCAAGCGCACGGGCCAGGGCCGTGGCCGCTTCCTCTGACAGCAGATCGAAACAATCCCGGGCCACCAGCATGCGGGCCGCGGCGGGCGGGTCGGCATAGTCGGGCAGCAGGACGCGGCCCACCTGGCGCATCAGTTCGCCGCCACGGGCGAACCAGCCAATGGTGTCGAAACAGGGCGCCAGGGGATGTACGCCATGCACCGGGATTCGGTCCTGGGTGGTGCGGATGCCGTGAATGCCGCAGAAACCGGCCGGCATGCGCACCGATCCACCGGTGTCCGAGCCCAGGGCGAAATCAACCAATTCCCCGGCGACCGCCGCCGCCGAGCCCGAGGACGAACCGCCCGGAATCCGCCCCGGCGCGTTAACGTTGACCGGGGTGCCGTAATGGGCGTTCTGACCGGTGATGGAAAAGGCCATTTCGTCCGTTTGCGCCTTTGCCACCATATGGGCCCCCGCCGCCAGCAGCCCGGCGACGGAGGGGGCCGTGGCGGCTGCGGGGTGGTGGCTGGCCAGCCAGTCCGGGCTGCCGGCGCCGGTGGTATGGCCCGCGATGTCAAAAAGATCCTTGGCCACAAAGCGCAAGCCGGAAAGCGGCCCCGCCGCCGTCGCGGCCAATGCGACGTCATCATGCTTGATATAGGCACCCAAGTGGTCAGCCATACGATCGCCCTTTTTTCCGCTGCTCCAATGCACTGCCCATTCTAGTGTCTGTGCGAGAGGATTACAGAGATTCTCATTTCGCAGGCAGTGGTGTACAACAAGCCATGCATGCATCCATTTTACGTTGCCGTTTCGCCAGTGGCCGCCGGCCCGTTGGCAGGGATTGGCCGGCATGAAGATTATCCCCGGCGCCGTTTGGGGCCTGATCCCGGCGCGGGGTGGCTCCAAATCCATGCCAACGATAAATCTGACGCCCTTTGTCGGCCGTCCGTTGCTGGACTTTCAAGTTCTGGCCGCCAAAGGCTCGGGCAGCCTGGACCGGCTGCTGTGCAGTACCGACCATCAGGGCATTGCCGACCGTTGCGCCACCCTTGGGGTTGAAGTGCATTCGCGGCCGGCGCATCTGGGCGCTGACGACACCCCGGTCATGGCCGTGATCGAGGATATTTTGCAGGATCTCCATGCCCATGAAGGGGCGGTGGCCGAATGTGTCGCCTTGCTGCGGCCGACTTCGCCGTTTTTGCTGGCCGAGCATATCCAATGGACCGTGGATGCCCTGTTGGCGGACCCTGACGCCGGCTCGGCTCAGACCGTGGTGCTTTGCCCTGATAAACACCATGCCCTTGAGCAACGTGTCATTGGGGGCGGCCAAGTCAACTTCCGGTTTCCGGAAGAGCGGGCCACGGCAGCCAACCAGCAGATAAAAGCCAAAAACTATCTTTTCGGCAATATTCTAGTTTTCCGCAGTTTGGCGGCATTGGAACAGCAGACGCCCTTTGCCAATCCGTCGCGACCCATCGAAATTCCTTATGCTCAGGGCTTTGAACTGGAGGCGCCGGACGACATCAAACTGGGCCAGGCCCTGTTAGCCGCCAGCCTTGCCAAATTACAGAATTCGTAAAAATGCCCTTGATCTTGGTTATTTCAAAAACAATATAAACAACGCATAATATCCGTTTAACGGCATGGCAACAAATGGCGTGGATTATACGAGGTCCGATTAGGATATTCGACGATGTTCAGGCAAGAAAAATTGGCGGAAGATAACGGCAAATCCGTTTTGAGCCGCCGCAAGGCGCTGGCGCGGTTGGGTCTGGCCGCGGCCGTAGTCTATGCGGCGCCGACCATCACCCATATCGACGGCGAAGCACTGGCCAAAAAAAAGGCGCGTCCCTCCGTCATTTGTCCCGGTGGCCGATGCGCAGGCGACCGACACCCGGGGAGCCGATGGTTCCCACGCGGCAAGCGATATCGTCGTCCGGAGCGAAGGCGGGCATTGGCGTATTTCTTCGGCCCACGTGGCGCTCTCCGATTATGATCTCGACGATGGTTATATGGTCGCCAATACCCTGGTGGGCGCCCTGATCGCGGCCTATGTGGCCCAGGACGATGGCCTGGTTTCCATCCATGCCGGCGCCGTGCGCATCGGCGATGGCCTGGTCCTTGTGCTCGGCGATAACGGCGCCGGCAAAAGTACCTTCGCCACCGCCTTGGCCAGCCGCGGCTAGCGCTTTTTCACCGACGACCGGCTGGTCCTGGATTTAGGTCCCGCCACCGCCTCCGCCGCGCCTGTCGGATATTCCCTGGCCATCGCGCCGAAACTGCGCCTGCCTCTGCCGCAAGACGCCGATCCGGCCTATCGGGACTTTGTCGCGCAAAACAGCGTGATGAGCTGGCCGGAGATGGCGGTGTTGCGCCCTGGTCCGGCGCGGGCCGCCGGCTTTGGCGAGGCGCTGCCACTGCGGGCCCTGATCCATCTGCGGCGGCAGCCAGAAGCCAGTCAGCCGGTCCTAACGGCTATGCGGCAACCGGATATGGTCCGCGTGCTGCTGGAACAACTTTTCGCGCCGCACTTAAGCCAACAAGGCGAATTGTCCGCCTGCGTGCGTCTGGCCCAAAAAGCCGGCATCTGGCAATTGCGCTATGCCTCGGCGTTCCAGGCCGCCGAAACCGTGATTGACCATTTTAGCGGCGCGGGAAGCGCATTACCCGCTATCGCCGGCGCACCGGCATCAACGAAACCCCGGTCGAGGACGAATTGTTCCTGATCGCCGGCGACAGCGGCGGCATTTTTCATCTGGACCGCCTCGCCATGTCGATCTGGCGCGCCTTGGCGAAACCGGCCAGCGAAGTGGAATTGCTGGTTCTGTTTGGCGAGGCCTTTCCCGAAACCCCGGCCGATACCATCGAACGGGACCTGGCCGGCGCCCTGGCCACCTTATTGCATGGCGAATTGATCGAAGTCTGCGATTGAGCCAAATACCTCACTGCGGTGGCTGGCCAGCCGTGTTAGGCTAGGCTAAAATTTGGCACAAGATCGGAGCGTCCTATGACCCGCATGACAGGGGGCCAGGCCCTTGTGAAATCGATCATCGCCCATGGCGTCGATACCATTTTCGGACTGCCGGGGGTGCAACTGGATTGGTTTTTCAATGCTCTGCACGACGAGGGCAATAATATCCGGGTGATCAACAGCCGCCACGAGCAAGGCGTCGCCTATATGGCCCACGGCTATGCGCAGTCGACGGGCAAGGTCGGCGCCTTCGCCGTGGTGCCGGGACCGGGGGTTTTGAACACCACCGCCGCGTTGAGTACGTCGTGGGCCGCCAACGCGCCGGTGCTGTGCGTCACGGGACAGATCCCATCGGCCTATATTGGCCGGGGCCACGGCATGCTGCACGAAATTCCCGACCAGCTATCGATCCTGCGCAGCCTGACCAAATGGGCGGCGCGGATCGATCATCCCACCGACGCGCCAGGCAAGGTGGCGGAGGCGTTTCGGCAATTGCGGACGGGCCGGCCCCAGCCGGTGGCGATCGAAATGCCCCTGGATCAACTGGCCCACGCCGCCAACGTCGATCTATTACCGCCCCTGACCGAGTACGCCCGCCCGCCAGTGGACGAGGACGCCCTGGCCAAGGCAGCGGCATTGTTGGCGGGGGCCAAGGCGCCGATGATCTTCGTGGGCGGCGGCGCCGTGGCATCCGGCGAGGCGGTGCAGGCCCTGGCCGAGATGCTGCAGGCCCCGGTGATCGCCAATCGAACCGGGCGCGGCATCCTCTCCGACCGGCACTATCTGTCCATGACCCAACTGGCCGGCCATCGCCTATGGGCCTCGGCGGATGTGGTGCTGGCGGTGGGCACCCGGCTACAACCGCCGCGCATGAACTGGGGCACGGACGATGATATGAAGATCATTCATCTGGATATTGATCCCGTCGAGATCAAGCGCATCGCCACCCCCGACGTGGCCATCGTGGGGGATGCCCGGGACGTCATGCCGGCGCTGGTGGATGCCGTGGGACGGCAGACCAACAGCCACGCCTCGCGCGAGGACGAATTGGTGGCGGTGCAAGGTGAAGTGCACGAGATGTTGCTGGATCGCCTGGGCCCGCAAATGGCCTGGATCAAGGTGCTGCGCGAAGCGCTGGACGACGACGGCATCTTCGTCGACGAACTAACCCAGGTCGGCTACGTTTCCCGCGTCGCGATACCCATCTACCGCCCGCGTAGTTTTCTGACTTCGGCCTATCAGGGCACCCTGGGCTGCGGCCTGGCCACCGCCATCGGCGCCAAAATCGCCAATCCGGATCGTCAGGTCCTGTCCATCAACGGCGACGGGGGCCTCATGTACAACGTGCAAGAGCTGGCCACGGCGGTGAAATACAATGTGGCCGTTGTTGCCATCGTCTTTGCCGATGGCGCTTTCGGCAACGTCCGCCGCATGCAGGAAAACCTCTATGACGGCCGCACCATAGCCTCGGATCTGAGCAATCCGGATTTCGTCGCCATGGCCGAAAGCTTTGGCTGCGCCGCCTATCATGCCGAAACCCCCGAAGAGCTGGCCGAGATATTGCCCAACGCCTTCAAACAGACGGTTCCCGTGGTCATCGAAGTGCCGTTTCCCAAGACTCCCGATCCCTGGCCGGTCATCATTCCGGGACGCAATAGACCGGCGAAATAGGCGTCACCTAGAGCGGTTCCGGGCTATTGTGACCCATTTGACCGCTCACCAAGGCCCCGTGGGTAGGCGCGGTTCGCAGGTCGATGTGGGACATCATCCAAGAACCGTAACGCCGCCACGGGGACTTGGTGAGCGGCCTTCGGTGGCGTCCCTAAGCCATTCGGATGCGTTGCGCCGCTTGCCCGATATACCATATCGCGCTGCGCGACGCGCCTACCCGAATGGCTTATGGACGCCATTAAATGGGTCAGAATAGCCCGGAACCGCTCTAGTTTTTGGCATAGGGGTTGTCCTGCTGGCGCAGCAGGATGCGCAGGGGTACGCCGGGCAGGTCGAATGTTTCCCGCAGGCCGTTTTGCAGGTAACGGATATAGGCGTCCGGCAGGTCAGGCAGATTGGCAAAGATCACGAAGGTCGGCGGCCGGGTTTTGGCCTGGGTCATATAACGCAGGCGAATACGCCGGCCATGTTGCCCCAAGGGCGGGGGATGGCTTTCCGTCATGTCTTTCAGCCAGCGGTTCAGGGCGGCGGTGGAGATGCGGTGCCGCCAGCGCTTGTAGACGCCGGTCACCGCCGGCATCAATTTCTCCACCCCCCGGCCGGTCAGGGCGGACAGGGTCACCACCGGCACGCCGCGGGCCTGGGTCAACGAGGTTTCCAGGCGGTCGCGCAGCTGCCCCATGGCGGCGCCGCGGTCGGTCACCAGGTCCCATTTATTGGCCGCGACGATTAACGCGCGGCCTTCCTCCAAAGTACGCGCCGCGATGTTCAGATCCTGGCGTTCCAGCGGCGCCCGGGCGTCCAGCAGCAACACCACGACCTGGGCATACTCCATGGCCCGCACGGCGTCATCGGCGGCCAGTTTCTCCAATTTTTCGGTAACCTTGGCCTGCCTGCGCAGACCGGCGGTATCAATCAGGCGGATCTGTTGTTCACGCCATTGCCAGGCCACGCCGATGGCATCGCGGGTCAGGCCCGGCTCCGGCCCGGTGATCTGCCGCTCTTCACCCAACAGACGGTTGACCAGGGTGGATTTGCCCGCATTAGGCCGGCCCAGAATGGCGAGTTGCAATATGGGGTCAGCTTCGTCGTCCTCCAGATCATCGGTTTCGTCGGCATCAACAGCCAATGACCGGTTTTCAGCCGCGTGTTCTTCCATTGCCGACAGGATGCCGTCATGCAGCGCGGCCAGCCCTTCGCCATGGGCGGCGGAAACCGGCAGCGGTTCGCCCAGGCCCAATGACCAGGCCTCGGCCAGGCCGCCCTCCCCCGCCGCGCCCTCGCATTTGTTGGCCAGCAGCAATACGGGCTGGTCGCGCCGCCGCAGCCAGCCGGCGAAATATTGGTCCAACGGGGTCACCCCGGCCCGGCCGTCGATCAACATCAAAACCAGATCAGCGTCGTCCAGGGCGGTCTCGGTCTGGCGCTGCATGCGCCCTTCCATGCTGTCCGCGTCGGCGTCTTCCAGGCCGGCGGTATCGAACAGGCGAAAGCGCAGAGCAGCGATGCGGCCCTCCCCTTCGCGCCGGTCGCGGGTCACGCCGGGCCGGTCATCGACCAGGGCCAGGCGCTTGCCCGCCAGACGGTTGAACAGCGTCGACTTGCCCACGTTGGGGCGGCCGACAATAGCGATGGTGAAGGTCATGGCTGATACCACACTGCGATGATAGGGACCCATAGAGATCGTCTCAACGCATCCTCGGGTAGGAGAGAAGGTGCCGGCGATGTGGGACATCGTCAAACCTTTTCGACGCCCTCCGAGGCTGCGTGGAGACGACCGGGGCGGCGCTTTTCGGGAGCTTTCGGAGGGCGTCGCGCACGCCTAACGATGCCCCGCATCGCGTCGGCGCACGCTCCTACCCGAAAACTCCCGAAAAGCGTCTCTATGGGTTCCTATCATCGCAGTGTGGTATTACCGTAGGGCGATCAAATCGCCATTGTCCGACAGGACATAGATCGAACCATCCGCGACAATGGGCGGGATCAAGGCGCCGTCGGGCAATTCGATGCGGCCCAACATCCGCCCGGAATAGGGCGAAATGGCGACCGCATAGCCTTCGGAAGAGACCAGCACCAGGCGGTCGGAGGCCAAAACCGGGCCGCTCCAATGGATCCGGTCCAGCTTTTCCTCTTCATCCTCGTAGCGGGCCAACTGCGCCACCCAACGAATGCGGCCATCCTTGCGCGACAGGCAGACCACTTCCGCCTGCGCCGTGACCAAAAAGATGAAATCGCCTGCGACCCAGGGGGTTTCCATGCCGGTAATATCACGGTCCCAAAGGCGCTGGCCGCTGCGCAGCTCGATGGCCGCTATGCGGCCCGAAAAACTTATCGCCAAGACCATCCCGCGGTCGATTACCGGACTGCCTCTAATCTCGTTCAGGGACGACAGGGCCGCCAGACGCCGCGCGCGGATCAATTGATCGCCCCAAACCACGCGGCCATTTTCCACGCGCAGGGCAAACAGTTCGCCAGAGGAATAGGGCACCACAACCAGTCCGCCGCCCACGGCGGCGCTGGGCGCGCCGATCAGACCGGCATCCTCGGGAATGCCGCTGTGGTTCCACAAGGTCGTCCCGTCGCCAGAGGAAAGGGCATGCAGTTGGTTGTCATAGGTGATGACAAATATCCGGCCATCGATCACCGTTGGCGCGCCGCGAATGGGCGTGCCAACGCGCCGCCGCCAGATTTCCGTGCCGTCTTCAAGGGATAAAGCATGCACGAAGCCATAACCCGTGGCGGCGTAGGCCACGTCATTGTCGATGCTGACCCCGCCGCCGATCACACCTTCGTCTTCGTCCTCCGGGGTCAGTTCCCGGCGCCAGAGGAGGCGGCCATCCGACACCCTGAACGCCGACACGCCGGCCTCGGCATCCATGGTGACGATGCGGTCCCCCGCCACCACGGGCCGGCTTAATAATTTACTTTCGCTGCCCGAGCCCTGGCCGATGCTGATTTTCCAAGCCCGCCGCAAATCCTCGCCGACTTCCAGATGGTGCATGGCATGACTGGCAAAGCCCGCGGCGTGAGGCCAGTCCGGGTTGCGCCAGGGCCGGGGCAGGCGGACTTCAAGATCGGCGATGGCGGCATCCGGTTCCAACGCCTTGTCCAACTGCAGGATCGAGATACGTTCGCCAGGCAGGCGCGGCTTTTCCTGTCCGCCCAGCCAGTCCGGCGCCTCGCAGGCCGACAGCAATATTGCGCCCGCCATGAACCACAAGGCGGTGAACGGGCCGTGCCGCCTCACGCGCCTAGGACCCCAACGCGGCCAGCATCTGGGCCGCGCGGCCGCGCATGCCGGCCGGCGCGGCGGCATCATCGGACAGCGCCTTGAAGGCGGCGCGGGCGCCCGCCGTATCGCCTTCGCGGTGTTTAAGAACGGCCTGCATCTCCAATGCCGAATAACGCCATGCGGAGCCTTCGGCCAGCAGGGGCGCCAGCCGGCGCTCCAGATTATCCATCGCACCGTCGTCGATCAACAGCATGACCGCCTGCAGGCGCGCCAAGCCCCGAAAGATCGGATCCATGCCGTCATCAGCCGCAATTCCGTCGTAAACCGCCAGGCCGCCGTCCTTGTCGCCAGCCTTGATTCGGGCCGCCGCGCCCTGAAACCGCGCTATCGCGCCATAGCCGGTACTGGCGTCCGCCGCCAAGGATTGAAAAGAGGTAATGGCGCCGGCGGTGTCACCCTTTTCCAGCAACCGGGCGGCCATAACATATCGGCCGGACTCCTCGGCCTGCTGGGCCGCCTTGTATTCTCGCCAACCTACCCGGCCGGCGGTGCCGACCACGATGGCGACACAGGCGATGATGACATAGCTGCCGTACTTACGCCAAAGCACCATGGCCTTGTCGCGCCTGACGTCTTCATCAACTTCTTGGAAAATATCCGCCACGCGGGCACACTCCACAACTTGCCGCCACAATATACTGTTATTGCGGCGCTATAAAAAGTCGGCCAATCTAGCCCGTGCCCCCACTTTGGGCAAGCTGGCAGACGGCTAATTCGGGATCAGTAAACCGATGTCGCGCACAGGTCTACCGTTAAGCAAGATCATGGAAAAAATAACAAATTTTGTTCGCTTGCCGAAACCGACGGGGTTGGCGGATTGATCAGCCGGTTCGAGTGGGCGCATCCGGCCTATGGCCGGGTCATTTACTGACGTTCACTTAGAGCGGTTCCGGGATCATCAAGTCCACCAGAGCGGTCACATCGTCCAGCCTCTCCAACTCCTCAACCTGGTCGATCAGCCTCTGCGCGGCAACCGCCCCGATGGGCCGCGGCGCAGTGGCGCAATTATTGCGGAACTTTTCCAGATGGGCCGCGTGGGTCATGGGATTGGCCGGGCTGCCATAGACATCGCGTACGGTAATGGCGTGCACGGTGCCGCTTTTCAGGGTCAGGGTTAGGGTTACCGGGACCAGGGCATTCAGGTCGGGGTTGCCATCCACCACGATTTGAATGCGCCGGGCCAGTTCCTGGCTGGCCGGGTCCGTCAAGGGGCCGTCGCCATAGGCATCGACGCCGATGCCATTGTGGCGCAGGGCATGCGCCGTCACATAGGCCGCGCACAAACGGGCGTAATTGGTCGTCATGCTGTTTTCGATCGGCCGGCCCACCAGATGGTTGATCAAGGGCGGCACGGCGGCCACGATGCCTTCGATCTCGCCCGCATCGAAGCCATGTTCCCGTTGCAGGCCCAGGCAGCCATCGACGATGCCGTGGGTGGCCCGGCCCGAGGGGAAGGGCTTGTGCGACAGTTCGGTGATGCGCCAGATCCGGCCCAGGGAAGCCAATAGAACATCCCGGTCATAATCGTCCTCGAACAGGCGCAGGAAGCCGAAAGGGCCTTCCAGGATGTTTTCCGGGCCTTGCAGCCCGGCCATGGCCATGTCGCAGGCCGCCACCGCATTGCGGGCGTTAAAGCCGACCTGCATGCCCAATAGCATGGAGCCTTCCGTATGGGCCTGCATGGTGCCGCACATCTGTCCATAGGCGATGGAATAGGCGTTGCGCAGGGTCTTGGCATCGAAGCCCTTCAGCTTGCCGATGGCGGTGACGGCGGCCAGGGCGCCGGCGGTGCCGGGACGGAAAAACTTCAGGCCCGTGGTCACGGCGACGGAGATATGACAGGCCACATCGACCCCCAATACCGCCGCCAGCATTAAATCCCGGCCGCCGACCCCCCCATCCCGTTCCGCCACGGCCATGGCCGCACCCAATAACACGGTCATGGAATGCACCACCGCGCCTTCATGGACGCAGTCGAATTCGGCATTATGGATCTGATAGGCATTGCACAGGGCCGCCGTGGGCGCCGGCAGGCGCAGGCCATGGCCCCAGACGCGGGCGTCGTCCCCCTGCCCCCATTGACCGGCAAGCTGGATCATCTCATCGACCCAAGGGCCGGCACCGCCCGACAGGCCAACGCCAAGGCTATCCAAAATAAAGGTCTTCGCCGCCCCTATGGCCGCCGCGGGCACGTCGTCAAAGCCGGTGCCCGTGACGTGCGCCACGAAGTCGTCAATCGCGTCCATTTGCCCAGACCTTTCACCGCCGCCGCAACCATCGCCACGAACTGGGTACTAGCCTAGCATGCTTGGGGCATTCAGGCGCCCCACCGCCTGCCGCGTCGGCGCGGCGGGCGCCTAGCCCGCGTGGCTAATATGAAATACAATTCTTCGCCGAAAGGGAGGGGATGATGGAATTTGGCATCGCCATGGCAACCGCCGCCGACGCGTGGAAGTTGGTGCGGCGGGCGGAAGGGCTGGGTTTCTCCAACGCCTGGTTCTACGACACCCAGATGTTGAGCGCCGATTGCTTCGTCGCCATGGCCGCCGCGGCGGTGAAAACCGAGCGCATTCGTCTGGGCACGGGCGTCTTGATCCCCTCCAACCGGATCGCGCCGGTGACGGCCAATGCCCTGGCCTCGTTGAACCAACTGGCGCCGGGGCGGATCGATTTCGGCGTCGGCACCGGCTTTACCGGCCGCCGCGCCATGGGCATGGGCGCCATGAAGCTGGCCGATATGGAGGAGTATATCCGTATCGTCCGCGGCCTGCTTGACGGCGAATTGCTCGAAGCCGCGTTCGAAGGGCGGCAACGGACGATCAAGTTTCTGAATCCTGAACTGGGCCTGATCAATACTCGGGATCCCATCCCGCTTCACATCTCGGCCTACGGGCCCAGGTCGCGGGCCCTGGTCGCGAAGTTGGGCGCGGCCTGGCTCAATTTCGTCGGCGATGTCGACGCCGCTGTCGCCAGCCTGGAGGATATGCGCAAAAGCTGGGCAGGGGCGGGCCGCGAATTGGCCGATCTGACCGCCACGGAATTCGCCCTTGGCTGTGTGCTGGCGGAGGGGGAACCATTCGATTCACCCCGCGCCATGGCCCAGGCGGGGCCCAGGGCGGCGGTGGTGTTGCACCGCGCGGCGGACGAGGCGATCGCCGGCATGCCCAATTCCAGCGGCATCCCCGACGCGGCGGCGGCGGCCGTCGCCGGCTATGTGGCGCACGCCATGGCTTACGAGCCGGCGGACGCCAAATATCTGGAAAATCATCGCGGCCATCTGATGTTCGTCAAAGCCGAGGAACGTCAGTACATCACCGCCGATTTGATCCGCGATACCTCCTTTACCGCGACGGAAGCCGAACTGAAAAACCGGGTCGGCGATTTGCGGGATGCCGGCTATGACCAATTCACCATCCAAATCGTGCCGGGCCAGGAAGACGCCATCGAGGATTGGGGCCGCATCCGCAAGGCATTTGCATGATTTGCGGCATGGATATAGATAAGATGAGAGAGCTGTTCAACCGGGAGGATCGGACGTAATGAGTGTTCGGAATTGCGATGTCGTCATTGTCGGCGCGCGATTTTCAGGGCTTTATCTTCTGCACCGTCTACGCGGTCTGGGATATTCGATCCGTATGTTCGAGACCGGGGACGATGTTGGGGGCACCTGGTATTGGAACCGTTATCCGGGCGCCCGTTGCGATGTGGAAAGCATGCAATATTCCTATTCGTTTTCGGAGGAATTGCAGCAGGAATGGGACTGGAGCGAACGCTTCTCCGCCCAGCCGGAAATCCTGGAATACGCCGCTCACGTCGCCGACCGATTTGATCTTCGCCGCAGCATCGAATTCGAGACAACCGTGACCTCCGCCCGTTACGATGAAGGGGGCCGCCGATGGGCCATCGAAACCAACAAGGGCGAACGTATCTCGGCGCAATATTGCGTCATGGCGACGGGCTGTATTTCCTCGGCACAGATACCGGATTTCGAAGGTCTGTCCGATTATCAGGGCGAGACTTACCATACGAGCAATTGGCCCCATGAAGGCGTTGATTTCACCGGCCAGCGCATTGGGGTCATTGGCACCGGCTCGTCCGGCATTCAGGCCATTCCGGTCATGGCCAGGCAAGCAGCCCATGTGACCGTCTTCCAGCGGACACCGAACTATTCCCTGCCCGCGCGGAATGGCCCGATGACCACGAAATACGCCCGCTCCTGGAAGGACAACTACCCCGCCCTTCGGGAGGTGCAGCGCCAAACTCCGAAAGGCGCCATTCGCGATTTCAACGATATATCCGGCCTGACGGCGTCAGAGGACGAGCGCAAGGCCGCCTATGAAAAGGGCTGGGCGCAAGGCGGCGCTTCTCTGCTGGGCGCTTACAGGGATATGCTGATCGACAGCGCGGTCAACGAAACGGCGGCGGAATTCGTCCGTGATAAGATCCGCTCCATCGTGCGTGATCCGGCGGTGGCGGAACGGCTGGCCGCCAGGGGCTATCCCATCGGTACCAAGCGCATCTGTATCGACAGCGGATATTTTGAAACATTCAACCGCGAAAACGTGGAATTGGTGGATATCAACGACACGCCTATTGAACGGATTACCCGGCGCGGTCTGCGCACCAATGAAGGTTCGTACGAATTCGACAGCATCGTCTTCGCCACCGGCTTCGACGCCATGACGGGCACCTTGTTCAAGATAGATATTCAGGGACGCGGGAACGCTACCTTGCGCGGGAAATGGGAGGCTGGGCCGCGTACCTACCTGGGCCTGATGAGCGAAGCCTTTCCCAACTTGTTCATGATCACGGGGCCGGGCAGCCCCTCGGTCCTCACCAACATGATGGTCTCGATCGAGCAGCATGTCGATTGGATAACCGAAAGCCTGCTGCATATGCGGGCCCGGGGGCTGGAGACCATGGAGCCGACCCTGGAGGCGGAGGATGAATGGGTTGAACACGTCAACATCGTCGCCCAGGGCACGCTCTTCCCGCGGGCCGCCTCGTGGTACATGGGCGCCAATATCCCCGGCAAGCCCCGCATCTTCATGCCTTATGTGGGCGGTGCCGGTGCTTATAGGAAAATCTGCGATAAAGTCGTCGCCGACGGCTATGAAGGCTTCCACTTCCAGCCAAACGCGGCCCGGGCGGCGGCCGCGGAATAGAGACCGCGCGCGGACCGCGCCGTCAAATTCTTTCGCTCAAGCAACCCATGGCAAACGGGAGGAAATGATGGAAACGGGAACACGGCTAACCGGCAAGGTGGCAATCGTGACGGGCGGCGCATCGGGCATCGGGGCCGAGACCGCCAGGGTATTCGCCGGGCACGGTGCTTGCGTCGTTGTTTGCGACGTAAATGCCGCGCTGGGGCAATCGATTGTCGAGGATATCGGCAACAGTGGCGGCGACGCCATATTCCGCTCTCTTGACGTCACGGACGAGGACCAATGGGCCGCGCTGGCCGCGGAAGTAGAGGCGGCCTACGGCAAGCTCGACGTGCTGACCAACATAGCGGGCATCTCTGGCCGTGATCCGGAGCAGAATATCCAGACGACCCTGACCGCCGGCGGTCTGCTGGAAGACCAGACATTGTCGAAATGGAACCAGATCATGGAAGTCAACGCGACGGGTACCTTTCTCGGCACGAAATGCGCCATCGCGCCCATGCGCCGGGCCGGCGGCGGCTCTATCATCAATATTTCCTCGATCTGCGGCATTATCGGCTCCCACGCGAACGCCGCCTATCACGCATCGAAGGGTGCCGTCCGCATCTTCTCGAAATCGGCGGCCATCCAATACGCACCGGACGGCATCCGGGTGAATTCCATCCATCCCGGTTTCGTCGACACGCCCATGACACAACCGGGCCACGCCAATCCCGAGGTGGTGAAGCACCGCCTTGAGGTGACGCCGCTGGGCCGGTTCGGCACGCCCCGCGACATCGCCATGGGCTGCCTCTACCTCGCCTCGGACGAGGCGTCCTGGATCACCGGTTCTGAACTTGTGATCGACGGTGGCGTGACGGCGAACTGACCTATAGAGCGCTTCCGGGCTATTCTGAACCATTTGACCGCTCACCAAGGCCCCGTGGGTAGGCGCGGTTCGCAGGTCGATGTGGTGCATCGTCCAAGAACCGCAACGCCGCCACGGGGCCTTGGTGAGCGGCCTTCGGTGGCGCCCCTAAGCCATGCGGATGCGTTACGCCGCTTGCCCGATATACCATATCGCGCTGCGCAACGCGCCTACCCGAATGGCTTATGGACGCCATCAAATGGGTCAGAATAACCCGGAACCGCTCCAGGCCACCGACTCATTAAATCTGAGCCATATTCGCAGTGAAGCGAGTTTAACGGAAGCGAGAAAGTTATCATCCCGTTTGTCGTAGCGCGTGGCGACGGCACGGAAGTGTTTGAGTTTGTTGAAGAAACGTTCGACTGCATTACGCTGCTTGTAGAGATAAAGACTGAAAACCGGTTCTTTGAGACGGTTGGGCATGGCGCGGATATTCCCCCAGACGCCACGCTCGGCGAGCCATTCGCGAAGAGCATTGGAGTCATAGGCCCGATCCGCCAGGAGAATATTTCCCGCCTCTAAGCCGTTGAACATATCAACGGCACTGCGCCCGTCATGCGCTTGACCTTCGGTCAATTTCAGAACAACGGGCAGCCCCATGGCATCGACCAGGGCGTGGATCTTGGTCGTCAGGCCGCCCCGCGAGCGACCCATGCAACGGGATCGGAGAGCTTTTTTTTACCGTTCGCGGCATGCTGATGAACCCGGATCGAGGAGGAGTCAATCATCTGGATGTCACCATCGTAAGCCTTTGATACGCTGGCCAGAAGATGGTCCCACACGCCTGCCTTCCGCCACCGGTTAAAACGGTTCACGCAAGTCGTGTGAGGCCCATACCGCGATGGGATATCCGCCCACGGCGCCCCCGTCCGCAAGCGCCAGAATATGCCATTCAGTACACGACGATCATCAACACGCGGTACACCACGCGGCTTGTTCGGTAATAAAGGCTGGATCACCGACCACTCGAAATCCGTTAAATCAAAACGAGCCATTGCAAGTCTCCCTTCATGAGAAACTTGAATCACAAATAGACCCGGTTGGGAATCTGGAGGGTTCTGGGAGGTCGCGCGGCGGGGACGGTTGGGCTGGGCTGGGGCGCGACCTCATTGAAGCCGGATTGAACGAACCTGGGGAAGCGGTCTGAAGCTATGGGGATTTTGTCGCGGCGTCGATCTCGGGGGGCGATGGGATTCTGCGTGACGGTGTCTGGAAGGCGATGGCG
>JAKZRK010000292.1:0-10919 GCA_047518225.1 Alphaproteobacteria bacterium | reverse complement strand
GCTGTAACTCAAGAAGTGATGCTGGAAATGGCGAATCATCCCGTTTCAAAACATCAATTTCCACTCTGACACCCTTGCCTGCCGTATGACGGCACACCCTACATATAGTGGGTGTGGGTTACAACCGGATAGGCACGGTTCATTGTCGCCCGTCGTGGCCGGCCCGTCCATGGAAGATGACGCCCCAGCCGAAGCAAACGCGGAAATGAAAGAGCAAAATCGGACTATGCCGGGTCATCGGATGGCGCCGTCCGGATGCGCCATAGCCGGGTCGGTTGTTCGACGCCGCGCAGGTTCGCCGTCTCCCCCTCCGGCGCGGCGAGCGGGCTATTGGCCAGCATCTCCCTCACTCCCGGTGCGGCCATCAGAACATCGGAAATAACGATGTCGTGGCCCCGGCTTTGCCCTTGCAGGCGGGCGGCGACGTTGACGGTGGAACCGAAATAGTCCAACCGCTGGTCTGTCGTGACCGCGATGCAGGAACCTTGATGCAGGCCCACTTTCAAGATCACGCCGCCATCGTCCCGGTCCCGGTTGAAATCGGCGATGCCCAATTGCGCATCCAGGGCCGCATGCACCCCTTTGTCCGGTTCGGCAAAGGCCGCCATCACCGCATCGCCGATGGTTTTGACCATGACGCCGCCATGGCGCTCGATCAGCGCGGTCAGATAATCGAAATGATCGCGCACCAGATTATAAGCCGCGGCGTCGCCCAATGCTTCGTAGAGCGAGGTCGAACCCTTCAAATCCGTGAACAGCACCACCACATTGGCAATGGCCACATCGTCACCGGGGCGCAATATCTGTTCCGGGCAATATTGCCGAAAGGCCGGCAGAGCGATGGCCCGGTCCCCGGTCAAGGCATCCCGGCGCCAGGCCAGCTCTTCGATGACAAAGGTTAGGTTACGCCGGGTCCGGTTTTCCAGCCGGATTTTGCCTAATGGCGCCGGCGCCCCGGCGATGATCTGCCCATCTTGAGCCAGAATGGTTGGAAATCCTGCGTCCCCGTCCCAATCCACATCTGATTGCGCGCCCGCCTGGGTGGTGCGCAGGCGGTAGCCGCCGGGCGGCAAGGGCGGGTCAATCTCCAGGCTCTCGCCAGGGCCAACGTGGCGCTGTACCTTGATATGAGGCACGGAGGGCGCGCCCATCATGCAAAAGGCGCCTTCGGGCAAAGGACGCAGCCAGGCCTCCGGCTGAAAGGTCAGTTCTACATTGGCGGAAAAGTCCTGCTCAAAATCCACGTTGCAGGTGCTGCAATGAACCGATCGCGGCAGGTCGGCAAGATTGTCCGGTACGTCGGAGGCATTGCGGCAGCGGGGGCACAAGACTTCCCAGCGCAAACGCAGCAAACCCTGGTGATGGGCCGCCAGAAACATCGCGACGACGTAGCTTTCATCCGCCTGCCAGTGCCGGGCCAGGACCAGGGGGCGGATCCGCTCCAGCCAGACTTCCGGCGTTTGGCTGAGATATTCGGCCAAATGGGCCAGCAACGCGGGATTGCCGTGTTGTTCTCCGATCGCCGCCAGGGCCCGGTCCAACCGCGCCTGCACCGCCGGGGCCAGGGGCGCGGGATCGAATGCCGCGGCCTGGCGGGCATCCTCATCGCCCTTGCGGGGAGGCAAAGCCAGTTCGGTCTGCAGGATATCGTCCAGCGCGGCGAAGACCTTGAATGCCCCCCGGCGCATGAGCCCTGTACGGGCGCCGAGCCAACCGACGGCGCCGCGGGTCTTCATTTCTATGCGCAGATGCAGATCGAAGCCGTCCGAGGTAGGGCTCATGCGGCTGGTGAAGTCCACATGATGGAAGGCGCCCTTGGTGAATTCGCGCAACTGCCTAACGTAGCGTTGCTCCACCCATTCGCCCAGGTCTTCCGTCCATTCCGCAGCCACGGGCGGGCCGAATTGCCCCTTGGCCCGGCGCCGGACGCTGCCGTCGGCTTGCAATTCGTCCACCGCCTGGTAGGGCCGTTGGCCGTCCAGTTCGTTCAAAAGATTGCTATCGGCTATCAAGGGCCATAACCGTGCCAGGGATGCCTCGTAATGCAGGGTCTTTTCCACGATGACCAATGGCATGGCGTATTCCCTTCAGCCGCAGCTAGAGCGCTTCCGGGCCATTCGCGCCGGCACGAAATCGTCCATCGCCGCCGCCGTCATTCGGATTATTCGTAGCTGCGCGCGTCCTCGATGACCAGGCCGTCGTCGGGCAGGCTGTCCGCCGCCACCAACTCCGCTCCGCCACGCAGCTTTAAAACCGTCTGGATCGAGGCTTCCACCGCCGCCCCCAACGAGGGATCGGCGCCGGGCGCGGCGAATTTAAGGGTCATGGCATCGTTGTTGTCCTGGGAGGTGATAACCATGCGCGCCTTGGTTATTTCCGGATGGCGGGCGGCGATCTGCATGATGGCCGAGGGATGGACGAACATGCCCTTGAATTTAGTCGATTGATCGGCCCGGCCCATCCAGCCGCGAATACGCATGTTGGTGCGCCCGCAGGGGCTGATGCCCGGCAAGACGGCGGACAGATCGCCGGTGGCGAAACGGACCAGGGGATAGGTCGGATTCAGGGTCGTCACCACGACCTCGCCGACCTCGCCCTCGGCAACCGGCTTGCTGCCCTGGGGTTCAACGATTTCCACGATTACCCCTTCATCGATGATCATGCCGTCGATCGCCTTGGATTCATAAGCGACCGATCCCAGATCCGCGGTGCCATAACCCTGCAACACCGAAACGCCCAGATCGGCCAGCTCCTGACGCAAACTTGGCGGCAGAGCCTCGGCGCCAACCAGCCCATTCTTCAGCTTGGACAGATCATGGCCTAGCTCTCTCGCCTTGGTGAGAACAATGCGCAGGAAGGACGGCGTACCGATGAAGAAATCCGGCTTTAGGTCGGCCATCAACTGGATCTGTATTTCCGTGTTGCCCACGCCGCCCGGCACCACCGGACAGCCGATCGCCCGGCAGCCGTTTTCCACGAACATGCCCGCCGGCGTCAGGTGATAGGAAAAGGTGTTGTGAACGATATTTCCCGGCCGCACCCCCGCGGCCCACAGGGCCCGGGCATAGCGCCAATAGTCCTTGCGGTCCGCATCCGGTTCGTACAAGCCGCCGGGCGAGGCAAAGATATGAGACAGTTCCGACAAAGGGACGGTGTTGATGCCGCCCAGGGGCGGGTTTTTCTTTTGCAGCGCGGCCAGGTCGGACTTGCGCGTCGTGGGCATGGTGGCAAGGGCCGCGCGGCTGTTGATTTCCCCTGGATCGAGATCGGCGAAGGCCTCGCCATAATGGGGTGCGTTGGCTTTGGCGTGGGCGATTTGGGCCGACAATTGGCCCATCAATTCCTCTTCACGCCGTTGCGGATCGCGGACTTCCAAATCGTCATAGAATTCGTCAGCGCTGCTCATGGCTAGTACCCGCTATCAAGTTAGGATGGCCCGTCCCAGGCAAATCCCGCGCGGATCAACCCAAATTCCAGTTGCCGCGCCATCGAAAATGATCTAGCCCAGCCAGCGTTTGCGCCGGCGGTAGGTCTTCACGTCGCGGAAACTCTTGGTCTCGCCGCTTGAAATGCCCAAATAGAATTCCTTGATATCGGCATTTTCGCGCAACGAGGCGGCCTGGCCTTCCAACACAATGGCACCGTTTTCCATGACATAGCCGTAATGGGCCAAATTGAGCGCCAGGGTGGCATTCTGTTCCACCACCAGGAAGGTTCTCTTCTCTTCATCGTTGAGGCGCTTGATAATGCCGAAGATCTCCTCGATGATCATGGGCGCCAGGCCCAGGGACGGCTCATCCAGCATGATCATCTTGGGGTCCGACATCAGGGCCCGGCCAATGACCAGCATCTGCTGTTCGCCGCCCGACAGGTATCCGGCCTGCACATCGCGGCGCGCATGGACCCGGGGGAAGTATTCATACACCATTTCCAGGTTTCGCTGCATGACGGGCGTCGACACGATATGGCCGCCGGCGATCAGATTTTCCTCGGCCGTCAGATGTTCAAACACCTGGCGCCCCTCGAAAACCTGGACGATTCCTTGCTCGACCAGTTCATGGGCCCGCATGCCGTCAATGCGATCGCCATTGAATTCGATGGTGCCTCGGGTAATTTCGCCGCGTTCGGACCGTAACACACCTGAAATCGCCTTCAATGTGGTGGATTTGCCGGCACCGTTGGCGCCGAGAACGGTGGTTATGCGGCCTTCCTGCACTTCGATTGAAATACCTCTCAAAACCAGAATGACGCCATCATATACGACTTCGACATTGTTGAGATTGAGCACGGCCACTCCTCGAATTTAACAAAACGATTTGAACGTAACTATGAACGAAAGAAAATAGGCGGCTGGCCCGGCGCACCGGGCCAGCCGTAAGGTTGCTTGTCAGTTTTCTAAAGGCTTATTCGCCCTTCCTGACCATTTCCATGACCACGTCGCGATAGCCGTGCATCCACTTGGAGACTGGCACGAAGCCATCGCCCTGGACTTGGAATATCTGGACCCAGCCGCCGCCCTCGTGATCTTCCGGGGTGATATTCAGCGGAGGTAGAATGCCGCCCAGGGAGAAGTCCTTGATCCTCTCAAAGCCTTTCTGGACATCGGCGCCAGTAAGTTTGCCGCTGCCCTTCATCTCGAGGCCATTCTCGATCGCCTTGAGAGCCAACGCCGCCCACATCAGGCCACGGTTATAGTACACAGTCGATTCCATCTCTTTCGGCGGGGTCTTGCCCTCGGACTTATAAAGCGCCTTGATTTCGCGCAGCACGTCATAATCGGAGCCGGCGCCGGCCATCTGCAGGACATAGTAGCCCTGCGCCTTGGACCAACCGCCCGCGCCCATGATGTTGGATTCACCGGCGGCCCAAACGAAACCGACCATCTTGTTCAACGGATAGCCCTGACGGGTAAACTCGTTGATCGAGACCGACGGCGCCTTGCCGAAGGTGTGGTTGATGACGAAATCGGCCCGGTAACGGCGGGCGATATCCTGCACCTGAACCTTCATTTCGACGCCTGGGGGCGGAATGGCGAACTCCTTAAGCTCGAAACCTTCCATATCCCGCAACTTATGCAGCAGGGGCAATGGTTCCCGGCCGGCTGGATTGTCGTAATAGATAAAGGCGATTTTCTTACCCTTCAAGACGCCGCCAAGCTGCTCTTTGGCGAATTGAACCGCCGCTGCGCCCTGGGACCAATAGGTGGCCGCGATGGGGAACAGGAAGGGATATTTCAGACCGTTGGCGGCCGCGGCCGAGCCGAAACCAGGGCTGGTGCCGGGAATTTTGTCCTCGTGCAACAACGGCGTCAAAGCCTGGGTATGCGGCGTGCCATAAATGGCCACGACCACCGCGCCTTCTTTCTTCATGCGCTGATAGGCTTCCATCCCTGGCGGGACTTTATACTCGTGATCGATCTCGACCACCCGTATCTTATGCCCCTTGACGCCGCCCTTGCTGTTCACCAGCTTGACGTAGTCATGGTAGCCAGGACAAAGAAAGGTGCCGACCGTCTGGGTTGGACCGGTCCGGTCGCACTGCAGGCCGACGACGATTTCCTGGGCCGTTGCAGTGCCGATCTGAAAGGACGCGGCCGCTACCGCGGTCGCTGCCATTAGACCTAATCTTAGGTGTCTCATGCCTTGTTCTCCCCTGTTTAGGCGCCGCCACTCTACCCGGCGACGTCTTGTTACCCTTTACCTTAATAGGAAAAGGGCCAAACCCGGAAGTAGTTCCGGATATTCTGCCATAGTTTGTTCAATCCTTCAGGCTCTATCACCAGGAAAAAGATGATAAGGCCGCCAAACAAAATTAGGCGCATTTGCGCGATCACCTGAGCCAGATAGTTACCATCTACGAAGAAGACGCCGACGGTCTCCATGAACATGCGGATGCCGATGGGCAACAACGTGACAAATACGGCGCCGAAGATAGAGCCCAAAACCGAGCCGAGACCACCGATAATGACCATGGCGAGGTAATCAATGGATATGGGCAGCTGAAAGGCTTCATAATTGGCGATGCCGAAATAGTAGGTGTACAACACGCCGGTGATGCCGGCGTAGAAGGACGAGATACCAAAGGCCATCAGTTTGTGACGATAGACGTTGATGCCGATAATCTCGGCCGCTATTTCCTGATCGCGAATGGCGACAAAGGCGCGGCCGAGCCGGCTGCGCACCAGATTCAAGGTCGCTAAGATGGCCAAGGCGGTGACTGGCAGGATGAAGAAATAGAGCTCGGCCTGGGTGTTCAGGACGATGCCGAAGAACACTGGCCGCGGCATCTCGATCGAGGCCTGCACGCCGCCCGAGATGGCCGGCGTATGGTTCAACACCCATTCGATGATGAACTGTGCCGCCAAGGTGGCGATGGCCAGATATAGCCCCTTGACCCGCAGCGACGGCAAACCAACCAGGACCCCGATCGCCGCCGCCATCAAGCCGCCGGCCGGCAAGGTTATCCAGAACGGCATATCGAAATGCACGGCGAAGTTGGCCGCCGTATAGGCGCCAACCGACATGAAGGCGGCATGGCCGATGGAAATCTGGCCGGTATAACCCAACAGGATGTTCAGGCCCAGGGCGCCGACCACCGCGATGGCCGCGATGTTGATGATGGAAAGATAATATTCGCCCAACAGCAGGGGACAAATGACGAAGAACAAAACCCCGAAGCCGACCGCCGCCGCCTTGCCGATGGGCAGCGGATACAGCGCCATATCGGCCTTGTAGGTGGTCTTGAAGTAGCCGCTCTCGCGATGAAACATTACCCGTACTTCCCCGGCGTCAGATACGTTCGATGATTGGCTTGCCGAATATCCCGTACGGTCGAACCATCAGCACGAGAATCATCAATACATACGGCGTGAAATCCTTGGTGCCGCCGCCCACATAGGGATCGACATAACCGGCGGATATGGCCTCGACCACGCCGATGATAACGCCCCCGACAATGACCCCGACGATCGAATCCAGGCCGCCCAATATGACCACCGGGAAAACCTTCAGGCCAAGTGCCGCGAGCTGCGTATCGACCCCGATGGCGCTGCCCCAGACCAGGCCGCCCAACAGCGCCACGAAGCCCGCCAGCATCCAGGCGAGAGCAAAATAGCGTTCCACGTTAATGCCCATGGCCATGGATATCTGATGGCTGTCTGCGACCGCCCGCATGGCAACGCCCTTGCGGCTTTTCATGAAGAACCAGCCGAATACGGCCATGAAGGCCAGACTGATGCCACCGCCCAAAAGATCGATCGGGCTCATGAAAAAGGGGCCCCAGATGATCGGCTGATCCGGGATGGGCAGGCCGATGGGACGGGTCTCGGCGCCGAACACCAATGGACCCAGCCCGCGGAACATCAATGCCAGGCCAATGGTTGCCATGATAATAGCCACGACCGGGCGGCCGATCATCGGACGCAGTACGACGCGCTCCAGTCCCCAGTTGAACACCAGCATGGAGAATAGGCCGACGGCGATGGCGCCGAACAATGGAAAGCCATACAGCTTCATGAAGCCGGCGATGATGATGGCCGCGATCATGCAAAACTCGCCCTGAGCGAAGTTAATGGCGTCAGTGGACTTGTAAATCAGCACAAAGCCAACGGCCACGAGCGAGTACATCAAACCGGTCAAAATACCGTTCGTCACCAACTCGACGAAAAATTGCCACTCCATGTCGCGTCTCCCTAGGCCGCTTCTTGAATCGTCATTTGAGCGTCAACGAAGGATTGGCTGCCGTCTTCGAACGTCACTTCCAGGCGCAATTCCACTTCCTTCTCGCCGCAATAAAAAGCCTCGATTACCGGACCATACTTATCGGCGATAAAGCCGCGCCGCAATTTTCGGGTGCGGGTGATTTCGTTATCGTCCGCGTCCAGATCCTTGGTCAGCAGAAGAAAGCGCTTGATGCGCGAAACCTCGGGCAGACCTTGATTAATCTTCCGGACCTCTTCCGTGATCAGTGCGACCACTTCCGGTTTCTGGCTCAGGTCCATGTAGTTGGTGTAGGGCAGGCTCTGCCCTTCCGCCCAATTTCCCACTGTTTCAAAATCGATCGCCACCATGGCTGAAATGAACGGGTGGCCATCGCCGAACGACACGGCTTCACTGATGTAAGGGCTGAATTTCAGCTTCAATTCGATGAATTGCGGTGCGAACGGCGTGCCGTCGACCAGTTTGCCCACATCCCTGGCCCGGTCGATAATCACCAATTGGCCGTTCTCATCCATCAGGCCGGCATCACCGGTGCGGTACCAGCCATCTTCCGACATGGCCTCGGCGGTCTTGTCAGCCTGCTGGTAATAGCCCACGAAGACGCCGGCGCTCTTGATCTGGACTTCGCCATCATCGGCGATGCGCACATCGATACCCTGACAGGGCGGCCCCACCGTATTGGGGCTGGCCTTATCATCGGGCTGTAGGCTGACCAGGCCAGCCACTTCGGTCATGCCATAAACCTGTTTCAAGTTGATGCCAAAGCCACGGAAGAAGCGGAAGGTATCCGGCCCCATGGGCGCCCCGCCGGTAATGCACCAACGCGCCCGGCGCATGCCAAGCTGATCGCGAACCGGCCCGTAAACCGCCAATTCGCCCAGCTTGCCCGCCAGACCGAGACCCAGGGGAATGGCCTTGCCTTCAAATTTCAGATCTTCGATGCGCTGCGCGACACCGTTGAAATAGTCGAACACCCTGCGTTTCAGGGGTGACGCACTGGCCCCTTTCAACTGCAGATTAGAGAGCATGCCCTCCCAAATCGCGGGCGGGGCAATAATACCGGTGGGACCCAATTCGCACAGATCGCGCATTACCGTGGCGGGCCCTTCGGGGCAACTGTTGGTGGCCCCCACCAACATGCCGATAACCAGGCCATAGACCGTATCGCCAACCCAGGCCATGGGCAGATAGGCGAGAAAATCGTCGCTGGCCCGGATATCTTCGCTGGCAACGAAAATTCGTCCGCAGGCCAACAGATTTTCGTGAGTCAGCATCACGCCCTTCGGGTCGCCCGTGGTGCCGGAAGTGTAGCACATCAAGGCGACATCGCTGGCCTTGCCCTTGCCGACCTCGGTATCAAAATAGCCGCTGTTGGCGCTATCGAAGGCTCGGCCGGCATCCTGCACCTCGGTATAGGTTTTCAGGAAATCCTCGTCGTAATCCAACATGCCGCGGGGGTCGCAAAAGATCAGATACTTCAGCTTCGGCAACTGATCCTTGATCGACAGGATCTTGTCGACCTGTTCCTGATCCTCGGCCACGATCACCTTGACTTCGGAATGGCGCAACACGAATACCAGTTCCTTGGCGATGGCGTCCTGATAGACCGGCACCGCCATGCCGCCCATGCATTGGGCGGCGATCTGGGCCCAGTACAACCGGGGCAGATTGGTGCCGATAATGCCCAGCTTGTCCTCGCGCCCAAAGCCCAGGGCGGCCAGGCCCAAAGAGAATTCCCGCACCTGAGTAGCATATTCGGACCAGTTGTAGGTCTGCCAGATACCCAGATGCTTCAACCGCATGGCCGGTAGATCCGCCATATCGCGGCTATTCCTCAGCATGTATTCCGGTAATGTCGCGAGCTCCGCCATGGCCTCAGGCAACCTCCTTGTGGTCCGTACTGCCAAGATAGGCCTCAATCACCGCGGGATCGGCGCGCACTTCGTCCGGCGTGCCCTGGGCAATTTTCGCGCCCATGTCCATCACCATCACATGATCCGAGATATCCATCACCACGCCCATGTCATGTTCGATCAAGGTGATGGTCGTGCCCCACTCCTGATTCACGTCCAGGACATAGCGCACCATGTCCTCTTTTTCTTCCTGGTTCATGCCGGCCATGGGCTCGTCCAGGAGTAGCAGACGCGGTTCCGCCGCAAGGGCGCGCCCCAGTTCGACGCGTTTTTGCAGGCCATAGGCCAAGGCGCCGGCCGGCGTTTTGCGCAGATCGTTCAGATTGAGGAAATTGATGATCTCCTCGACCCGTTCGCGGTGCACCGTCTCCTCCCGTTGCGCCGGACCCCAATAGAGAAAAGCCGACAAAAGGCCGGTTTTCATCAGCACATGGCGCCCCAGCATCATATTCTCTAGAACCGTCATACCACGGAACAATGCAATATTCTGAAAGGTACGGGCGATCCCCAGGCCTGCAATTTTGGCGGGCGGCGTTTGGGAAATATCGTGATCTTCGAACTTAAGACTGCCCTCATCGGGGTGATAGAAACCCGAAATCATGTTCAGCAAGGTGGTTTTGCCGGCGCCGTTTGGGCCAATGATGGCAAAAATCTCGCCTTCCCGGATGTCCGCGCTGACACCCGTTACCGCACGCACGCCGCCAAAGCTTTTCGCCACATTCTGGATCTTAAGTTTCACGCCACCGCCGGCCTCAGCCGTATTGCTCATGTCACCGCCACCCTCATGCCTGCCAGGCGTTCCCCGCGCCGGCCCCGCCTGGAAGCCCGGTCAGGTTGAACCGTTCGGACACGGATTTCCGTGCCTGCCGAAATCCTCAACCGAGGCAAAGTTTCAAACTTCATATTGGGAAATCCACACTGCCAACCCCTGTACAACGCGCCCGCTGCTCATCGTAAACCGCCGCAGACCGCACCTCAGTGCACCGACAAATCATATCAATGTACGCCGAACCGCGCGCTGGTTTTCCAGCTTATCGGGTCCGACTATGCATAGCGCTGCCCATAGTTAAGCGGTTGACAATGGCCCCGTCAAGCGCCCCTTGCCCTTGTGTCGGTAACATGTGATCTGACCGGTTTATGTACCAAATGATCTGTCCGGATTTAGAAGGTCTCCATAGGGAGGACTTCGATGCGGCGGACAGAACAAGTACAGGGACTGAGATTGATGAAGTTCGAGGAGATTTACGAACGCACGACGGCGCGGCGGCTGAGCCAGCATGAAGCGGCG
>JAKZRK010000291.1:0-14409 GCA_047518225.1 Alphaproteobacteria bacterium | reverse complement strand
CGGTGTTCATGAGCATCTCCTCGGAGAAACTCCGAAAAGTGCTCCATCCAATTCAAATCGACACCACGCATTTTCGCTTCAAACCCCGCAGAAATCCTGGCTCTCAAAGCCAGCACCGCTCAGTTAACCGGACAGCAGTGTTAAAAAATAGTTAATTTCCGGTCTCGATGCACCTCGAGCCGCTCCGGGCAACTCTGATCCGGGACAATGGAGCACATTCGGACCATTTCCATCGAACGTTCGTTAGATTGTGCCGCCGGAGTGCGCTAGTCTGCCTCGTTTTCAATTGCTGATCAGGGATGCTAGGCATGAACCAGCCAGCCGCGGCGCCGCGACGGGGCCGCAAGTCGGAAATCTCGCGCGGGCAAATCCTGGACGCGGCGGCCCGGATGCTGCGGCGGCAAGGCTATGGCAACACGACCTTGCGCAAAATCGCCGCGGTGGCGGGTATTCAGGCGGGCAGCATCTATTATCACTTCGCCTCGAAGGACGAGATCATGGATGCGGTGCTGGAGCGCGGCGTCGCCGCCGTCTATACCGAGGTGCGGGACCGCCTGGCCGCCCTGCCCCCGGACGCCGGCCACCTGCGGCGCATCGAAACCGCCGTTACCGCCCATTTGGAGGCGCTGTTGAGCCATGGCGATTACACCTCCGCCTCGATCCGCACCTATGGCGAGGTACCGGAAGCCTTCCAACAGAAAAGCCAGCCCCTGCGCGAGGCCTATGTGGCCCTGTGGCAGGATTTGCTGGGCGCGGCCCAGGCGGATGGCGCCATCCGCGCGGATCTGGACTCCAGCCTGCTGCGCACCCTGTTGCTGGGCTCGCTTAACTGGACCGTGGAATGGTACGATCCCGCCCAGCGGCCGGTGTGCGAGATCGCGGCCCAGGCCGTGGACGTACTGTTTCGCGGCGTCGTGCCAGCGGGATCCGCGGGGGGTCTTCCGGCCGCACCTGGCGGATCGGCTTGATTGACGAGAGGTAGGACGCACCATGGATCTCGGCATGCACCATGTGTTGATGATGATCGGCTTTTTGCTGGCGGCTTACGCCATCGTCGCCAATGACGCCATCCAGACCCTGGGCACCTTTCTCAGCTCCAACGCCCACCGGCCCTGGTGGCTGCTCTGGCTGTTCGCAAGCGGCGTTTTGACGGTGGTGTTTATATACAGTTGGGTTGTCTACGACGGCGACATCGCCTATGGGCGGCTGGAGAAATTCCCCATGCCGGAGGTCTTTACCTGGGCCTTGATCTTGCCGCCCATCGTGGTCCTGATACTGACCCGCTTCGGCATTCCGGTCAGCACCACCTTCCTTATCCTGACCTCCTTCGCGGCCACCCAGCTTTCCGGCATGCTGATCAAGTCGCTGTTGGGTTACGCCATCGCCTTCGCGGCGGGGATGGTGATTTATATGCTCATATCGCGGATCTTCTATCGCCGGTTTCTGACGGGCGGGAAGCCGCCAGGGTATTGGGTGGCGCTACAATGGATCTCGACGGCGTTTTTGTGGAGCCAATGGCTGGTTCAGGACCTGGCCAACATCTTCGCCTATCTGCCGCGCCAGTTGGACACGACGATGCTGGTGTTCGCGCTGGTGGTCATGCTGGCCCTGCACGCGGCGCTGTTTTACCGCCGGGGCGGCGCCATCCAGGGCATCGTCACCTCGAAAACCAATACCCAGGACATCCGCTCGGCAACCATAATCGACGTCATCTTTGCCCTGATCCTGATCTATTTCAAGGAAATGTCCAACGTTCCCATGAGCACCACATGGGTCTTTCTCGGCCTGCTGGCGGGCCGCGAACTGGCCCTGGTGATCATGCTCAAGGTGGCCGAAATGGGCCCCACCGCCCGGGTCATCGCCAAGGACGCCGGCAAGGCCGTTGCCGGCCTTCTGATCAGCGTCGCTATTGCCACCGCCATGCCCACAATTGTCGAGTGGACCGGGGGCTACAAGGACAAACACGCAAGCCTGGATGCGCCGGCCGCCGCGCCGGAGAAAAAGTGACGGCATAATTCGAATATGCTCTAATCCGCCAACGCGGCGACAAGCATAGGAGCCAGTGCATGCCGGACACCGTCACCACCTCTCCCGTCACGTTAGCGCAATACCGCGCCATGGACATGGCCGGCAAGCGCCAGGTGTGGCTGGAAATTTCCGATATCTCCGAGGCGGAATTCGAGGCCCATATCGCAACGCAAATGGCCCGCGAGGCAAATGTGCCGAAGGTGGGCGCGGACGCGCCGGACTTCGTGGCCGACGTGCTGGACCGCCACCGCCGGCGCACCGGCGAACAGGTGCGCCTGTCCGATCTGCGGGGCAAACCGGTGGGCCTTGTCTTCGGCTCCTACACCTGACCGCCGTTTCGGTCAAAGGCCGTGCGCCTTAACGAACTTCATGCCACCTACCACGATCTGGTTCAGTTCCATATCGTCTATATCCGCGAGGCCCATCCCCGGCACGGCTGGCAGGTGCCCAACAATCTGATCGAAAATGTCCTCTATGACGAACCCGCCACGGACGACGAGCGCACCCAGGTCGCCTCTGCCTGCCAGATCTCCCTGGACCTGCACATGCCCATGCTGGTTGACCGTATCGACAATGATATCGAGGAGAAATACGTCGGCCTGCCCATGCGCCTGTTCCTGGTGGACGGGATGGGCAAGATCGCCTACGCTGGCGACAAGGGCCCCTTCGGCTGGGATGACGAAGGGTTTGAGACGGTGCTGAAGACGCTGATCGCCTAGTAGTATGAATTATTCATACCACGCGAGCCACCGTCATCCTCGAGCGAAGCGAAGCGGAGACCCCCAAAGTCTCATGGCGATCCAGAGCCGCAAACACCTGAGTTTGCCGCCCTGGATTGTCGGGTCAAGCCCGACAATGACGGTAAAGAGGCTGTTTCACGTAGTGTGATGGATTAATTTACGCAACGGAGAACCCAGATGCCTGGAACGCAAAAACGCACGGTCAGCCTACCCCCCGAACACGCCGCCTATATCGACCGGCTTGTCAGCTCGGGTGATTACGCCTCGGCCAGCGAAGTCGTCCGCGCCGGGCTGCGCGCCCTCCAGGAACGTGACCAAGCGGTGGAGAGCTGGCTAAACGCGGAGGTCACCGCGACCTACGACGCCATGGCGGCCGACCCGGAGCGTGCGCTGGATGCCCAGGAGGTTTTTTCTGAATTACGCGCGCGCCGTGGATTGCGGTGACGTAGAACTTATTTCCAATGTCGACAGCGAACAGCAGGGACACGATCCTTTGTTTCTTGGGGAAAATTGGTCATGTCCCCGTTGTTCTTGAGCTTTATGCGGCCGCTTCCAGCACCATGGCCGAGGCTTTTTCGCCGATCATGATCGAAGGCGCGTTGGTGTTGCCCGAGGTCAGGGTGGGCATGATGGAGGCGTCGGCCACGCGCAAACCCTGGATGCCGTGGACGCGCAGGTGGTCGTCGACCACGGCCATTGCGTCGTCGCCCATCTTGCAGGTGCCCACCGGGTGGTAGGTGGTCTCGGCATTCTGCTTGACCCAGTCCAATAGCTCGCCGTCGTCCTGCATGGCAGCACCAGGGGCGGTTTCCCGCCCGCCGAGGAAGGCCATGGCGGGCGCGTTCATGATCCGGCGGACGATCGCCATGGCGGCCAGGGTGATCTGGCCATCGAGCTCGGCGGAGAGGAAATTAAACCGGATCGCGGGCGCCGACGTGGCATCGGGGGCGGCGATATGGATGGAGCCCTTGGATTCCGAACGCAGGGGATGGGTGATCAGCGTCAGGCCCGATTGGTCCGCCAGCTTGAAGCCGTCCTTGACCAGGAACGGGATCAACGAAATGCCCGCGTCCGGCGAGGTCAGGCCAGGGCGGGTGCGCACATAGGCCCGGATGGGGGAGGCCGGCAGACCCAGAAGCCCCGCGCCCTTGACCGCATAGCGCAAGGCCTGCCAGACCATGCGAACGCCCCGCGCCGTGTCGTTGTAGGTATATCCCGGCGCCGAAACCTCCCACAGCATGCGCGGCGCGTAGTGATCGCGCAGGTTTTCGCCGACGCCGGGCAGCGCATGCCGCACCGCGATACCATGTTTGCCCAGCAGTTCCGGCTGGCCAATGCCGGACAGCTCCAGCAATTGCGGCGAATTCACCGAACCGGCGCTGACGATCACCTCGCGGCCCGCCCGGGCCTCCCGGGCAACGCCGCCCAGGCTGTAACGCACGCCAACGCTGCGCGTCCCTTCGAATACCAGGGCTTCCGTCAAGGCGCCGGTTTCGATGCGCAAATTGGAGCGCCCCCGCGCGGGATCGAGATAGCAACGGGCCGTGCTCATGCGCCGGCCCTTGGCGATCGTCGCCTGGGTCATGGAAATGCCGTCCTGGACCGCGCCGTTATAGTCCGCATTGTGCGCGATCCCCACTTCCCCGGCCGCCGCGATCATGGCTTCGTACAGCGGGCCGCGCTCGTCCAGATCCGACACCTTCAGCGGCCCGTCCCGGCCACGGAATTCATCCTCGCCACCGCCATAGCTCTCCATGCCCTTGAAGAACGGCAGCACGTCGCGGTAGCCCCAGCCCCGGCTGCCAAGCTGGGCCCAGGTGTCGAAATCCTGGGCCTGGCCACGGACGAAAACCATGCCGTTAATGGCGGAGGAGCCGCCGAGGAGCTTGCCCCGCGGCACCGGAATGTTGCGCTGCCCGGTACTGTCCTCGGGCTCCGATTGATACAGCCAATTGGCCTTCGGGTTATCGATCAACCTGGCGAAGCCCACGGGGACGCGGGTCCAGGGATGGCTGGGGCGCCCGGCCTCCAGCAGCAAGACCCGGTGTTTGCCCGAGGCGCTTAACCGATTGGCCAGAACAGACCCCGCCGAGCCGGCCCCCACGACGATATAATCATAGGTCTGATTTTCCATGGCCATCATCCTCCCTTTTGCGGGCATGGTAGCGCAACATTGAGGGCCTTGCACAGGGCCGGCCGGCAAGATTTACACCCTGCGCCCGGAACGCCTGGCCGAATGGCTTATGGACGCCATCAAATGACCCGGTATAATTCGAATGTGTTCTAAAGTTTGTCGATCCCACTCCAATTGGAGGATATCAAGATGGCTGAAAGCGTTTACAAGGTAATCGAATTGGTCGGAACCAGTACGGAATCATGGGAGAAAGCGGCGGCGGCGGCGGCGGTGTCGCGCGCGGGCGAGAGTCTGCGCGACTTGAGGATCGCGGAGGTCGCGGATCTGGACATGCAGATCGAGGACGGCAGGGTTTCGGCCTATCGCGCCAAGGTGAAGGTCTCGTTCAAATATGCCGACAACGACTGATCGCATGGATCCATGCCACAATTCGGCGCGGGGACATGCGCCGAACGTGGTTCCCGGGCCCGGTTAGGCAAACTAATTAAACCAGCGTGCCATCAGCCCGTCGGCGCGTTCAAGGCGGCGGGCGATGAAGGCGCGGGTGCGCTCGAAATTCTCGGAGCGGTCATTGAGCCAACGCAGCACCGTGGCCGCGAACAGCAGGGTTAAGCCCACCTCCTCGACCGACTTTTGCCTGCCCGTGGCATCGAGCCAGGTGGCCTCCCTGAGCCATTGCACCCGCCGGCTGGTGGCCACCACCAGGGACCCCTGCAGGTGGATATGGCTTGGCTGCAGCTTGTAGGACAGGATTGCCCTGAGCATGTCCCGGCGTCCGCCCAAGGCCGTGAGCCAAACGATAAGCGCCGCCTTGATGCGATCCGGCGCCGGCGCGTCCAGTAAATCCGCGCGTTCCGCGACCGCCAGCATGGCGTCGTCCGCGCGGGCCAGCCAGCTGTCCGCCACCGCGTCCAGGTCGGGATAATGCGCGCGGATTTCCGGCAGCGTCACCCCCAGGCGCGCCGCCACCTGATGCAGGCGCACGGCCGGCCAGCCCACTTCGTCGGCCAGTTCGATCGCCGTATCGATAATTCGCTCTTGCAATGGCGGCTTGCGGGGCATTTGCTATTCTAAACTCCGGACCGGGTCAGCACCATATGCAAGGGCATGATTTTTTAATTCCCGCCACGCCAATGGTTGGCTCCGTTGTTCTCACGGTCGAGGAGAATGAAGTGGACGCAAAATCGGAAATTCCCGGATGACACCTCGATCCGGGCCAATAATGGCTGGTACTTTAAAAACGGACAAATGAGCCCTAAACTTGCTCCTTGGGCATTCATCTTGGACGGGACGGTGCAAATGTTAAGCCGGGAAAACAATGATCTTTTGACCCGCGTCGGGCCGGCGACGGATACCGGCAAGGTGCTGCGCCAATACTGGATGCCGGCAATATTGTCCGAGGAGATCAGCAGCGGCAGGGGCATCGTGCCGGTCGATTTGCTGGGCGAGAGGTTGCTGTTATTTCGCGATGGCAACGGCGATCTGGGATTGATCGACCGCCAGTGCGCCCATCGCGGTGTCGATCTATGCTACGGCCGGTTGGAGGCCGATGGCCTGCGCTGCCCGTTCCATGGCTGGAAATTCGCCGTCGACGGGCGCTGCCTGGAGCAACCGGGGGAACCCGAAGGCTCCCGGTCCTTCGAAAAGGTCCGGACGACCGCCTACCCGGTGGTGGAGAAAAACGGCATCGTCTTTGCCTTTCTGGGTGAAGGCGAGGCGCCGGCGCTGCCCAATTTTGATTGTTTCCGCGCGCCCGACAGCCATGTCTTTTCCTTCAAGGGGCTATGGCACTGCAACTGGCTGCAGGCCCTGGAGGTGGGCATCGACCCGGTACATGCCTCGTTCCTGCATCGTTTCCTGCAAGACGAAGACCCCGGCGCGCAATACGGCAGGCAGTTCCGCGACACCGCCGCCGATACGGACATTCCCATTACCCAGGTGTTGCGTGAATATTCCCGGCCCGAGATCACGGCGGAGGAAGCGGACCATGGTCTTCGGATCACCGCCTTGCGGCATATGGACAACGGCCTGACCCACGTCCGCATCACCAATCAGGTCTTTCCCTGCGCCATCACCATTCCCATGTCCAGCACCATGAACATCACCCAATGGCACGTACCCATCGATGATACGCGGTGTTACTGGTACGCCATGTTTACCAGCTTCGCCGAAGCGGTGGACAAGGAAGTGATGCGGGCCCAACGGCTGGCGGAACATACCCTGCCCGCCTACGCGCCAAGGCGCAACGCCGGTAACGATTACGGCTTTGACCCGGCGGAGCAGGAAACCTTGACCTATACGGGCATGGGCATGGATATCAACGTCCACGACCAGTGGGCCTGCGAGTCCCAGGGAGCGATCCGGGACCGGACCCGGGAGCATTTGGCCAGCACCGACAAGGCGATTACCGCGCACCGGCGGATGCTGATCAACGCGGTCAAGAAGATCCGGGGCGGCGAGATGGATTTGAGCCGTTTTTTGTCGGAGAAACCGGCGGAGGCGTTACAGGGGCCGATTGCGCTTGACGCCATCGGGGCCATCGGGGCGGCGGGAAATCACGCCGGCATCTGGCGGGAGATGGACGCCGAGCGCCGGGCGGCCTGCCCCTGGGACGCCTCTTTGTAGGGGCCGTAACGGGGGTACCGAAAGGCATGATTGGGTTTGTCGAGCGGCACGGCCTGCGGGCGGAGGCTGACCGGGACGCGGCGGCGGCCTTGCTGCGGCGGGTCGAGGAGGCGGGGATCGAAGTGGTCCGCATTTCGTTCGTGGACCAGCACGGTGTGCTGCGCGGCAAAACCCTGATGGCCGATGGCCTGAAAACGGCCATGGAAAACGGCGTGGCCATGACCTCGACGCTGTTGCTGAAAGACACCTCGCACAGAACGGTTTATCCGGTCTGGCAGGAGGATATCGGCTTTGGCCGGGGCCAGATGACCGGCGCCGGCGATGTCTTGATGATTCCCGATCCATCGACCTTCCGGGTGCTGCCCTGGTCGCCCAGGAACGGCGGGCTTCTGGCCGATTTGTATCTTCCCGATGGCCCGGCGGTGCCGGTCTGTTCGCGGGCCAGGTTGCGGGATGCCCTGGGCCGTCTGCATGCCAGGGGATTTGAAATCGTCACCGGACTGGAAGTCGAATTCCACGTCCTCCGCCTTACCGACCCGAAGCTGGCGTTGGAAGATGCCGGCCAGCCGGGCACGCCGCCCGCAACCGCCCTGATGGCCCAGGGCTATCAATACCTGTCGGAACAACGCTACGACGAACTGGAAGCGGTCTTCGACCTGATACGGCAGAACTGCGTCGGCCTGGGTCTGCCCCTCGTCTCTCTGGAAATCGAATTCGGGCCCAGCCAGATCGAGGTCACCTTTAACCCCGCCGCCGGCATGGCCCACGCCGACAACATGGTGTTGTTCCGCGCCATGGTCAAACAGGTCTGCCGCCGCCAGGGCTGGCACGCCACTTTCATGAGCCGCCCCCGGTTCGACGATGCCATGGCCAGCGGCTGGCACCTGCATCAATCCCTGATTGACAGGGACAGTGGCCGGAATCTTTTCGAACCGGAACCCGGCGAACCGATTTCCAAACTGGGCCGGCAATGGATCGCCGGCATATTGGAGCATGCGGCGGAAAGTTGCCTGTTCTCCACCCCGACGGTCAATGGCTACAAGCGCTACCGCCCCTTTGCCCTGGCCCCCGACCGCATCCAGTGGGGCCGCGACAACAAGGGCGCCATGGTCCGCGCCCTGGCCTCGGAGGGAAATCAAGCCAGCCGCATCGAAAACAGGGTCGGCGAGCCGGCCGCCAATCCCTATCTGTATTTCACCTCGCAGATCCTCTCTGGCCTGGACGGCATCGAACGGGACCTGGCACCGCCCGCGCCCGTGGAACGCCCCTACGACAATGACGCCGCCGCGTTGCCCAAAAACCTGTTGGAGGCGATCGAGGCCCTGCGACAGAGCAAATTTTACCGCGCCCAACTGGGCGATGCCTACGTGGATTATCTGACCCGGATCAAAACAGCGGAATGGGAGCGCTACCTGGCCACGGTGTCCGAGTGGGAGCAGCGGGAGTATTTCTCGCTGTTTTGAGGCGGCCGCCAAAATGTAAAAGCCGTCTCGCCTGGCCCGGATATGCTGCTAGACTTGGCGGCAAATACATTCTTCAAATACGGGAGGGCAGGCTGATGTTTGATCTGATCGTACGGGGCGACCAGGTGGTCACGCCCCAGGGCACCGGCGCGTGGGACGTTTGCATCAAGGGTGAGACCATCGCCGCCATCGCGGCGCCTGGAACCTTCGATGACAGCCAGGCGGGCCGGGTCATCGACGCCACGGGCAAAATCGTCATACCGGGCGGCATCGACCCCCATATCCATTCCCTGTGGCACATTCCGCCATTGGAAGAGGGCGGCGAGGTGACCTGGACCGACGGCCCCGACGTGGTCAGCCGCGCCGCCATCCACGGTGGCACCACCACATTGCTGGATTTCGCCAACTGGCTGCCCGATGCCAGCATCGAGGAAGCCATCAACATCCGCAAGCAGGATTGGACCGGCAAGTGCTATACGGACTATGGCTATCACGTCATGCTGCAAGGGGCGATACCGCACCAGCTGCTGCCGCAAATCGGCGAGGCGATCCAGGAGGGCTACCCCTCGATCAAGATTTTCACCACCGACATCACGCCCTCGCGCAAGGGCCGCAAGGTTACCCACGGCCATATCTGGGAAATCTTCAAGATTCTCAAAAAAGAAGGCGGCATCGGCGCCATTCACGCCGAGGATGACGAGATCGTCATGCATATGTACGACGTGTTGCAGCGCGAGGGGCGCACCGGTTTCGAGAACCTGGCCGAGGTGCATAACACAATGTCCGAGGATCTATCCTTTCGCCGCATCATCCGCCTGGCCGAGCATGTGGACGGCACGCCGCTTTATATGATGCATGTCAGCGCCGCCACCGGCGTCGCCGCCATCGAGGCGGCGCGGGCCAGGGGCTTCCCCATCTATGGCGAGACCCTGCATCAATATCTGATGTTCACTCACGAGCATTACAAACGCCCGAACGGCCAGATCTATCACACCTATCCCTCCCTGAAGGAAAGCTCGGACCAGGACGCCTTGTGGGAGGGGCAGCTGCGGGGCTCGATCTCTACCGTCGCCACGGACGAGATTTGCTGCACTCTGTCGACCAAGACCCAAGGCCACCGTATCGATGACACCACCGGGGGCAATGCGGGGTGCGAGCCCCGGGTCTCGGTGATGTATACGGAAATGGTCAATAAGCGCGGCTATACCCTGGCCAAGTTCACCGACCTGGTTTCCACCAACGCCGCCAAGATCATGGGCATGTACCCCAAAAAAGGCGCCCTGGCGGCTGGCAGCGACGCCGATATCACGGTGCTGGATCCCGCCGAGCGGCGCACGGTCACCGCCGCCCGCCTGCACGAAACCGACTACACCCCCTGGGAAGGCTACGAGGCCGAAGCCTGGCCGACCCTGACGGTTTTGCGCGGCAAGGTGATGATGCAGGACGGCGAATTCCTGGGCGACGTCAAGGACGGCAAATTCCTGAAGCGCAAGCTCGACGAAGCCATCCGCAACCGCCCCGTGCTGTAGCCTCAGGCGGCGATGACGGGGCCGTCGCCGATGATGGTGGCGCGGTGCATGACCCGGCGCTGGCCCAGGTCATAGGGCGTGACCTGATGCATGGTACAGCGGTTGTCCCACATCACGATGTCGTCGGCGCTCCAGCGGTGGCGATAGATAAATTCATCCCGGCCCGCCAGTTCCGCCAGCTCCCCTATCAATGCCACCGCATCGGCGTCCGCCATGCCTTCGACGGCATCGTTATAGATCGGGCTGATGAATAGGGATTTGGCGCCGGTTACGGGATGTCGCCGCACCATGGGCTGCCATACCGGCGGCATGGCCCGGCTTTCCGCCTTGCTCAACGGTTTGATCGGGGCCAGGGTGGCCAGGCGGGCGAAGTCGTGGCGCGCCTTGCGGCCTTCGACTTTCGGGCGCAGGGCCGCCGGCAGGGCATCATGGACCCGGTACATATTGGTGAACCAGGTCTCGCCGCCCTCGCCGGTCACCTCGATGCCATGCAGGATGGAGCCCATGGAGGGCACGGGGCGGTAGGAGGAATCCGTATGCCAGCGCTGGGCCAGGGAAATCTGCGCCACGGACGGATGCGCCGCCGTCATCAGTTTGCCGTCGTCGTCCACGTTGGACACGCGGAAGATCTCGGGCGCCGAGCGGGACTTGATTATATCCTGGTGATGCACCTCCAATTCACCGAACTGGCGGGCAAAGGCAATCTGTTGTTCATCGCTTAAGGCCTGGCCGGGGAACACCAGCACCAGGTATTCCATCCAGGCCCGGTGCAGCGCCTGAAAGGTCTCCGGCGCCAGGGGCGCGGCCAGATCAATACCCCTAACCTGGGCGCCCAGGGCCGGGTGCAGGGGGCGGATGTTCAGTTCGGATTCCGTACGGTCATCGGCGATAGACATCGGCGTCCCCCTCCATTCCGTCATGGCGGGGTAAAGTGTATCCCAACCGCCCGAGCGCTTCCATGGGCGTTACCGGCCATAGGGAAAGCAATTTTCGCGGTCGAGCGTCAGGCCGAAATGGGTGCCAAGCGCCTGAATGGCATCTGCATGTTCAGCATACGGATCGCTATTTTCCGCTCCCACGATGACGATCTTAAAGTCTTTGTCATCGCCCCCGCCGGGGGGCAGCATGGCCGTGGCCAGGCCATTGCCGTCACCGTCCCGCAGGGTCAGAAACAGCGGCATCCGGCGCTGCAAATGCGCCGCCAGGCCAATATTCTGTTCAATAAAGACCGTCGATTTGGGTTTGTAGGCGGCCGTGGCCTTGGCCATCTCGCGGCGGAAATGTTTCTCGACCGCGTGCTGCATCAGGGCTGATTCCTGGTCCGCCTCGGCCTCGGTCTCCATACGAAACCAGGTTTTTCCGCCCGGACCATCGCAAACGTATTTCATGGCGTCATCCGCATTCGCTTCAAGGGTGGGCGAAGTGTATCCTACCGGTCCAGGCCGTTCCAGCGATGCGGCGAGCGTCGACTTCACAAAATCAAGAGGCAGCCATGACCTACACCGTGATCGCGCGTTGCGCCCGTACCGGCCAGTTGGGCATCGGCATTGCCACCTATTCCCTGGCCGTGGGCGGCTATTGCCCGGCCATCCGGGGCGGATTGGGGGCGGTGTCGACCCAGGCTTTCGTCAACCTGAAACTCGGCACTCTGGCCCTGCGGCTGTTGGAGCAAGGCTTCGCGCCGGCGAAGGTCATGGCCGAATTGATCGACGATGACCCGCGAATCGCCTATCGCCAGGTGGGTATTGTCGACGGCGCGGGCGGCGTGGCGGTGCATACGGGCGCGCGGACCCGGCCCTGGTCGGGGCATCTGACAGGGCACGGCTTCATCACCATGGGCAATGTTCTGGCCGGCGCGGGCGTAATAGAGGCCATGGCCGCCGCGGTCGCGGCCGACCCGGGCGCGGATCTGGACGAACGCCTGTTGGCGGCGTTGGAGGCGGGCCGGGATGCGGGCGGGCAACAGACCGCCGAGGGCAGCCATCTGAACGAACGCTCGGCCGCCGTCATCACCCATGGCCATCGGGACCATGGCCATATCGACCTGCGGGTGGATGCCCACGAAACCGCGGTGGAGGAGCTACGCCGGGTACACACCATCTACAAACCCTTCGTGCCCTATTACCAACTGCGCCACGATAACCCCGAAGATACCCCGGCCCAGGACGTCTGGGCCCGCGAAAACCTTTAGTTTATCCCCGCCGCCCGGCGTCGTGCCACCGCCGCCGCCAGGCGCTCAAGAACCGTGACGGAGGTATCCCAGTCAATGCAGCCGTCGGTGATGCTCTGCCCATAGGTCAGGGTTTGCCCGGCAACCAGGTCCTGGCGCCCACCGACCAGTTGGCTCTCGACCATGACGCCGACGATGCGGCGGTCGCCGGCGGCGATCTGGCACCCCACGTTCTCCATCACCAGGGGCTGGTTGTTCGGATCCTTGCCGCTGTTGGCGTGGCTGGCGTCGATAATCACCGCCGGCCTCAGCCCGGACTGGCGCGCCAGGGCGCAAGCGGCGTCCACGCTGGCCGCGTCATAGTTGGGCGCCGTGCCGCCGCGCAGAATAATATGGCAGTCCCTGTTGCCGGCGGTCGCGGCGATGGCCGAGCGCCCGTCTTTCGTCACCGCCAGGAAATGATGCGGCTGCGAGGCCGAGGCCACGGCATCGACCGCGATCTTCACGTTGCCATTGGTGCCATTCTTGAAACCCACGGGGCAGGAGGTGCCGGAAGCCAGTTCGCGGTGAATTTGACTTTCGGTCGTACGGGCGCCGATGGCCGCCCACGACACCAGGTCGGCGATGTACTGGGGCATTGTCGTGTCCAGGAACTCGCAGCCCGCGGGCAGGCCCAGATTGTTGATTTCTAGCAACAGCCCGCGGGCCAGGCGCAAACCCCGCTCGATCTCGAAACTGCCGTCAAGGTTGGGATCGTTGATCAACCCTTTCCAGCCCACGGTGGTGCGCGGCTTTTCGAAATACACACGCATGATAATTTCCAGGTGGCCGTCAAGGCGGCGACGCAGGGCGGCCAGACGGGCGGCGTATTCCATCGCGGCCTCGGGGTCGTGGATCGAACAGGGGCCGATGACGACCGCCAGGCGGTCATCGTCCCCATGCACGATACGTTGCACGGCCTGGCGCGCGCGGCTTACCGTGCGCGTCGAGGTGTCGGTGCGTGGGAATTCGCGCATGATTTCGGCCGGACTGTTCAGGGCCTTGATTTCGCGAATACGGATGTCGTCGATTATATCGGGGGTATTGTCCAACACGGTCGCTAGCTCCTTGTTTTCGGGCTACGCCGGCGGCACAAAAAAACCGCCAGCGAGCTGACGGTTTCGGGATTTTCCTTGATCAGATTTTAGATCGAACCCACCCCTACCTCCGCCAACGGCATCGGATAGCCAAAAAATCCAAAATAATATGTGGCGGCTGCGGGGTTCATGCCTAGCCTAATAGAGCAGTTGGGCCTGTTTGTCACGCTGAGTCTCATGCGGAGGATGGTGATTGAACAAGACGCCGGCCCTTTTTTTCCGGTGCGGTTCACATCAGTTTGTTGCAATCTTCTTGATCAGCCGCGCCCACAACAGGATAGAGAGACCGAAGCTCACGGAACGGCCCTGGAATCGCGCAAGACCCAACCCCCTGCTTGCCGGGCGGAATTTCGGCTAACGTTTCTTTATTGCCGACCAGGTTCCGTCGCAGACGGTTTCGCCGACCCCATCTACCGTGCCGGTAGCTCCATTGGGGCCGAAAGTCACTAGTGTCCGGTTAAAAATCGAATAAATCCAATTGGTTGGTTATTTGCGAAGCGTTGCATCTGTTTTCGTCTCCCGCAAGTGCTTGATGTATGGGCATTTTCTCGAAGAGGGTCACCGAGAGGATCTGTAACAAAGTG
>JAKZRK010000290.1:0-32682 GCA_047518225.1 Alphaproteobacteria bacterium | reverse complement strand
CATGAATCGGGAGATCCGTTCCGGTTCAGGAGGCGCTCGACATCGCCGGAGATATCGCCGCCCGACCTAGGCCGAGCTTTACTCGGGGGATTGGGAGCACCCTAGATGTAGTGGGTATGGGTGACAACCGGATAGGCACGTAAAATTCTAATAGGAAAAAATAATATTACAATCTCAGTCTGACAATGATCTGGTCGAACCGATACGCGGTGTTGCCGAATTGGGAGACATCATGCCATACCGGTTGCAGAACGGCTGTCCCAGATCCTGCACCCTGGGATGGTGGCAACCTCTTTTGCCCGAACGCCGGGCCCAACCCTGCGGGGGACGCAATGCCGGTAAATCCATTCCACGCCATTCTGGCGCAAACCGGCGCGGCCGGTTCAACGACCGCCCAATGGAAGGCGGTTGCCAGCCTGTACCATGCCTATTTCACCGGTTTAATCCTGACGGTCGCCTCTCGAAAAGGGGGCGAGGCCACGGGGGAATGGATGTTTCGAACGTTTCGCCGCCAACATCACGACAAGTTTCTCTCCAGCTTCGATAAACTGGGCCTGGAGCATTTGCCCGACGCGGTGGCGGCGGCGCAATACCATTATCTGTCCAACTCGGTCGGTGGCGTCGAGGTGGAGTATATGTACGAGGCCGATGACAAGGCCTGGGTACATTTCTGCCATCCCCGCTGGATGTACGAGGGCGCCGCGTTATGCGGCGTGCCTTTGCAGGTCAGCCATGGCTTTTTGCGTGGCTGGTACGGATATAACGGTGTTTCCATGGGTAATCCGCGCCTGGGCTTTGTCTGCACCAGCCAGGATATGACCGCGCAATACGGCCTGGCCGGATACTTTCGCCAGTTCGACCACGATTTGGCGCCCGACCAGCGGCTGCAATTCGCGCCGGCCGAAATGGCGCCGCCCTTTGATCCCGATGCGGCTCCGCAATTGAACCCCGATGACTGGCCGGCGGAACGTTTGCACAAGGCCAACCGCAACTATGCCATGGACTATATCAAGACCGCTCTGCCCGAACTGGTCGCCACCCTGGGGCCGGGTGAAGCCGGCGCCCTGGGCAATCTGGCGGGCAACATTATTGGCCGGCAATATTACCGGCAAATCCAGGCGCTGCTGGGCACGGATGGTGGTGGCGCCTTGGATTTCGCCCGTTTCATGGCAGCCATGGCCACGGCCCAGGACGACACCGCCGAATGCGCCGGCGGCGAAGACGATGCCACGGTCCGCATTACCGGCTGGCGCCTGATGCGGGGCCGCGAAGACCGCCACCCTGCCGTGTTCGAAGCCTGGAACGGCCTGTGGCAAGGCTGTCTGGCGGTACACAACCGCTTCCTCGCCCTGCAGATCGGCGATCGCATGGAGTACGGCGACGATGCCTTCAAATGGCGTATCCGCACCGTTCGTTAAGAAGCCTTGGAAGCTGGCGAAACCGATCCGTTTGATTATGACAGGGCGGCCTTCAAACGATCGGCGGCCAGCAATTGCGCCTCGACGGAGTCATCCAACATCGGCGCCATGGAAAAGAAGCCGTGGATCATGCCTTCGAAATCCACATGCTCGCAGGCGACGCCCTCGGCGTTTAGCCGCTCGCCGCATTCCCGGCCCTCGTGATTGAGAATGTCGCACTCCGCCGTGATCAGCAGGGCCGGCGGCAGCCCGGCAAAACTCGCCGCCCGCGATGGCGAGGCACGCCAGTCGGCCAGTTCCTCGTCGCTGTTCAAATAATGCTCCCGGAAATAAGGCACCGATGCCGCCATCAGCGGGCCATAGCCAACACCATAGGTCTCGTAGGTCGGGGTGCCGCCGCTGTAGTCCATCACCGGGTAGACCAATAATTGATAGGCGAGGGACAGGCCATCGTCATTGTCGCGGGCCATCAGGGATACCACCAGGGCCAGATTGCCGCCAGCGCTGTCGCCGCCCACGGCGATGCGGTCGGCCCGCACGCCCATGCTATCGGCGTTGTTGGACAGCCATCTGGTGGCGGCATAACAATCGTCGACCGCCGCTGGGAACTTCGCCTCCGGCCCCATGCGGTAATCGACCGACATGACCACGATATTGGCGTCCCGGCACATGGCGCGGGCAACGGAATCGTGGGTATCCATGCTGCCGATGACATGGCCGCCGCCATGGTAGTAGACCAATGCGCCCAGCGCATCATCGGCCCCATCCGGGCGGTAGACCCGCACCGGAATATCGCCCCCCGGTCCGGGAATGCTCCGATCCTCGATCGAGCCCAGTTCGATGGGCGGTACATTGCGGGCCTTGACGCCGGCCTCCATCTGCGCGCGGGCATCGACCGGGCTCAATTCGTGCATCGGCTTCAGGCCCAAAGCCTTCATCTCCTCCAATAAGGCCACCAACTGGGGTTTCATAGCCATGGCAAAACTTCCTTCGCTGCCTTGAAAATCTTAGTACTGCACGCCCTGGGTCAGGGCGCCATCGACCAGCAAGTTGGTCCCGGTAATAAAGCTGGCCAGGGGACTGCATAGAAAAACCGTGGCATTGGCAACTTCTTCCGGCGTGCCCATGCGGCCCATGGGGTTCATGCCCAGGGCGCCCTTGGATATCTCCGGCGCTTCCAATTCGCGGGTATGCCAAACCCCGCCTTCGAAATAGATCGTGCCGGGCGAGACCGTATTGACGCGCACGCCCCTCGGCGCCAGTTCATGGGCCAGGTTTGACATATAATTGATCAGGGCCGCCTTCATCGTGTTATAGGGCCGCACGCCGCCGAAAAACTGCAGGGCGGAGACGGAACTGATGGCGACGATGGCGCCGGCTTCGGATTTCTCCAGATGCGGCAGCGCCGCCTCCGCCGTATTGATGCTGCCCAGGACGTCGATTTCAAAAGAGCCGCGCCAGTCCGCGTCACCCATGGCCGAGACGTTGGCCACCAGCACGTCCAGGCCGCCCATCTCGCCCGCCGCTGCGTCGATCCACGCTTTCAACGCCGCCTGATCGCCCACATCGACGCTGGCGCCCATGGCCTGCACGCCCATGCCCTGCAATGCCGTCACGGTTTGCGCGACCTCCTCGGCGTTGCGGGCACAGACCGCCACGTCGGCGCCCTCCATTGCCAGGCGCTCGGCTATGGCCCGGCCAATGCCCCGCGTGCCGCCCGTGACCAGGGATTTTTTGCCCTTCAATCCCAAATCCATGTGGTTTCCTCCCCTGAATACAATTCGCCCCACAATTTGCCATAGATGCCGGCACGGCCATTGTGATCGGCATTCCGATGGCGCTATTGTCGAAGCAGACGTCATCGAACGCAAGATGGAATGATCAAGGACCCATGACCGAAAGACTGGACCCCGCGGATTTTCCCGACGGTTTCGCCGATGCGGCGGCGTTGGAAGAATTCATGACACGGCCCTCCCAGGCCCTGATAGACGATCTGGCCCTATTGAGCGGCGACATCATGGTGTTGGGCGTGGGCGGCAAGATGGGACCCACCCTGGCCCGTCTGGCGAAACGGGCCGCGCCGGACAAACGCGTTTTCGGCGTCGCCCGCTTTTCCAAAGCCGGCCTGGCCGAACAGCTGCAAAGCCAGGGCGTCGAAACCATTACCTGCGACCTGCTGGATAGAGATGCGGTGGCCAAACTGCCCGAGGTGGTGAATATCGTCTTCATGGCCGGGCGCAAGTTCGGCTCTACTGGGGCCGAGGAATTGACCTGGGCCATGAACGTGCACGTGCCAGCCTTGGTGGCCGAACGTTTCAGGAATTCCCGCATCGTCAGCTTTTCGACCGGCTGCGTTTATCCCTTCGTGGCCATAGAGTCCCAAGGTGCGACAGAGGCGATGACGGCGACGCCGCCGCCCGGTGAATACGCCAATTCCTGCGTGGGTAGGGAGCGGATGTTCCAGTATTTCTCCAGCCAATTCGGCACACCGGGGCGCATAATCCGCCTGAACTATGCCATCGATATGCGCTATGGCGTGCTGCACGACGTCGCCGCCAAGGTTTGGGCCGGCGAGGCGATTGATTTGAGCATGGGCCATGTCAATGTGATCTGGCAGGGCGATGCCAACGCCCAGGTCTTGCGCGGCCTGTGCCATTGCACCACGCCGCCCAGCCCGGTGAATGTATCCGGCCCCGAGACCATTGCCGTCGCCTGGCTGGCGCGAGCCTTCGGCAACCGCTTTGGCAAGCCGGCGGTGCTCGAAGGGGAACCGGGGAAAATGGCCTGGCTGGTTAATACCGCCGAAGCCACGAAGTTGTTCGGCTACCCCATGGTGCCCTTGCATTGCATGGTGGACTGGGTCGCCGACTGGATCGCCAAGGACGGCGGCAGCCTGGGCAAACCCACCCATTTTGAAGCGCGGGATGGCAATTATTGATAATCTGAACTGGCGTGCCCTGGCCCCGCATGACATCGACGGGGCCGTGGCCCTGAATGCGGAGGCAGGGTGGAACCAAACCGCCGCCGATTGGCAATTCATGCTGGAAGGGGGCGAGGGCACCGGGGTCAGCGCGCAGGCCTTGGTGGCGACGTCGATGTTGCTGCCCTACGGCGGCCGCTTTGCCTGGATCGCCATGATCCTGGTCACCGCTCATTGGCAACGGCGGGGACTGGCCAGTAACTTGATGCGCCGCTGTATCGCACGCGCCGAGGCCTTGAACCTTGTCCCGGGACTGGATGCGACCGAGGCCGGGCGCCCGGTCTATCTGCCTCTGGGCTTTCAGGATATTTATCCGCTGACCCGTTGGCAGGCGGACCCGGCGGACGTGACCCATGCAAACCTGGGCGCCGGGGTGCGGCCCATGCTTGCCGGCGATCTGGGAGCTGTCGCGGCCTGGGATGCGGGCATTTTCGGCGCCCCACGCGGGGATCTGCTGGCGCATTTGCACTGCCGCTGTCCCGGCCGCGCCTTCCTGTTGCAACGGGGCGGCGAAATACAAGGTTTTGTCCTGGCCCGCGATGGCCGCCTGGCCGCCCAGATCGGGCCCTTGTCCGCCAACAGCGCCGACGGGGCCGTTGCCTTGCTGCACGCGGCCCTGGCGGCGCGAAGGGGACCGGTTTTTCTGGATGCCGCCGATCACCATGCGGGTTTGACCCTATGGCTGGGCGAGGCAGGCTTCAGCAAACAACGGGGCTATATGCGTATGCTGTTGGGCGCGCGGGCGCCAATTGACGATCCCGAGCGGGTCTTTATCATCGCGGGACCGGAGTTGGGCTAATGAGTGACCGCAAGAAAGTCGAAATCGTGTTGGCTATGCCGGAAAACGCCGAGCGCGCGGCCCGGCTGATTTATTCCACCGCGCCGCAAATCTTCGATTATCTCTATGGCCCCGATGCCGCGTTCCGGGAAAGATTGATGATGATGCAATGGCAGGCCGAGGCAGGCTTCCTGAGCCATTGTCATGCCATGGCCGCCTATGGGCCAGACGGTGATTTGTTGGGGATCGAACTTGGCTTTGATAGCAAGGCAGAGGATGCCGCCTTTGCCGCGTCCTCGGAGATCGTGGCAAAGCATGCAACGGCAGCCCAACGGCAAAGCATCGCGAAGGCCATGCATCAGCTTATCTATGTTACGCCTCATACGCCGAACAGGAATTACTGCGTCCACCACTTGGCGGTAGCCGATACAGACCAGGCAACGGGCCTGGGGCGCCGCCTGTTGGAAGGGGCGTTCCATCGTGCCGCGGCGGCCGGCTACAGGGCGGTATGCCTGGATGTTTTCGAGAGCAATTCCGCGGTCGGCTTTTACCGCCATATTGGAATGCGTCTGGCTTGTGAAGTCCGGGTGCCTGATCTTGCCCGCGACCATGGTTTTCCAACCATCTGCCGGATGGTCCGCGACCTTTGAACAAGAAAAGACCGCATCCGGCGGCGCTACAGGATGCGGTCATATTCCAGGTGGACGGACCTAGCCGCCGAACTTCACGGACATGTCCAGGAAGTCGTTGCGGTAGGCGTCTTTGATGTCAAAGGGTTTGTCCAGCTTGAAATAGGCTTCGATCAACTTGTAGTCCGCGGCCATGCGGGCCGGGTCGAAATAGCCGATGGCGCCATTGCGGGAACTATCCGCGTCCATCAACTCTTTCACCAAGGCCCAATTGGCCAAGGATGAAGGGCGTTTCAGGCCGCTGTTGGCATCGATCAGGGCGGTGATGCACGGATCGACATTCCTGGCGCAGGCGGCATAGGCCTTCTGGGTCACCTTGACGAAGTTCCGCACCACGTCCGGGTTGGCCCTCAGGTAGGCGCCGTTGGCGATGACGGAATTGCCGTAGGGATTGACGCCGATGGTCTTGCCGGCGACGAAGCCCATGTCGTCCCCGAACACTTTCTGGAAGATGAAGTGGATATTGTAGAACGAGGTAGTGACGTGGATCGCGTCGGATTTCAGCGCCGCGATCTTGGCGTTGGGCTTGATGTTAACCCAGGTTACTGAGCCAGGCGCCATGCCGACGGCTTTGGCGAAGGCGGGCCACATCTGCCGGGCCGCATCCCAGGGTGGGTTGCCGATTTTCTTGCCGGCGAAGTCCTTGATGCCGGTGATGCCCGAACTTTTCTTCCAATAGAAGCCGTAAGGCGAATTGGCGTAGATATTGAAGACCGCGACCAGATCCGCGCCCTTGCCCTTGTTGACCAGGGCGGTGCCCAGATCGGCGATGCCGAGCTGGTTTTTGCCAATGCCGACGCGCTGTGATGACAGGGTTGAACCCTTGCCCTGTTCGATGTTCAAGTCGATCCCGGCGTCGTTGTACCAGCCTTGCGACTTGGCCCAATAGACCGGCGCGTGATCGCCGCCCGCGACCCAGTTCAGGATGAAGCTGACTTTTTCAGCGGCTTGCGCTGAACCGTTCGCCAGCATTGCGCCACATAGGGCCGCTAGGGCGAATTTGAAGACTTTCATGTTTGTTACTCCCAGCATTCTGTGCCAACAAACCGGCTTGCCTCGATCGTCGAGAAACCAAGCGGATCGTTGGCGGTGCGCTTGTGCTATGCATTACGCCAATGACGAAACCGAATTGGTCCAACGCACCCTAACCCATGACCTCTTGATCGTCGTGGCGTTTTAATTGTGGCGTTCTAAAATAGTTGGCGAAGGGAGGGAGAATGGCCCTGCATCGTAAGGATATTCCGGCCGAGGTCCTGGCCCGGTTACGCCAAGGCGTGGTCATTCCAGCCCATCCCCTGGCGTTGACTGAAGACCGGCAATTGGACCAGCGGCATCAACGCGCCCTGACCCGCTATTACCTGGATGCCGGTGCCGGTGGCCTGGCGGTGGGCGTACATACCACTCAGTTTGAAATTCGCGATGTGGGTCTGTACGAACCAGTATTGCGCATGGCGGCGGAATCCACCGCGTCCTGGACCGATAAGCCAATCGTCATGATCGCCGGCTTGATTGGTTCCACCGAACAAGCACTGGCCGAGGCGCACGTGGCCCTGGGCCTGGGCTATCACGCGGGCTTGTTAAGTCTCGCCGCCCACAGGGGCGCGGACGAAGATGCCCTGATCGCCCATTGCCAGGCGGTGGCGGGGCGAATTCCCCTGGTCGGGTTTTATCTGCAACCCGCGGTGGGCGGCATCGTCCTGTCGGCTGAATTCTGGCGCCGGTTCGCGGCAATAGACAACGTGATCGCCATCAAGGTGGCGCCCTTTAACCGCTACCGCACATTGGACGTGGTCCGTGGCGTGGTGGCGGCGGAGGCGGAAGACCGGATCAGCCTGTATACCGGTAACGATGACCATATCCTGCTCGATCTTGTCACGCCATTCGCGGTGCGCCGGGGGGCGGAGACGGTGGTGGTGCGGTTCCGGGGCGGTCTGCTGGGGCACTGGAGCGTCTGGGTCAAACCGGCGGTGGCATACCTGGCCCGCGCTCATCAGGCGATAGCGGCCGGCACCGTGGAGGGCGAACTATTGCAATTGGATGGCCAGATTACGGATGCCAACGGGGCGCTGTTCGACGTGGTCAACGACTTCGCCGGGGTCATCGCGGGCTGCCACGAAGTGTTGCGCCGCCAGGGCCTGTTGCAAGGCACCTGGTGCCTGAACCCCGACGAGGCCATGAGCCCTGGCCAGGAAGAGGCGTTAAACCGCGTCATGGCCGATTATCCGCATTTGTGCGACGACGAATTCGTAGCGGAAAATTTACAGCGTTGGCTGGACTAGGCGCCGGCAATGAACGATGGCCGGGAGAAGCTGCGAAAATGGGTGCTGATCATTGTCATGCACCTGGCCGCCGTGTTGGCCTGGCAGGCCTGGATCACCTTTGGCAAGGTCGAGGCCTATATCATGCCGGCGCCACTGGATACCTTCGCCACCCTGCTTGAATTCGAGACCTACAGATGGGGGCACAACACGCTGATTACCGCCGCCTCGGTGTTTGGCGGCTTTTGGCTGGCCGTGGTGGTGGGCGTCGTCCTGGCGGTATTGTTCTCCTGGTCGCGTTGGCTGAACGATGCCTTCATGCCCCTGATCGTTTCGTTGAATATGATCCCAAAGGTTGCCCTGGGGCCGATTTTCATCGTCTGGTTTTCCTATGGCCTGGGGCCGAATATTTTGATCGCCTTTTCCATTTGTTTTCTGCCCATCCTGATCACCACGGCCCGTGGTCTGAACGAGGTGGAGCCGGAATTGATAGATCTGGTCCGCACCCTGCGGGCCACGCGCTGGCAAATCTTCATCAAAATCCAGTTGCCCGGCGCCTTGCCGTTTATCTTTTCCGGCATGAAAGTGGCCGTGGTGCTGGCGGTGGCGGGCGCCATCGTCGGAGAGTTCATCGCCTCGGAAGAGGGCCTGGGTTATTTAATGATGCAGGTGCAGGTCACCCTGGATACGGCGGGAATGTTCATGGCCGTGTTGATGATCACCGCCGTCGGTGTGACCTTGTACGCCATCGTGCTGTTGTTGGAACGCCTGATGGTGGTGCGCGATGCGCGGATGGAATAGATGAACGCGGCGCCATCCTTCATCAGTCTGCAGGGCGTGCGAAAGGTTTATCGCGGGCGACGCGAGGATTTCCTGGCCGTTTCCGACGTCACCTTCGATGTCCAGACGGGCGAATTGGTCTCCATGGTCGGGCCGTCGGGTTGTGGCAAGACCACGGTGTTGAAGATCCTGGCGGGACTGCATTCCCATGAAGAAGGCACGGTGCGGATCGGCAGCCAGACGGACAGCTTCGATGCGGCCCGTGATATCGGCATGGTCTTTCAGCAACCCTTGTTGTTGAAATGGCGCCGGGTCATCGACAATGTTTTGTTGCCGGCTGAAATTCTGGGTCTGGCCAAGGCCGAGGCGCGGGAACGCGCCGATTATTTGCTGGAGATGGTGGGCCTGTCGGGATTCGCGCAAAGCTATCCTTATGAGTTATCGGGGGGCATGCAACAGCGGGCCGCCATCGCCCGGGCCCTGGTGCATGATCCAAAATTGATCCTGATGGACGAACCGTTCGGGGCCCTGGATGCCCTGACCCGGGAAAAAATGAACCTGGAACTGTTGCGCATCTGGGGCGAAAGCGGCAAGACCATCGTTTTCGTTACCCATGGTATCCAGGAGGCGGTGTTCTTGGGCAGCCGCGTGGTGGTGCTGACCGCGGGACCGGCCCGCATGGCCGACAATTTTTTGGTCGATCTGCCTTATCCGCGCGCTCTGGATCTAAAAACACAGGAAGTTTTCGGCGACTACACGCGCCGGATTTACAAGTTATTGGGAATGGAGTGAGCATGAGCGAGAAACGCCTTGGCATCATCATGAATGGCGTGACCGGCCGCATGGGCAAGAACCAGCATCTGATCCGATCGATCCTGAAGATCATGGAGGCCGGCGGCCTGGAACTGGCCGACGGCACCAGGGTGATGCCGGACCCGATTTTGGTCGGGCGGGACGCGGGCCGGGTCGGCGCCCTGGCGCGGGAGCATGGCCTAAGCCGTTGGACAGATGATCTGGATGCGGCCATCGCCAACCCGGACGACACCTTGTTCTTCGATGCCGCCACGACCCAGGCCCGCGCCGGTTTGTTGGGTAAAGCCATCAGCGCCGGCAAGGATGTCTATTGCGAGAAACCGGCCGCCGACAGCCTGGCGGATGCCTACGGCGTTTACCAACAGGCCAAAGCGGCCAACATCAAGCACGGCGTGGTGCAGGACAAGTTGTGGCTGCCTGGCATGCGCAAGCTGAAATACCTGATCGACGCCGGTTTTTTCGGCCGCATTCTTTCGGTGCGGGGTGAATTCGGATATTGGGTTTTCGAAGGTGATTTACAGCCCGCGCAACGGCCCGCGTGGAACTACCGCAAGGATCAGGGTGGCGGCATCATTCTCGATATGCTGTGCCATTGGCGCTATGTGCTGGACAATACCTTTGGCGCAGTGCGCTCGGTCAGTTGCCTGGGCGCCACCCATGTTCCCACCCGCTGGGACGAAAAGGGCGAACCATACGAGGCGGACGCGGACGATGCCGCCTATGCCACCTTTCAATTGGATGGCGGTATCGTGGCCCACTTCAATTCGTCCTGGTGTACCCGTGTGCGCCGGGATGATTTGCTGACCTTGCAGGTGGACGGCACCCACGGCTCCGCCGTGGCCGGTCTGCGCCGCTGCCGCACCCAAGCCCGGGTCAATACACCCAAGCCGGTCTGGAACCCCGATATCCCGCCCGCCATCGATTATGGCGATGGTTGGGAGGAAGTGCCCGACACCGTCGACTACGACAATGCCTTCAAGGCGCAATGGGAATTGTTCATCCGTCATCTTTACGATGAAGCTCCATTCCCCTGGGACTTGCTGGCCGGCGCCAGGGGCGTGCAATTGGCGGAACTGGGCCTGCAAAGCTGGGCCGAACGGCGCTGGCTGGATGTCCCTGACTTGGAGGTGTAGGGATGGCCAGTCTCAATCTGCCGGTTTCCAACGGCGGCCTGGCGCCGTTCACCACCAGTACGCCCAGGGACTTTCCCACACGCGCCAACCGGCCTTTCAACCGCATTGCCTATTCCGCCGCTCACGTGGTGGCCGATCCCCGGTCCGAGGCCGATCCCTGGCTGGATGCCGCCATCGATTGGGATGCCACCATCGACTATCGCCTGGGCCTCTATGATTTGGGCCTGGGCGTGGCGGAGGCCATGGATACGGCCCAGCGCGGCATGGGACTTGATTGGCCCGCCAGTCAGGAACTGATCCGCCGCAGTTTGGCGGCGGCCCGCCATTTTCCAGGCGCCCGCATCGCCTGTGGCGCGGGCACCGATCACCTGGCGCCATCGGCGGATCTAAGCCTGGACGATGTCATCCGTGCCTATGAAGAACAGATCGCATTCGTGGAAGGGCAGGGGGGCCGGATCATATTGATGGCCAGCCGGGCGTTGGCGGCTTGCGCAAAATCCCCGGACGATTATGCCAGGGTCTACGACCGCATCCTCGCGGGGGTCCGTGAACCGGTGCTGATCCATTGGCTGGGGGAGATGTTCGACCCCGCCCTGGCCGGCTATTGGGGCCATGGCGATCATCTGCAGGCCATGCCGGTCTGCCTGGATGTGCTGGCTGCGAACGCGGCCAGGATCGACGGCATCAAAATTTCCCTGCTGGACAAGGACAAGGAAATTACCATGCGCCGGCGTCTGCCTGATGGCGTGCGCATGTATACCGGCGATGATTTCAATTACGCGGAACTGATTGCCGGTGACGAGGTGGGTTACAGCGATGCCCTGCTGGGTATTTTCGATGCTATCGCGCCCGCCGCCTCCGCCGCCCTGGACGCCTTCGCGGCAGGCGACGAGAAGACCTTTCATGACATCCTGGCCCCGACGGTCCCCCTATCGCGGCACATCTTCGGGGCGCCAACCCGGTTTTACAAAACCGGCGTGGTTTTCATGGCCTGGCTAAACGGCCATCAGGATCATTTCGTCATGGTCGGCGGCCAGCAAAGCGCCCGCTCCCTGTTGCATCTGGCGGAATTGTTCCGTCTCGCCGACGCCGCCGGCCTGCTGCGCGACCCGGACATGGCGGCGGCCCGCATGCGGACCATACTGGCCATGCATGGGGTCGAGGGGTAAAAGTCAAAGCCATGAACCGCAATATCCTGCAAATCGGGTTTGGCAATTTTGGGCCGACCCATCTGGCGGCCTGGCGGTCGCTGGGTTTGGCGGCGGGCTTGTATGTGGTTGATCCCAGTGACGAGGCCCGGCAACGCTGCCGCGATTTGGGCCTGCCCGGCGATCACGTGGGCGGGGCGGTGGCGGATTTTCTGGATCTGGCGGACCTGGTGGTGGTGCTGGCGCCGACCGACCGTCATTTCGCGGTCTGCCAGCCGTTGCTGGCGGCGGGGACGCATTTGTTTATAGAGAAACCCATGACCGCGACCTTGGCCGAGGCCGAGGGGCTGCATGATCTGCTCCAGGATCAGGTGGTACAGGTGGGGTTTTATTTTCACGCCCACCCGCTGGCCCAAATCCTCAAGCGGGAGGTGGATGACGGGCGGCTGGGGGATCGGCGCTATATTTCGGCCCGATTTCATGGCTACAAACGGGCCCGTGGCGATAGCGGCGTGGTGGGCAACGACGCGGTGCATTTCATTGATCAGGCGAACTGGATGATGGGCGCCCTGCCAGTGGCGGTGGATGCGGTGACCCGTGACCATTTCGACCGTGGCCATGACGACCTGGCCTTGATCCGTCTGTTTTATCCCACGGGCGCTGTGGCCCATATCGAAGTTGGCTGTATTCAGCCGGGCCGCTGGAACGATAACATCGTGCCCGGTGCCACACAGACCAAGGAATTCGTGCTCGCGGGCAGCGAAGGCGGGGCGGAGATCGATTATCAAACCCATGAATTGCGCTTGCACCGGGTCCGCCACGAATTTATCGATGGCCTATGGCGGCCCAACCATCGCGGTGTTGAAATGCCCCATGCCCCCGTGACCGAACCGTTTCAAGTGGTCGCGGGGGAATTCGCCGCCTTTCTGGATGCGGTGGACGGCAAAGCCCCGCCCTTGGCCGGGATCGAGGAATGCGGCGTCGCCATGGCCCGCGTACTGGATGCCATCTATCGATCCTCCGCCCAGGAACAAAGGATCGCGCTATGAAGTTCGCCCTGTGTAATGAAGTAATCCACGAGCCGCCTTTCGCGGCACGATTATACCGGCACGGCCGCGGTCGAGCCGGTCGCCTATTGTCCCGACGGCCCGGCCTCTACCGCCCGCGCCATCGGCTACCGGTGCGGTATTGAGGAGGCCTTGCGTGTCTGATCCCATTCAATTGTCGGTCCTGGAAGTGCAATTGTTCGAGCGTGATGTAACCCTGCGCATGCCCTTCCGCTTTGGCGTTACCACCCTGCGCGAAAGCCCCCAGGCCTTTGCCAGGGTCCGCGTACAGTTGGCGGACGGCCGGGAGGGCTGGGGACTGGCGGCGGAAATGCTGGCGCCGAAATGGTTCGATAAGAACCTGGATTTGAGCAATGAAGACAATTTCGATCAACTGCGCCATGCCCTGGCCACGGCCTCGACCCTGTACCGCGCCGCGCCGCCATCGACGGCGTTCGGTTTGTTCAGGTCCAATTATGACGAACAAGTCCGCATCTGCGGCGAACGGGGCGATGGCTCGTTGGTGGCCTGTTACGGCCCGGCGTTGCTGGACCGAGCCATCCTGGATGCCCTATGCCGCTTGCACGAAGTATCATTCTATAGGGCGGTTCAGGCCAATCTACCGGGCATCGAAAGCGGCGAATTCGCAATTGATCCGTTCCTGGCCAAACTGCGTCCCGCCGGCCATATCCACGCCCGGCACACGGTTGGCATGGTTGATCCGATCCGTGAAAATCCGGAACCCGTGGGCGACGGCCTGCCGGAAACCCTGGTGGAAGTAATCGCCGCCTATGGCCACCGCTATTTCAAGATCAAGGTTTGCGGCGATCTGGACGAGGATGTGGCCCGTCTGCGGGAAATCGCCGCCGTGCTGGATGAAAGCCCGGTTGACTACATCATCAGCCTGGATGGCAACGAGCAATACCACGACGTGCCCAGCGTCGCGGCGCTGCTGGATGCCATCGAAGGCGACGGGCGGCTGGCCCCCTTTAACCGATCCATCCTGTTTCTCGAACAGCCGATCTCCCGCGCCGTGGCCCTGGATGTGGATGTCACCTCATTGAGTGCGCGCAAGCCCGTGATCCTGGATGAATCCGACGCTTTCCTCGACGCCTTTCCCAAGGGCCGTGCGTTGGGCTATCGCGGCGTATCCTCGAAAACCTGCAAGGGTTTTTATAAGTCGATCCTGAACGCGGCCCGCTGTGCCCATTGGGGAGAGGGGTATTTCATGTCCGGGGAGGATCTGACCACCCAGGCCGGACTTTCCGTGCAACAGGACCTGGCCCTGGTCAATCTGCTGGGTATTGCCCATGTGGAGCGCAACGGCCATCATTATGTCAACGGCATGTCCGGCGTGCCGGCGGCCGAGCAGGCCGCGTTCCTGGCGGCCCACGGGGATATGTATCATCAAGCCGATGGGGTCACCCGTCTGCGCATCAAGGACGGACGGATCGCCATTGGCTCGTTGCAGCGTATTGGCTTTGCCCATGGCGCCGAACCGGATTTCACCGCGATGCACGAGGTGCGCCATGGCTGATCTGGCGCGGATGTCCATCAACCAGGCCACCACGCGGGCACAGCACGGCCTGGCCCAGGCCGTTGCCGCCTATGCCCTGGCGGGCGTGCCGGGCATTTCCATCTGGCGGGACAAGCTGGCGGAATGCGGCCTGGATGAAGCGGTCCGCATGGTCCGCGATCATGGGCTGCGTATTTCCGGTCTGTGCCGGGCCGGTCAGTTCCCCGCGATGGATGCCGCTGGCCGCCAAGCCTGCCTGGATGAAAATAAACGCGCCATAGATGAGGCGGCGGCCCTGGGGGCGGATTGTTTGATCGTGGTCGCCGGTGGCCTGCCGGAAGGTTCGAAAGACCTGGACGGCGCCCGGCAGATGATCCGCGATGGTTTGGGTGCGCTTTTACCCCATGCCCGCGCCGCCGGCGTTCCACTGGCGATGGAACCTTTGCACCCCATGTATGCGGCGGACCGCTGTGCCATCAATACCCTAAGCCAGGCCCTGGATCTGTGCGATCAACTGGGCACGGGCATGGGCGTTGCGGTCGATGTCTATCATTTATGGTGGGATCCCCATTTACAGGCACAGATCAAGCGGGCCGGCGGCCGAATACTGGCGTTTCACGTTTGCGATTGGCTGGTGCCGACCACCGATCTATTGCTGGACCGCGGCATGATGGGCGACGGCGTTATTGATATTCCGAAAATCCGGGATTGGGTCGACGGCACCAGTTATGATGGCCTGATCGAAGTGGAAATATTTTCCGCCGAAAATTGGTGGAAGCGTCCCGGCGGCGAGGTTGTCCGCACCTGCAAGGAACGATTTAACAGCAACGTCTGACGAGGAGGAAACCCCATGGCGGTGATTGCGAATATCACGAAACAGAAACTGGCGGCGGGCGAATTGTCCCTGGGGATGGGTGTGCGTCTGGCGCGTGGCGTCGAAATCGCCAAGGTGGCCAAGGTCTGCGGCTATGACTGGCTGTTCATCGACATGGAACACAGCCCCCTGTCCCTGGAGACCGTGGCGGATATTTCCGTTGCCGGTCTGGATGCGGGCTGCACCCCTATCGTCCGGGCGTCTTCACACCTGCATCATCATGCCAGCCGGCCCCTGGACGCCGGCGCCCAGGGTATCGTGGTGCCCCATGTCAATTCGGCCGAAGAGGCCCGCAGGGTGGTGGACCAATGCCTCTATCCACCCATCGGGCACAGGTCCCTGGCGGGGGGAGCCGCGATCCTGGAATACGACAGCCTGCCCATGGCGCAGGGCACCCGGGTGATCAACGATAATTTGCTGGTGGTGGTGATGCTGGAAAGCCCCGAGGCCATCGCCAACGCCGATGAAATGGCCGCGATCGAGGGCGTGGATGTGCTGTTGATCGGCACCAACGACCTTTGCGCCGAAATGGGAATTTCCGGCCAGTACGATCATGATGACGTCCTGGCGGCCTATGACACGACCATTTCGGCTTGCCGCAATAACGGTAAACATGCCGGTATGGGCGGCATATATGATGGTCTGGCGGAAAAATATATCCGCATGGGCGTGCGCATGGTGCTGGGGGGCAGCGATTTGTCCTATATGATGTCCGGGGCCAAGCAGCGGGCAGCCGCCCTGCGTGGTATCGATTTGTAAATACCGACCTGATACAATCGCGCTCATGAGTACATTTTTCTTCGTTTGGCTGCTGTCGGTCCTGGCCGTGGTGATGGTTGTTTTCGTGGTGAAAAGCCTGCGGCGCGGGCGCCTTGCCCGATTGGTGGATTTTCATTGGCCCGGCCTGATCGTCATTTCCTTGATCATCGGCGCCGTCCCGGCCTTTATTTACGACAATCAGTCATCCCGCACGGTTACGGTACCCGACGGCGGTGCCGAGCGCCCGAATATCCCCAGTTCCGCAAAAGAATAAATCAGCCACCCGATCCGCCGCCCAATCAACCACCACCCTCCCTGCGGTCCACCGCCATGGCCTTGATCAAGGCGTGCACCTGGCGGCCCGGCACGATGTCCAGTTCCCGTTGCGAGCGCTTGGTAATACGGGCCCAAAGGGGGCTACCGATGTCCACCAGCACATCGACCTGGGGGCCGTCGTCCTCGCCGACCTCGATCACTTGGCCAGCAAAGACGTTCAGCACGCTGATCCCCTGGGGCGGGGTCAGCGCCAGACTGACATCGCGGGCCCGCACGCGGATGCGTAACGGCGTGCCAATGGCCAGATCCAGTTGCGGCAGCCACAGATCGCCACCTTTGAACGACAGCCGGGTCAGGGCATCGCGTTGATCCTGCGCCGCCACCGTGGTTGTCAAAACGGCGCCGGCATCCCAGCGGCCGGTCAGGGCGCGCAGATCCAGGCGGGCGGTGATCTCGTCCACGGGGCCCTGGGCGACGATGCCCCCGTCCGCCATGACGATCAATTGATCGGCCAGGCGCACTATCTCGTCCATGTTGTGGGAGACATAGACGATGGATATGTCCAATTGCCGGCGCAGCCCCTCGATAAAGGGCAGGATTTCCGACCGGCGCGGGGCATCCAGATTGGCCAGCGGCTCGTCCATCAACAGCAACCTCGGCGCCGCCAGCAAGGCCCGGCCGATGGCGACCCGCTGGCGCTCCCCCCCGGACAGGGTTCTGGGCCGCCGCGCCAGCAGGGGCGCAAGGGCCAGCAAATCGACCACGGCGTCGAAATCAACCTGGGGCCGGTCTTTCGGCACCAGACGCCGGCCATAGGACAGATTGCCCGCCACGGTCAAATGCGGGAACAACCGGCTTTCCTGAAAGACATAGCCCAGGCGGCGATGTTCAGGCGCCAGATCGATGCCTTGCTCGCTATCGAACAGGACATTGCCCTGTAGCACGATCCGGCCACGTCTGGGCCGCAGCAATCCCGCCAGCATGTTGACCAGCGAGGTCTTGCCGGCGCCCGAGGGGCCGAACAGGGCCGTCACCCCGGCCCCGGCCTGAAACGCGGCGCTGAGCGGGAAGTTGCCGATGCGTGCGGTTACATCCAGTTCCAGCATGGCTACAAACCGATCCGTTTGGATAATTGCCGGGCCAGATATTGCGAGGCCACCAGGGCGGCCACGGCCAGCGTCACGGAAAACAGGGCCAGGCGGGTGGCGTCGGCCTCGCCGCCGGGCACCTGCAGGGCGGTATATAGCGCCAGGGGCAAGGTGCGGGTTTCCCCCGGCACGTTGGCGGCAAAGGTGATAGTGGCACCGAATTCGCCTAAACTGCGGACAAAGGCCAACAACAGCCCGGTCAGAATACCCGGTGTGGTCAAGGGCAGGGTTATGGTCAGAAAGACGCGCAAGGGCTTGGCGCCGAGGGTTCGCGCCGCTGTTTCCAGGCGCCGGTCCACCGCCTCCATGGACAGACGGATCGAACGTACCAACAACGGGAAGGCCATCACCGCCGCCGCCAAGGCCGCGCCGCGCCAGGAGAACACCAGATTGATGTCGAACCAATCGCGCAACCAGGCGCCCACGGGACCATTACGCCCGAACAGCACCAACAACAAATAGCCAATGGCGACGGGCGGTAGCACCAGGGGCAGATGCACCAGACCGTCGAACAAGGCCTTGCCCGGAAAATCCCGGCGCGCCAAAAGCCAGGCAATGGCAATCCCCGGCAGCAGGCTGCAACCGACCGCCCAGACCGCCACTTTCAGGGACAGAGACAGGGCCACAATTTCCAATGGGCTTAACATCCCTAGCTCTTAACGAGAGTTAGGCAGGAAGGTAAAGCCATATTGTTCAAAAATTTTCTTTGCCCTGCCGCCCTGCAGATAACGGAAAACCGTGCGGGCCGAGGCGTTATCCTGTTCCCGGATCACGGCCAGGGGATAGATAATGGCCCCGTGGCTATCTTCGGGAAAGGCGGCGGCCAGGCGCAAACCATCATGGGCCCGGGCATCCGTGGCATAGGCAATGGCGAAGCGCCCCTGGCCCCGCGCCAAAAGAGCCAGGGCGTTGCGGACCGAAGCGCCATAGGCGGCGCGTCGTTCCAGCGCGCTCCATAGGCCAAGATGTTGCAGGGCTTGGCGGCCATAACGCCCGGCGGGAACATGGGCCGGATCGCCCATGATAAGGCGTTCCCTGCCCAGCGCGGCGTCCAGGCCCGTCAGTCCGGCAAGTTCCGGGGTTCCGGCATCCCCTACACGCCGCAACAGCACCAGGCGATTGCCCAGCAGATCGACCCGGCCCTTCGGGGCGATCAAATCGCGCGCGGTAAGATATTTCAGCCAGGCAAGATCGGCGGACAGGAACAGATGGGCCGGCGCGCCGGCGGCAATATGCTTGGCCAAAGTGGAAGAGGCCGCGAAAGTCGGCCGCAAGGTCAGGCCGTGATCCTTTCGCAGGGCAGCCGATAGGGCCGTGACCGCCTCGGTGGTCGAGGCGGCGGCCAGGATGTCGATGGTTTCGCCCTTGACCAGGCCGGGCCAAACCAGCATGGCGGCGGCGCACAAGTAGATGCGACAGCCTATCCGCCCGCGCCATGCCATGGTTACGTTTCCGCTACATCGCCGATTGCAGGCGCTTGAAACCGGCCTTCAAGTCGGCGATCAGGTCGTCTGGGTCTTCCAGGCCAATATGGAGGCGCATACATTGCCCCTCGTATGGCCAGGGCGTAACACTACGCATGACGTTCGGATCGGTCGGCAGGATCAGGCTTTCATAGCCGCCCCAGGAAGCGCCCATGCCGTAAAGTTCCAGATCGTCCACTAGGGCGGCGATGGCGCTGCGTGGACAGGGCTTCAAGGTGATGCCGAACAGACCCGATGCGCCCAGAAAATCCCGCTTCCACAGGCCATGGCCGGGATCGTCCGGCAAGGCCGGATGCATGACGCATTCCACCATGTCCTGCCCGCGCAGCCATTCCGCGACCTTCAGGCCGCTTTCCCAATGTTGTTTCAGGCGGACGGACAATGTCCGCATGCCGCGTTGTGCCAGATAAATATCGTCCGGTCCCGCCGTCTGGCCCAGCATCCGGGATGTCGCCTCCAGCTCCGGCCAGGCTTTCTTGCTGGCGCAGGCGGTGCCGATCATGACGTCGGAATGGCCAACAATATATTTCGTGCCGGCCTGGATTGAAACGTCCACGCCAAGGGTGAACGGTTTGCAATACAGGGGCGAAGCCCAGGTATTGTCCATCATGACCACGCAGCCCTTGGCATGGGCCGCATCCGCGATGGCGGGAATGTCCTGCATGACGAAGGTTTGCGAGCCCGGCGCCTCTACATAGACGATACGGGTGTTGTCCTGGATCAGCTCGGCGATGCCGGCGCCGATGGCCGGATCGTAATAGGTCGTGGAGACATCGAGGCGGCTGGCCAGGTTGTTGCAGAAACGGCGGGATGGGCCGTATACGGCATCCACCATCAGGATGTGATCGCCGGCTTTTATAAATGACAACAAGGCGGCGGCGATAGCCGCCAGACCCGACGGATAGATCATGCAGCGATCGCCGCCTTCGACGGCGCAGATCATGTCTTCCAGAGAGAAATTCGTCGGTGTTCCAATGCGCCCGTAATAAACCCCACGTTCGCCCTGTTCACGGCGTTTGCGTGATTGATCGAGGTCCGCCAGGGTAGGGTGCAAGACGGTAGAGGCGTGATAGACCGGCGGATTGACAATGCCGTGGTTGTTCTCCGGGTCGCGGCCGGCGACGACCAGTTTGGTTTCGTCTTTCATGTTGAAACTTCTCTATCGTATTGGGGAGGGCGGTGCGCCCGAGTGGCGATGGGGGCCATAATGCCATTCCGTTCACAACGGCGCCAGTGGCTTGGCAGGAGTTAGCGCATGCGGCGGCTTGATCAACAAGTTGAATATCTATTATCTGAAGGCGGTCGAGATGGATGGCTAAGTCGGGCGGTTGAATCATGAAATATTTGTTGGTTGTGTATTTTCTTCTTGATGGACAATGGGTCCAGGGCGAGGCCAGCAAGGGTTGGGGGGCGTTTACCTATGGGAACCAGGAAACCTGCCTGACCAGCAAGGAACGCGCTGTGGCCATTCAGACGAAATTGAAGCAGGTCAATCCGCGTGCCGTTGAAAAACGCTTTGAATGCGTTGCCGAACGGAAGGGCGGTGTCGAATAAACCGATGGGCGTTGACGTGAATGTTGCAATTTTTCTAATGGACGGCGGCAGTTTCTCTAATTGACTATTGCGATGTGGAAAATGAACGGCTAACGTCAGGCCGGAATGTCGTATGGACGGGGATTATTTCCGTTCATTGCGTCAAGGGTTAACAGGGAGAACATAAAATGAAACCAACGTCGTTCATCGCGCCGGTAGCTGCGGTAACCGCCGTTGCCGCGATGACCTTTGCCGGCGCGACTATCGCTTCGGCGAAAAGTACACTCGAGATCGTGAAAGAACGCGGCTATCTTCGCTGCCAGGTCGGTCAGCCTTCACCTGGTTTCTACAATCTCGACGCCAAGGGCGAATGGTATGGCAGCGACGTTTCGGTTTGCCAAGCCGTTGCCGCCGCCATATTCGGAAGCAAAAAGAAGCTGGAGATCCAATCGGTCAGCAGCCAGGTTCGTTTTACTGCTTTGGCCAATGGCGAGTCCGACATGCTATCTCGGACAGCAACCTGGACATTGCTTCGCGATACCCAGCTCGGTCTGGATTTTACGGCGGTCAATTTTTATGACGGTCAGGGCTTCATGGTGCCCAAAGACAGCGGCATCACCTCCGCAATGGACCTAAAGGGTGCGACCGTATGCGTGGTGACCGGCACCACGACCGAATTGAACCTGGCCGATTTCAGCCGGGTCAACAATCTGAACATCAAGCCGGTCACGTTCGAGGATCCCAACGTGCGCAACGACACTTATCTTCAGGGCGGTTGCGATGCGCTGACCAACGACAAATCGGGGCTGGCCTCCAACAAGGCGGCGTTCCCGAATCCGGGCGATCACATCGTTCTGCCCGAGACCATCTCCAAAGAGCCCCTGGCGCCTGCGGTAAGGCAGGGCGACGCCCAGTGGTTCGACATCGTCAAATGGACGGTCCATGTCTTGGTCGGTGCCGAGGAACTTGGCATCAACATGGGCAATGTCGATAAAATGCGCTCCAGTTCGACCAACGCCTCGGTGCGCCGTATACTTGGCGTCGAAGGCAACCTGAATGAGGGTTTGGGCCTTGGTAAAGACTGGGCCTACAACATCATCAAGGAAGTCGGTAATTACGGCGAAATTTACGAAGCCTATATGGGTGGTGGAAAATTGGGCATCGGCATCGGCCGGTCCGGGTCGGCGAACGCCCTCTGGACCAAAGGCGGGCTGATGTATTCCCCGCCGTTCCGCTAGGATCAATTGACGGCCCCAGCTCCGTGTTCGGGGCTGGGCGCCATTATTAATTCGAGCCTAGGCGAAATATCAAGGTCCACTCATCATGGCCATCCCTGATACTGGTAAGGCATCGGCGCGGGTGAAGCCGAAAGAAAGTTTCGATTTTTTTCATGACGAGCGTGTCCGCTCGGTTTTCTATCAGCTTCTGACCGCTGGCGTCGTCGGCTGGCTTGTCTGGTATCTGGTTACCAATACCGCCCATAACCTGGAAGTGCGCGGGATGAATACCGGTTTCGGTTTCCTGACCGCGACCGCCGGCTTCGACACGGATTTTAAGCTTATAGAATACGAACCCGGCATCGGGACTTACGGCCGCATATTCCTGATCGGCTGTATCAATACGCTTCTGGTTTCGTTTCTGGCGATTATCGCAAGTACGGGTTTGGGTTTCATTGTCGGAATTCTCAGGCTTTCCTCCAATTGGCTGGTCGCCCGGCTGGCACTGACCTATGTGGAAATCGTTCGCAACACGCCGTTGCTGCTGCAGATCATTTTCTGGTATGTCGGGGTCTTCGCCCTGCTGCCCAGGGTCAAAAACAGCCTGGATCTTTCGGTCGGCGCGGAGGTTGTGTTCCTCAACAATCGCGGTCTGTATACGGCTTGGCCAATCCCCGGCGATCTGTTCTGGATGACCATCGTTGCATTTGTCGCCGCCGCTATTGGCGTCGTCTTTCTCAGGCGCTGGGCGCACAGGCGTCAAGACGATACCGGCCAGCAATTCCCGATATGGTCCGCCTCTCTGGCACTGCTCATTGTTCTGCCCGGCGTCGTATATTTGGTGACCGGTTCACCGCTTGATTGGGATATTCCGACTCTCCAGGGATTTAATTTTACGGGCGGCGGCAGTCTGCCGCCGGCATTCCTGGCGCTGCTCATCGCCCTGACCTTCTATCATGCGGCGCATCTGGCGGAATCTGTACGTGCCGGCATCCTGTCGGTGAACAAAGGGCAGACAGAAGCGGCGTTGGCCATCGGCCTCAGGCCAAACCGGGCCATGAGCCTGATCATCATTCCCCAGGCCATGCGCGCCATCGTGCCGCCGATGATCAGCCTGTGGATGAACGTGGTCAAGAATTCCTCGCTGGCCATCGCGATCGGCTATTCGGACGTGGTTGCGCTGTTCATGCAGACGGCCCTGAACCAGGCCGGCTATGCGGTCGAAATGGTTGGTATGACCATGGCTTTCTATATGTTTATAAGCCTCTCCATTTCGGGACTGCTGAACATTTACAATAAACGCGTCCAACTGGTGGAGCGCTGATCATGACCGTGGTGAAGACGGAAAGGGCCGCCACCAGAAGTGCACCTCTGACGGAAACCTCGTATATCGGGTGGCTGCGAAAAAATCTTTTCAGTTCCTGGATCAATACCATTCTGACCCTTGCCTCGCTGTATATTATTTATGTGATGGTAGCGGGCCTGTGGACCTGGGGCGTTGCGGAAGCCGTATGGGTGGCCGAGAACCGGCGTGAATGCTTCGCGATCAGCAAGAATGGCGCCTGCTGGGCCGGCGTTATTCTTTGGCTTGAAAATATCTTCTATGGCCGCTACCCGAGGGACGAGTTGTGGCGGGTCAATCTTGGCGGTCTGTTGTTGATCGTGTGGATGGCGCCACTATGGCTGCCTCGGGTCAAGTATAAGATCTTCATCGGTCTGTCCACGGTATTTCTCTATCCCTTCCTTGCCGGCTATCTCTTCGCCGGCGGCGACAAGGGAATCTTCATGCAGGTGATGGTAACAGGCGCGATCGCCTGTCTGATCGGCAATACCCTGCATTCATTTATCGGGGTGATCAGTGGCGGCAGCCTGCCCGAATATCTGATCGGGCTATTGGGCAAGAAAGACGCCTCGGACGAGAACCAGCGCAACACGCTTCTCGCCATTTTGGCCGCCGCCTTCGTCGTGGTTTTTCTCCTGCAAATGGCCTGGACCATCGAAGTCGTGCGCTGGACCAAATGGGGTGGGCTGTTCCTCACCCTCGTCATATCGGGTATCGGCATCACCTCCGCGCTTCCGGGGGGCATCATCCTGGCGCTGGGCCGGCGATCCAGTTTGCCGGTCATCCGGGTGCTAAGTACGTCGTTTATCGAGTTGTTCCGTTCGGTGCCATTGATCACCGTGCTCTTCATGGCGACAACCATGTTCCCGTTGTTTATGCCCGAGGGCTTTGTCCTCAATAAGCTGGTTCAGGTCATTATCGCGGTCTGCCTGTTCTCCGCCTGCTACATGGCCGAGACCGTCCGCGCCGGCCTGCAGGCCATTCCCAAGGGCCAGGCCGAGGGCGCCCATACCATCGGCCTCGGCTATTGGGGCACCATGGGCCTGATTGTCATGCCCCAGGCCTTGAAACATATGATCCCGAACATCGTCGGCAGCTTCATCGGCTTGCTGAAGGACACCACCCTGGTGTCGATCATCGGCCTTTTCGATCTTCTGGGCATGCTGCGTTCGATCAGCCAGGACGTGCCCTGGCGTGGACTGCACCATGAACCACTGATGTTCGGCGCCGTGTTGTTCTTCATCATCTGTTTCATCATGTCGAAATACAGCCGGCACCTGGAAGTGAAACTTTCAGCCGGCGGCGATCGTTGATCCGGGAAGAGCGGGGGAAAGTAGAATGACATCCACAGAGGCGCAGGACGCCCAGGGCCAGTTGGCATCCGCCGCTTCGTCCGAAGTCATAATCGAGCTTAACAAAGTCAATAAATGGTTCGGACAGTTCCACGTCCTCAAGGACATTGATCTGGTGATTCACAAGGGCGAGCGGATCGTCGTCTGTGGCCCTTCCGGATCGGGAAAATCCACCCTGATCCGCTGCATCAACCGCCTGGAAGAACATCAACAGGGTGATATTATCGTCGATGGAATTTTGCTGGATAAGAACCTCAAGAATATCGACTACATTCGCAGTGAAGTAGGCATGGTGTTTCAGAGCTTCAACCTGTTTCCACACCTTTCCATTCTCGAAAACCTCACCTTGGGGCCCATCTGGGTCCGCAAGACAGCCAAGGTCGAAGCCAGGAAATTGGCCATGGAGTATCTCGAACGGGTCAAGATTCCCGAGCAGGCGGAGAAATACCCCGGCCAGCTCTCGGGCGGTCAACAGCAGCGCGTGGCCATCGCCCGCTCGCTTTGCATGAACCCAAAGATCATGCTGTTCGACGAGCCGACTTCGGCGCTTGACCCAGAGATGATCAAGGAAGTTCTCGACGTCATGATAGAACTTGCCGACACCGGCATGACCATGATCGTGGTGACCCACGAAATGGGCTTTGCCAAAACCATCGCCGACCGGGTGATTTTCATGGACGAGGGCGATATCGTCGAGCAGAACGAACCCTACGAATTCTTCAACAACCCGCAATCCGAACGCACAAAACTGTTCCTAAGCCAAATTCTCAGCCACTAGTTTGTCGGTGGCGCGAAGGCGTCAGGCGAAATCCAGCACATTGTCGGCTGTCTGCCATGGCGCGGGGATTTCCCGGCGGTCGTAGGGGCGGAAACCGAAACGTTGATACATGGGCAGCGCCTTGGGATGGTCCAGGGTGCAGGTATTGACCAGGACCCGTTCGGGATCATGCTGCCACATCGCCTCCAGGGCCTGGGATAACTGATAGGGGCCCAGCCCATGGCCGATGAATTCCGGCATGATGCCGAAATACGCCAGTTCCATGTCGGGCATGTCCCGGCCGTCCAATTCGTAGAATCCGGCCGGGGACCCACCCACATAAAGGACATAAATTTCCACCGCCTCGGCCTGGATGACCGCGGCCAATTCCGAATCCGATAATTTCTTGCGGTCGGTCCAATACCAGGGCCGTCCCACGGCGTCATAGAGGTAACGGTAAAATGCCACGGTAATGCCGTGGGCCCGCATCAGGGCGTGCCTGGGAACCTTCGGCACCAGGCGGGGCAGGGACGGCCGCTCCCTCATTTCCAAATAGGTGACGATGATCTTCTCGTCGTTCATCTGATGACCGACGGCCAGGGGGGCGCCGTCCAGGCGGCGGCTCATGGTGGTGATGGGTTCCACCATATAACCCAGGCGCTGATAAAACCCGACGACACGGGTATTGCTGCCCCGCACCATCAAATGAAGTTTCGGTACGCCGGCGGCTTTCAGGCGTTCCTCGGCCGCCGTTACGATGCGCCGGCCCAGATTCTGGCCCCGGCGGTCGGGTTCCACCGCCACATAATAGATCCAGCCGCGATGGCCGTCCTGGCCCGCCATGGCCGTGGCCACGACCTTGCCATCGTCTTCCAGGATCAGAATCTCGCCGTGGCCCCCCGCCTGGCAAAAGGCAGTATCCTTGCGCGGATCGTTCAGTGGATTTTGCATCAGGCCGCAGCGTTGCCACAGATCGATCACGGCCGCCTCGTCGTCATGCCGGTAATTGCGCAGTTTCACCGAGGTTATGCTCAGGTCACGATGGGCGTGTCATCGCGGCCGCCCCATTCGGACCAGCTACCATCGTACAGCCGGTTGGCTTCATGGCCCAGGCTGCGGAGCCCCAACAACAGAACAGCCGCCGAGACACCGGAGCCGCAGGACGTAACGATCGGTTGCTCCAGATCAACCCCGGCATCGGTGAACAAGGCACGCAATTGCGCCGCCTCGCGCAAGGTGCCGTCCGCCTGCAACAGCTTATCGTAAGGCAGATTGAGGGCGCCGGGCATATGGCCCGACCGCATGCCCGCCCGCGGCTCCGGCACCGAACCGTCAAACCGCCCGGCCGCGCGGGCATCCAGAATTTGCTCCCCACCCTCTCCATTGACCAAGCTTAGCATATGCCCGATGGAGCGGACCATGTCCGCGTAGTAGTCGGCGCAAAAACTTGCCGGTTTCGGTTCGCTAATAGTATTTTCCTGCCCACGGCCCTCCGCCTGCCATTTGCTGAAACCGCCATCCAGCACCGCGACCTTGTCGTGGCCAAAGGCGCGGAACATCCACCAGACCCGGCAGGCACCGGTCAACTTGCCGCCGTCGTAGGTGACCACCATGTCGTCGTTGCCGATGCCCATGGCGCCCACGGCATCGGCGAAGGCGACCGCGTCCGGAAACATATGCGGCAAGTCATTATCCGGGGCGCAGACCACGTCGATATTGAAACGCTGGGCGCCGGGTATATGGGCGGCGGCATATTCCGCATCCGCGTCCCGTTGTTCGGCCGGCAGATAGAAAGAGCCGTCCAGCACTTTGATATCGCCCTGGTCAAGATGATCGGCCAGCCGGGCGGTGGAAACTGTCGATGACTTAATCATCTTTTACCTCAAGTAAATAGAGTATACCATTGAAACTATTCAGTAAATTCAATTGATATCCGTCGGTTTTGCCGGCCCTTTTTTTCAATTTTCCGAACCCGGACAGTGCCGATTTCCGATGTGTTGGCCACATGGGTGCCGCCGCAAGGCTGCAGGTCGCAGCCATCCACGTCGATCAGGCGGACCTGTCCCTGGCCCGTAGGCGGCTTCACGGACATGGTTTTGACCAGATCGGGCTGTGCCGCCAGCTCGGCATCGGAAATCCAATTGACATTGACCGGGTGGCCCTGTGCGATCAATTCGTTCAGGCGTTCCGTAATGGCCTCTTTTTCGACGGTCATTTCCGGCATGTCAAAGTCCAGACGGCCCTTGCCATCGCTGATCTGTCCACCCGTGACCGGATATTCCACGACCGAGGAGAGCAGATGCAAGCAGGTATGGATACGCATGTGTCTGTGGCGCTTTGGCCAATCGATGCAGGCCGTGACCGCCGCGCCGGCAGCCGGTACTTCCTGTCCCTCGGCGGGCACATGGATCACATCATCGGCGCCACCTCCCTTGACGGCCGTGGCGATGATGATTTCGCGGCCGTCGGCCAGGCGCAAGACGCCGGAATCGCCGGGCTGGCCGCCGCCCGTGGGGTAAAATACGGTGCGGTCCAATTCGATGCCGCCGCGGTCGTTCACCGCTGTAATGGTGGCTTCGCAGCTTTTCGCATAGGGATCGTCCCGGAACAGCAAATTCGTCATCTAGACCTCTTTGACATAGTTACCCGCTTTCGGCCATCCAGCTCGGTACTGGCAGACCGTTCTCTTGTAGGAAAGGCACATTGAACATCTTGCTTTGATAGCGCTGAGCGCCATCACAAAGCAAGGTTACAATTGTGTGCCCCGGTCCCATTTCCCGGCCCAGACGAACGGCGCCGGCCACATTTACCCCGCTGGAAGAGCCCAGTACCAGGCCTTCCTCGATAATCATATCAAAGGCGGTCTGCAGGGCATCCTCGTCCGGGATAAGAAAGGGGGCATCGATTGTCAGGCCTTCCAGATTGGCGGTAATGCGGCCCTGGCCGATGCCTTCGGTGATCGAGGAACCCTCCGCCTTCAATTCACCATTGCTATAGTAATTGTACAGCGCGGCACCGGGCGGATCCGCCAATCCGATGGTAATGTTGGGGTTTTGTTTCCGTAGATATTGGGCAATGCCCGCCAATGATCCACCCGTACCCACGGCGCAGATAAAGGCGTCCAGCTTGCCATCGGTCTGGCGCCAGATTTCCGGACCGGTGGTCGCGTAATGGCCCTGTCGATTATCCACATTGTCGAACTGGTTGGCCCAGATCGCGCCTTGCGGATTGCTGTCCGCGATTTCCGCCGCCAGACGGCCGGAATATTTGATGTAATTGTTGTCGTCGCGATAGGGCAGCGCCGGCACTTCCCGCAGGTCGGCGCCGCACATGCGTAACATGTCTTTCTTTTCCTGGGTTTGTGTCTCTGGGATCACGATCACCGTTTTATAGCCCCGTGCATTGGCGACCAGGGCCAGGCCGATACCGGTATTGCCGGCGGTGCCTTCGACAATGATGCCGCCGGGCTTCAACTCTCCCCTGGCCTCGGCCGCGCTTACGATGGCCAGGGCGGCCCTGTCCTTGACCGAACCACCGGGATTGAGAAATTCCGCCTTGCCCAGTATTTCGCAACCCGTCAATTCAGAGGCCTTTTTTAGGCGGATTAACGGCGTATTGCCGATGCTATCAATAAAGCCCTGACGTATGTCCATTTCTTGCTCCGGGTGCCAATAATTCGAGTTGGCGCAGATTATGACCTATGCCCGGACAGGACAAGTGAAACGGCCATAATCACAAATTCACTTGTGAAATTATGCGGACCAAAGTTGACGAACTTCATCGCGGTGCAGGGCCAACCATCGAATGGCCACGATCGCCGGGGCCGCGTTGATGCGGCCGTCCGCCAATGCGGCCATGACCTCGTCGAAAGCCATGACAATGACTTTGATATCCTCGCCTTCCGCCGCGACGCCGTGGACGCCACTGGCGAGGGCGGCGTCGGTACCGGCACAAAAGATGGAAATGCACTCGCTCAGGATGCCGGGAGAGGTGTAGCAATCCATCACGTGGGTGATATGGGTTAATTCGATGCCGGCTTCTTCCCGGGCTTCCCGGCGAACCACATCCTCCAATTCCTCGCCGTCTTCAATAATGCCGGCGACCACTTCCAGGCACCAGGGCTGATCGCCGCGCACAAACGGACCGATCCGGAACTGTTCGATCAAAACCACCTCGTCGCGCACGGGATCGTAAGGCAGAACAAGTATGGCATGGCCCCGATCAATGACCTCCCGGCGGATCTCCGCCCCCATGCCGCCCTGATAGAGGCTGTGGCGCAAGCGGTAGGCATCGACCCGTTGATAACCTTGAAAAACCGTACGTTTTTCGATCACCTCGACCTTACGCCTATTTTCAGTCATGGTCGGGCTCCAATTCCTGGTTGGGTACGACCCGGCGCACAAGGCGGCCAATGGTCAAGGCCTGTACCAGGATTGAAAAGACCACCACGGCGTAGCAAACCGTGACAATGGCGTCTTTTTCTTCCCCCGCGGGCATCGACAGCGCCAAGGCGACCGAGATGCCGCCGCGCAAACCGCCCCAGGTCAGAACCGGGATCGCCCCCTTGGTGAAATCCCGCCACAGACCCAGCAGGCCAATGGGAATGGCGACGGAAACAAAACGCGCGCCCAGCACCAGGGGAATGGCGATCAGGGCCACCCACAGCAGTCCCGGTTTCGTGGATATCACCACCACTTCCAGGCCGATCAACAGAAACAGCACCGCATTCAGAATTTCATCGATCAAGGTCCAGAAATTGGTCAGATGGCCGCGCGTGGTTTCACTCATGGCCAGGCGGGTGCCGTGGTTGCCGATCAACAGGCCGGCCACGACGACGGCGATAGGGCCGGAGGTATGGAGTAGACGCGCCACCTCATAGGTGACGGTCACCAGGGCCAGGGTGATAATCACTTCCAGGTTATATTCATCAATGGAACGCAGGGCCCAGAAGGCGATGGCGCCCGCCGCCAGGCCCAGGACCGCCCCGCCCAGGGCTTCCCGCAGGAACAAAATGGCTATTCCGGCGGGATCCACGGCGGCCCCCTGGCCCCCATTGGTGGCCATGGCCAGCAGGATAACGAAAACCACCACGCCCACGCCGTCGTTAAACAGGCTTTCTCCGGCGATTTTGGCTTCCAGGCTGGGGGGCACCTTGGCCGTTTTCAGGATACCCAGAACCGCGACCGGATCGGTCGGCGAAATCAAAGCGCCGAACAGCAGGCAATAAATCAACGGCAGCCCTAGACCGAACAGCTCGAAGATCAGCCAGATGCCGGCGCCGATCAATGCCGTGGACAGCAGCAGGCCCCCGGTGGCCATGGCCGCTATGGGCAAGCCCCGCCGCGCCAGGAGCGCCAGATCCACGTGCAGGGCGCCGGCGAACAGCAGGAAACCCAACATGCCGTGCATCAGCGCGGCGGTAAAATCGATCTCGATCAAGGCCGCGCGCAATCCGGGCCCGACCCCCCAACCCGGTACCACCGCATCGATGGCCAGGGCGCCCAAGGAGGCGGCCATGGCGATCAATACCAGGCCAATCGTGCGGGGAAGGCGCAAAAATCTGTGGTTCAAATAGCCGAACAGGGCGGCGAGGCCTAACAGAGTGGCAATATCGCGGGAGAGTGTTTCCATGGCTGCTCTTAACCTAGTCTGGCAATCCCGGCCAGCGCATTAGCCACCGCCGATGACATTGCGCCTACTATCTTGCTTGGTCGGAGAGGGGCGCCAGGGATAACACCGGGTCTCCATTTACCGTCAGTTGTCCGTCGGGACGCACGGCCAGGTTAAACAGCCGTCCGGCCCCGCCGTCGATGGGCTTGCCTTTATCGATCAAGGCTGCCAGGGGACCGGCCATGGGGCCGCCCGCGGACCTTTTCCCGGAGCCCGGTTGTACGGCGGCAAGCAGTTTTCCCAGGCCCGTGATGCGCAATTCTCCGTCGCCGACGACGCCGGCTTTTGCCGTGCGGTCCGCTATCAAGCTGCCCGACATGGCGATATCGTAATCCTTGGCAGTAATATTGGCGCGTATGAGACGCAGCACGGTGGCCGCGGCGCTTAATTCCTTGCGCAGGCGTTGGAATACCTGCGGGCCAGAGCTTAAATTGCCCAGCAGAGCCACTTCAATCACCGCCGCGACACCCACATTGACGACGGTTTCGCTGGGTATATTTTCCAACGCCAGGGCAATATCCAGATCCCGTGGCACCATGCCATTGGGCGCGGCGCCCATGGTGCCGACAAGGCCATGATGGCTGGCGGACAGCGCGAGATTCAACAAATGTCCATCATCGCTGGATAGATCCAGGCCGTAATCGGCCTGGTCCAGGCGGATTTCGCCCTGCCCCGGATCCTGCATGGCAAGCTTGTCGATTTTGGCCCGTAGACCAAAGCCGTTGGCCAGGCCCAATATTTGCTGCAATGAAGGATTGCCGCCCAGCTTCGTTTGATTTTTCGCCTGCGCCTGACCCAGATTTTCGTGATAGGCGGGCAGGTCGAGGCCACGCAGATCCATAATCAGATTGAACTGGCCCAGTCGCAGCGTCGAATTACCGCCGTTCGTCATACTCACCTTCGTCAGGGCAAAGCGCATGGGACCTGTCCAAAGGCCCTTATCCTCCAGCACCTCCGCCTGGACCAGGACTTCGCCAATGCGGCCCATCTCGCCCTTGGCCTCGAGTGAAAAGACCAGTTCGCTCAAGCGGAACTCGAACTCCGTGCTGGTCGCCAATTGGCGGTCCCAGCGCAGTTTCGCCAGGCGCTTGGCGATGGTGATTTCGCCACTGGATCCATCGGCTTTGCGAAAGCGCATGCTGCCGGGCAAGGCCACCGTAATATCGTCATACCGCGCATCCTGGTGGCGCACATGGGCGACCACGGTGCCTATATCAAAGACCCCGCCGTCGGCGGCATGGATCACGATATCGGGGATCGTCACTTCGATAGCATCGGCCAGTTGCTTCACCCGCAAGTCGCCATGGTTTAGGGCCCCATCCCTGGCGACCTTGCCGGCCATTTGTTGCAGTAAATCCCCGACCGCCGCTTCGATGCGTCCCAACTCGGTCATTTGGCTTGCGGCTATATCCCGCTTCGTGGCCTTGCGGCGTTTCGGCAGGGCGGCGGCCTTCGCCTTGGCTTTCCTTGGCTGCAGCCTTTCCAGCAGTCTCTTGCCCGGTTTGTAGCCTTGTGCGGCGGCCCGCCTGGCCCATTCCCTTGCATTTGCCCTGTCTTTTGGGACGCCACGGCCCTTCAGATACAAAACCGCCATGCTGTATTGCGCCCTGGCATCGCCTTCTTTGGCCAGGGGTTGCCAGGTGGAAAATGCGCCGGCGTAGTCGCCCAGGGAATACAGACGTTGGCCATAAAGAAAATCACCGGCCGGCTC
>JAKZRK010000289.1:0-13573 GCA_047518225.1 Alphaproteobacteria bacterium | reverse complement strand
CTTTTGCAGGCTGGAAAATCGATCTTCAATTGGTTACAATCCGTCACCGCTGTTCTCCGCGCTAAATTCCGCTTAAGCAACTGAATTATAACGCATTAATGGAGATCAGCGGTACCTTTTCGTGACGTATTCGGGCTAGGGTCCTACGGTCCGAGGGGTTGGCCAGAAGTTCGGCACATAGACGTTGTAACCTTGCGTCCTTTGGCAATGGGACATTAAGCGAAAGTTCACGTACCCGGCCAATTTCCAGTTCGATCATTCGGGAACGATACGGGCCGGCTTCTCGAAGCTGCGCGCCATGGCGGTAAGGCGCTTGCGGGCCGCTTCGCCAATTAAACGCGTGCTCCCTGGTTCACAATGCAGCGTAATGCCGTCCTCATCCAGGCTCAATCGATATTGCGCCAACAACGCCATCACCCCGCCCGAAAGGGTATGGGCAAGGCGCAGGGCCTGGCCAACCCGGCGCGACCAGATCCGGTCTTCATCTTCGATCAGGTGGCCATAACGGTCTACCCAGCGGCTATCGCGGCGGTGGGTATAACGATAACGGATCGCGAGCGCCAATTTGATGCGCTGGGTATGATCCAGCCCGATCAGGGGCGCGCGCAAGACATCGGCCATGGCGTGGTCGGGGCGCTCGTCCGGGTGGATGCGCCAACCAATATCGCTCAACAGTCCGGCCGCCAGACGCAAACGCCTATCATCCGTTCCTTCATCTGGAAACAATGGCGCCAGCCAATCGGTTACCCTGGCCCCGTCGCCGTGACCGTGACCCAGGCCGTCCTCGCGATCCCGCGAGGAGGCAAGCGCCGTCAGACGGCAGGACGCCAGTAACGGATCTACAGCCTGTTGCGCCGGCGAAAGGTGCTCGTACAGAATCCCTTCCCGCAGGCCGTGGGCTGAAAATATCACTCGCCGGGCCGCGCTATGTCGAAGCAGGCGGCCCAAGACCCTGGCCGCCAGGGCCAGGGTGTCCAGGCGGTCCTTTGGCGCCCGCTCTATCCGTTCCAGGCTCTCCAGGCTAAGCCTGGCGAAAAGCTGGCAGATGGACGCCACCCTTGCCGCCGGCAAGGTATAGCCGTGTAAAACCCGAAGTGGATAGCGGGTCCGCGCCATTTCCAAACGGCCAAGACTGCGCCAGGCGCCGCCGACGACATAAAGATCGCCATTTCTGACCTGACCCATCCAATCGACTTGCGCCAGGCTATCATCAATTTGCCGGTCCAGGGTCGCCCCATCGCTTTTATGGCCCGCAATCAGGCGCAAGGTGCCGAGAGGCAGACTTGCACGTTGGCCGACGCCGCTTTCCTGCGCCGGATCCAGGTGGATCAATTCCAGACTGCCGCCGCCCAAATCTCCGACCAGACCACCTGCGCCGGGACTGGCCGCCAGGACGCCGCGGGCAGCCAGCCGCGCCTCTTCCGCCCCGGACAATACCCGCACCGCAATGCCCGTCTCGTGCAACACACGGGCCAAGAAGTCCTCGCGATTGGCGGCATCGCGAACCGCCGCCGTCGCCGCCGCGTCGATCACGCCCACACCCTTGGCCCGGGCCAGATGCGCAAATCGGGCAATGGTGTCGATTGCCCGTTGCATCGCCTCCGCGCCCAACGCGCCACCAGGCGCCTGTCCCCGGCCCAGACCGCACATGGCCTTTTCACTAAAGAGCGGGGGCGCGGCCAGGGCCGCCGCCGGGTAGACCACCATGCGAACGGAATTGGAACCGACGTCGATCACCGCCAGTTGATCTTTCATCATGGATCCGACGTCCAAGGTTTTAATTCCGGGTTATTCCCATTCCAGGGTGAGGCGCAGATCGGCCTTGCTGCTTTTCAAGGCGCTGCCCCGGCCGGACAGGCTGGGATTGGTCATGAAATAGCGGTGCGCCGAAAAATCATCATCTTCAACCGTTAAGCGCTCGTATTGATCATCGGCGTTCAAAATCCAGCTTTGCGTGCGGTCATTGAAGTTGGCGACCATGATCTGTCCCATGATCTGCTCATGCACCGTGGGGTTTTCGATGGGCACCATGGCCTCCACCCGCCGGTCAAAATTTCGCGGCATCCAATCGGCCGACGAAATGAAGACCTTGGCCTCCGTCGAGGGCAGGCCGTGGCCGGCGCCGAAGCAGGCAATCCGGCCGTGTTCGAGAAACCGGCCGACAATGCTCTTGACGGTGATATTTTCAGACATTGCCGGTATGCCGGGCCGCAAACAGCAAATACCACGCACCACTAAATCAATTTTGACGCCGGTGTTGGAGGCGTCATAAAGAGCATCGATGATTTGACTATCCACCAGGGAATTCAGCTTAGCCCAGATGGCGCCGGGGCGCCCGGCTTTGACATGGCTGATTTCCTGTTCGATCAAGGCCAAGACCGATTCTCGCATGCCCAGCGGCGAGACTTTCAGGCGGTCGAAAATCTCTGGTTTGGCATAACCCGTGACATAGTTGAACAGCCGGGCCGTATCCGCGCCCAGATCAGGGTCAGCGGTAAAAAATGATAGATCCATATATGATCTGGCTGTCACCGGATGGTAATTGCCGGTGCCGAAATGCACATAGGTCAATAGCTCGTTGCCCTCGCGCCGGGCCACATAGGAAACCTTGGCGTGGGTTTTCAAATCCATGAAGCCGTAAACCACGTGAACGCCGGCCCGTTCCAGATCAAGCGCCCATTTGATATTGGCTTCCTCGTCAAATCGGGCCTTCAACTCGACCACGGCGGTCACGGACTTGCCGCTTTCGGCCGCCGTGATCAGGGCCTTGACGATGGGTGAATCGTCAGACGTACGGTACAGGGTCTGTTTAATGGCAATGACATCCGGGTCGCGGGCAGCCTGGGATAGGAATTGCGCCACCACGTCAAAGCTTTCATAGGGGTGGTGGACCAGGATGTCCTTGGCCCGGATCGCAGCGAAGCAATCACCGCCCAATTCACGAATGCGTTCGGGAAAGCGCGGGTTATAGGGTTCAAACTTCAAATCGGGCCGATCATCGACGATCAACTGGTCCACATCCACAAGTCCCAGGGCGCCGTCCACCGCCATGACATCACGCTCTCCCACACCCAGGTTGCGCGTCACGAAACGGCGCAAATCGTCCGGCATGGCGGCATCGACCCGCAGGCTGATGACGCTACCGCGGCGGCGGTGTTTCAGGGCGGTCTGGAAGAACCGGACCAAATCCTCGGCCTCTTCCTCCACCTCGATCTCGCTGTCGCGAATGACCCGGAACAGGCCCCGCCCCTGGGTGGTATAGCCGGGAAAGAGCTGATCCTGGAACAAACCCACCAGGTTTTCCAGGCTGATAAAACGGATCGCCTTGCCCGGCAGGCGAATGAAACGTTCAACCATCTGCGGCAGGGGCACCAAGGCATTCATAAAGGTATCGTCTGAATCCCGGCGCAATTGCAGAACCATGGCAAATCCGAGATTTTGGATGAAGGGAAAGGGGTGCGCAGGGTCGATCGCCAATGGTGTCAGCACGGGAAAGACGCGCTGCAGGAAATGCACGGCCAGGAAATCCCGCTCCTCTTCCAACAAGTCATCTGGCGTGACCAAGGTTATCCCGGCCTCCGCCAGTTCACCATTCAGCTCGACCCAGTAGCGGGCCTGCTCCGTCATGATCTTGCCGGCCAGTTCATTGATGGCGGCAAGTTGCTGCGCCAGCGTGCGGCCGTCGTCGCTGACCTGGTCGATGCCGGCCTTCATTTGGCCATGCAGACCGGCGACGCGGACCATATAAAATTCGTCCAGGTTGGCGGCCGCAATGGATAAAAACCGCAGGCGTTCCAACAACGGGTGGTTTGGATTGCGCGCCTCTTCCATGACCCTTTGATTGAAGGCCAACCATGATAATTCCCGATTGATGTAACGTTCACCCGGATCTGTCGGTTCAGCCGGAACCACGATCCCGCCGCCATCCTTTCGCGCCGCCTGGGTCACCAATCAGTCCTCCCCTTCCCGCGCGCCGGGCATTAATTCACGCGGGTCCAAATTTGTGTCGTGCCAAACAACGGCAATCCAATATAGCCGCGAACCTTTAAGGTTTCGCTATCCAGTAAAGTCAGAGTGCAGTTGTAATTACCGCCATCTTCAGGATTGTAGATGGTGCCACTTTCCCAGACATCGGCCTCCTCGCCGGCGGTAAAATCGACCAGCAGGGGTAAACCTATGATGGGGCGGCTTTGCATCGTGGGTTCGGGGTTGTTGATATCGGTTTTAGGGCCGCCCTGGTCATTCAGGGGTTCCTTCAGCCAAATGATGTTGCCGCACAATTTTTTCCCGCAGTTCATAATCTCGACGTATGATTTGCCTTCTTCCGTCGCCCAGATGCCAACCGCCCCGCCGGCCCACGATGCAAAGGGCAACATCGCCAGCAACAAAACCATCCCTGTCATTCGACATTGCCGCATATGGATCTTCTCCCCCTTCGTGTTGCCTCACATGGTGCCCGGGAAGGCGCCGCCGTCCATCATTATCTGTTGTCCTGTCATAAAGCCCGTATGGACACTACACATAAAGGCGCAGGTGGCGCCAAACTCCTCGATCGTGCCAAAGCGGCCGGCAGGGTTGTTAGCCGCGGCAATTGTCGTCATATCCACCAGATCCTTGCCCATGGCCTTGGCCCGGTGGGCCAGGTTGCCGCGCAGACGGTCGGTATCGAACGGACCGGGCAGCAGATTGTTGATTGTGACGTTGCGGCCAATCGTCTTGCGCGACAACCCAGCGACAAAACCCGTCAAACCACAGCGGGCGCCGTTCGACAAGCATAGCTCTTCTATGGGACTGCGCACCGCGGCGGACGTGATGTTGACGATACGTCCAAAATGGCGTTCCAACATGCCGTCCACGGTGGCCTTGATCATCTCGATGGGGCTCAGCATGTTGGCATTCACCGCCGTTTGCCAATCCTCCAACGAGAAATCGCGAAAGTCGCCGGCCGGCGGCCCGCCCGCATTATTGATCAGAATATCGGGGTTGGGACAGGCCGCCAACAATTCGGCGCGGCCCATCGCCGTGGTGACATCGCAAACCACGGCCCTGACGGTAACGCCTGTTTCCGAACGAATTTCCTCTGCCGTGACGGCCAAGGCGTCCTCGCCACGGGCGCTAATGGTCACGGCCACCCCTTCCCGCGCCAGGGCGGCGGCGCATCCCTTGCCTAAACCTTTCGAAGCCGCACAAACGATGGCGGATTTTCCGGCTATACCCAGATCCATGATATCACCCCCATAAATTCGATTTCCTGGTTGGTTCTCTATTCCGGCGCCATGGCCGCGCGGGCCAAGGGCACGGTGATTGGCCGCTGCCCCGATAACGAAAACCGATCCAGTTTGATCACCGCGGCCTCCGCCGCCGCGAAAGAACGCTCGATCCGGGCCGCTAGATAGGATAGCACGTCCGGGCCCACACGCACCTGCCGGTCAGCGAACAATTTTGCCATCACGGCCACGAGCAATCGATCATCGGGTGCCTGGATAGCCACCGCCGGCGCGGCCAAGATGCGGGACCTCAAATCCGGCAACGATATCCGCCATTGCCTTGGCGGCCGCCGGGCGGCCAGCAGCAGATAACCGCCTTGCTCGCGCAGCAGGTTATAAAGATGCAGCAATGGCTCCGCCGCCGTCACGCCCCCGGCATCATCCAGGGCGATGGCGCCCAACGCGGCCAATTCGGGTATGTTGCCATCGCACAATTGCGCCGGCGTAATGCGCCGCGCTTTGCTTCGAACGCACCACAGGTGCAGCAGATGGCTCTTGCCACAGCCCTTGGGCCCATACAGGCAAAGGGCATGACCCGGCCAATCAGGCCATCGATCCAGCCAGGCAACGGCATCGGCATTGCTGTCAGTGACCAGAAAATCAGCACGCCCCCGGGCTTTGCGCGCCGGTAGATCCAGGATCAATTGAAGGGCCGAATTCACGGCGTTGGCTCGTCGGATGGCGGGCCGTCGGGGCCCAGATAAAGGCGGCTGCACAGATACTGGTTTAGGGAAAAGCGGACCATGACGCCAATCGCGGCCGCGGCCGGTACCGCGATCAACACCCCCACGAAACCGAACACCGCCCCGCCCGCCAATAGGGCGAACATCACCCATACAGGATGCAAACCGATGCGGTCGCCCAACAAACGCGGGGTCAGAAAATAACCTTCCATCACCTGACCAACAACGAATACGGCGGCGATAACCCCGATGCGGAGGTAATCCCCGTCGGGCAAAAACTGGGTCAATGCCGTCAGCATGGATAAAATTAGACCCAACAGCGCGCCGACGAAAGGAACGAACGAGACCAGGCCGCTGAACAGGCCGATGATCAGGCCGAACTCCAAACCGGCGAAAGTCAGGGACAGGCCATAGAAACTGGCCAGGATCAAACAGACCGTGCCCTGGCCACGAATGAACCCGGCCATCACACTATCAATATCGGACAGTAACTGGCGCACGGTTTGGGCATGTTGACGAGGCAGCCATTTGTTGACCACCGTGACCATCTGATCGAAATCACGCAGCAGATAGAACGCCACCACGGGCGTAATCACCAACAGTGTAAGAATGTTGAACAAGGCCAGGCCGCCGCTCCACGCCCTTCGTAACAGCGCAAAGCCAAAGGCGACGATATCACCGGCGATCTCTTTCAGGGCATCGCCGGCGGAGGCACCGATGTCGATCCCGACCCGGGCAGCCAAATCAATTACCAGGGGAAGTACCGTTTCACGCAATCCGGCCAGGTAACCGGGCAGACGTTCGGCAAATCCAAAAATCTGAGACTGCAAAATCGGCACCAATAGCAAGACCGCCAAAACCATCAGGATAAAGAAAGAAACAACAACGATGCCGGTCGACAGGCTGCGCGAAAGGCCCCGCGCCTCCAACTTGTCGGTCGGAGGATCCAGGAAATAGGCCACCGCCATGCCGGCGACGAATGGCAGCAGGATCGAGCTCAACAACCAGACCAGGGCAAGCAGGACCGCCAACGCCAGCAGCCAGTATCTAACCTGTTGTTGAATGGTCACTAATTTGACTCCAACTTGTTCATGCGCCGCCACCAATCCATCAGATATTCAATGCCGGAGGCAACCGTCGTGAATGCCACCACCGGGATCAGAAACCCGATATAGGTTGCCGCCCCATCCAGGGCAAATGCCAACGTGGCAATAACGAAGGCCGCCAGAATAATTTGCGCCGCCGTGTTGATCTTGGACAGCAGAAAGGGCTTCGGCGCGTACGGCTGCTCGAAAAGGTACAGCAGGAACAGCCCGCCGACGATCAGAAAGTCCCGGGAAACCGCCATGATTACCAGCCAAATAGGCAAATGGTGTTGCACGCCGAGGACGATAAAGATGGAAACCAGCATGACCTTGTCGGCGATGGGATCGAGATACTGGCCCAATCGGGATTGCATGCCAAAACGCTTGGCGAGAAAGCCGTCCAACGCATCCGACAGGCCGGCAAGGCAAAACACCACCAGCGCCAGCCGCCATTGATCGATCAGGATCAGCCAGACGTTAAAGGGCACGGATAAAAGCCGGGCCAGGGATATCACGTTTGGCAGGGTCATTCCGCCTTCACCGTGCCTTGTCCGGCCAGACGCAGAATCCAGAACCCGTCAACCATGGATAGGTGTAAGTCGCGCTGGGCCAGAGAGACCACCAGGCTATCCGTGTCGCCAAGGTAATCGATGACGACCTGGGCATCCTGGCGCGAAATGCCTCGCAATTTAATGGACCGCACCATGGCCGAAGCATTCAGACGCTGGCGTATGGACAGCCAATCCGGCAACCCGGATAGCGGTACCTGGGCACTAAGGCTGGTATCGGCATCAAAGGTCAATTGGGTTCGGCGCTTCCATTGTTCCAACTGATCCACGGCCACGCGCCGGGCCAAACGGTCCATGGCGGTATCCAGGTCATCGGTCACCTTAACGCCATAGTCCAATACTTCGGTGCTTTTGCCCCTCGGCGTGAAGCGCAACATATTGACTTGCACCTGAGGCACGCCGCCGGCGGCCAGATCGATACTCAGGATGGCATGGGTCACCATCACGTTATCCACGCCATAGCGTTGGGCGATGGCGCGTAATTGCTCCTCGCCGCCGGCCAACGCGGCTTTTGCGGCAATGGTGGTGACATCTTTCAAATCGCCCTTGGGCAACAGCAGCGGCAATAGGGAATCGGGGGCCAGTTCCAACCGCCCCCAGGCCCGGCGCCAGATATTGCTAACTTCGAAAAGGGACAAGGCCGCGCCTTTTTCAAACACCGGCAGCACCAGGGTTGGTTTGGCGCGGGTCTCGGAAAATCTGAAGCCGGCGCCGCGCAACAGGCGGCGTATGGCGGAGCGGTGGAAACGTACCGTCAACCGCGCCAAATACCGCACGGAAGAGGTTTTCTCTCCGGATACCTGGACGGCGGCGACCAGTTGCGCGATGGCCTTGTCATCGGGCCTAGGCAGGTCGGCATGGTCCGAAAGCAAGGTAATCCGCCGCAAAACCCGGCCCAGCGCGCGGCGCTGCCCATCCAGCAAGGCCAGTTTTCGCGCCGCAACGGCAGATGCGGCGGTGACATCCACCGCCAAGCCCCGGGCCATGAAAACATCATCCTGTCCCGGCCCGGCAGGCGTGGCCGCCGCCGAGCCTTGGGCCATGGCCGGGCCAGCCGGCCAGGCACAGGCGAGAAACAGTATGCAAAAAGCGCGATGCCACATTACAAGGTCAATCAGATGCAGTATCTTCGCCGCTGTCACCACGGCAGTGAATGCTTTAATTATAGCTTAGCGAGGGCGTCATCAACAGCTACACCTACAAAGGCGCCGGTGTGGATATCGATGCGGGGGACCGCCTGGTAGATGCCATCAAGCCTCTGGCCGCTTCCACCCGGCGTCCCGGCGCCGATGCCGTCCTGGGCGGTTTTTCGGGTTTGTTCGATTTGCGGGCGGCGGGATATCACGATCCCCTGCTCCTCGCCGCCGCTGATGGCGTTGGCACCAAGTTGAAGGTGGCCATTGCCGCCGATTGTCATGACCACGTGGGGGTGGATCTGGTCGCCATGTGCGTCAATGACCTGGTGGTGCAAGGGGCGGAACCACTGCTGTTCCTGGATTATTACGCCACGGGCAAACTTTCGGTGGCGGCGGGCACGGCCATTGTCAGCGGCATTGCCGAAGGCTGCCGCCAGGCCGGCTGCGCCCTGATCGGCGGCGAAACAGCCGAAATGCCCGGCCTGTACCGGGACGGCGATTATGATCTGGCCGGCTTTGCCGTTGGCGCGGTGGAACGGGACGGCCTGTTGGATTTCACCGCCATCGCGCCGGGTGATCTGCTGTTGGGCCTGGCCTCCAGCGGTCCGCATGCCAACGGCTTTTCCCTGGTCCGCCGCCTGATCGAGGATAGCGGCCATGATTACGCGGCCCCTGCCCCGTTTTCCCCGGACATCAGCCTAGCCGAGGCGCTGTTACGGCCGACCAGGATCTATGTGCCGGGCTGCCTGGAAGCTATTCGCGCCGGGCTAATCAAGGGGTTGAGCCATATTACCGGTGGCGGTCTGATCGAAAACCCACCGCGCGTGTTGCCTGAAGACACCGTTGCCCGGATTGACGGCAATACCTGGCCAGTGCCACCATTGTTCAAATGGCTGGCCCAATTGGGGGGGATCGAAGCCCTGGAAATGGCCCGCACCTTCAATTGCGGCATCGGCATGATCGCCGTTGTTGCGGCCGGGAACGCGGCAGCCGCGACCGCGCTATTTCAGGCGGCGGGCGAAACCGTCTGGCCCATCGGTGTTATCGCGGCGGGTGACGGCCCCGCCCGGGTTGAAATGAACGGCTTGGGGTTTTGATATGGCCGGGTACAAGATCGCCATTCTGATTTCCGGGCGCGGCAGCAACATGGCCGCGGTGATCGAGGCTTGTCAGACGGACGGCTTCCCGGCGCAAGTGGTGCTGGTTTTGTCCAATCGGCCCGATGCGCCCGGCCTTGCCATCGCACGGGCGGCGAACATACCCACCGAAATTATTGAACACGGCGCTTTCGAAAGCCGCGAGGCGTTTGATGCGGCCATGACCGAGGTTCTGGCCGGGGCCGGCGTGCGTCTGATCTGTCTGGCCGGCTTCATGCGACTGCTAAGCGCCGAATTCTGTCAACGCTGGCGCGATAGCGTGATCAACATCCACCCCTCCCTGCTGCCCGCTTTCAAGGGCATGCACGTGCATGAAAGGATGCTGGACGCAGGTGTCCGGATCGCCGGCTGTACCGTGCATTACGTCCGTGCAGCCATGGACGAGGGCCCCATTCTGGTTCAGGCCGCCGTACCCATCGCCGCCGGCGATACCCCGGAAAGTCTGGCGGCGCGGATCCTGGAACAGGAACATCAGATCTATCCGCTGGCCGTCCGCCTGATCGCCGAGGGGCGGGCCAGGCCGGCCGGCGGCATGGTCGCCATAGAAAATTATAATCTGCCGAGCCAATGGCTGATCAACCCGCCGCTGGAATAATGCGGCGCGCCCCACCCTTGGCCTGGGAACGTGATAAACTGAGGCCATGACAAAACGCCAGATACTTCATGTGACGGATTATAAAAGCCCCTTCGCTTACCTGGCCAAGGATCCGACCTATGCGTTGGAGGATGAATTCGACGTGGCAGTGGAATGGCGTCATTTCACGTTGGATATCCCATCCTTCCTTGGTGCGGTGGAAACGCGCAGTGAAACGGAATGGCGCAAGGTGCGTTATGCCTACATGGACATGCGGCGCTGGGCCAACAAACGGGGCATGACCGTGCGGGGACCGCGCCGGGTCTACGATTCATCGCCCGCCGCCATCGGTATGCAATATGCCCAGGAACAGGGTGTCTTTCGCTCCTATAACGACCGCGTTTTCGAACGCTTCTGGAACCACGAGTTGGAGGTCGATGACGTCGCGGCCCTGACGGCGGTGCTGGCCGAAATAGGCGCCGACGCGAATGGCTTCGCCGATTACCTGCAAGGTGAAGGCCGCCGGCGCCACGACGAATTGCGGATGGAAACCGAAAAACTGGGTGTATTCGGCGTTCCAAGTTTTGTCCTGGATGGCGAGATATTCTGGGGTTACGACCGGATGGCATTGTTACGCGAACGTTTGCGCGAAGGATGAGAATGTGAAGCTTGCATCGTTGAAAGCGGGCCGCGACGGCCAGCTACTCGTCGTCAGCAATGATCTCGACCGCGCGGTTGCCGCCCCTGACATCGCCGTTCACATGCAGGCAGCCCTGGACGACTGGCACAACCTGGCGCCGCGGCTGACGGAATTGAGCGAAAGCCTGTCTGGCGGCAAGGCCAGAGGCGCTTTCGATCTGGACCCGGTTGACCTCGCATCGCCCCTGCCCCGCGCCTACCAGTGGGCCGACGGCAGCGCCTATGTCAATCATTTGGAACTGGTCCGCCGGGCCCGTGGGGCTGAAATGCCGGCCAGCTTCTGGACCGATCCATTGATGTATCAGGGCGGCTCCGACAGTTTCATCGGTCCTTATGATCCCATTGCCGTTGCCTCGGAAGATTGGGGCATTGATTTCGAGGCCGAGGTCGCCGTTATCGTCGACGATGTGCCCATGGGGGTAAGCGTGAGGGAGGCCGGCCGGCACATCCTGCTATTGCTGCTGGTCAACGATGTCTCCCTGCGCGGCCTGATCCCCGGCGAATTGGGCAAAGGTTTCGGATTTTTCCATGGCAAGCCCTCCACCGCCTTTTCACCGGTGGCCGTGACGTCGGACGAACTGGGCCGGGCCTGGGATGGCGGCCGCCTGCACCTGCCCATCTATTGCGATCTGAATGGAGAGCCCTTCGGCCGTGCCAATGCCGGCGTCGATATGACGTTCGATTTCCCGACCTTGATCGCCCATGCCGCGAAATCGCGTCCCTTGTGCGCCGGCACCATCGTCGGCTCGGGCACGGTTTCCAACAAACAGGATGTTGGAGATGATTCCGCACATGGCTCCGCCCTGGCCAATGGCGGGGTGGGCTATTCCTGTATCGCCGAACTGCGGATGTTGGAAACCATCAAGGATGGCGCGCCAACGACGCCCTTCATGTCCTTTGGCGACCACATTCACATCGAAATGCCGGATGCCGACGGTAACACAATATTCGGCGCCATCGATCAGGAAGTCGTCCGCTACGATGGGCCTTGAGGCCAAACTCTCGGAAACAATTCACAGTCCATTCCGTCGCCGGGCTTGAGGCCGTGGCCTTCGATGGGCGGCGAGGTTTGCCCCATCCTGGTGGCATAGCGGGTATCCTCGCCCAGCCAGCGCGTGGCATAGGCCCGGCGGCGGCCTTGGAGCGATGGGTTGCCCGGCGCCCCATGCACGGTCAAGGCGTGGAAGAAAATGCAATCGCCCAATGCCAGATCCCAGGACAACAGATCGTGCTGGTCACGCAGCGCATCGAAATCCGGGATCATTTCAAACCGGGGATCCATAACCTGCAGTTCCGATTTGCCGGATTTGAAGAATTGCGGCGCGAACCAACGGCCCCAACGGTGGGAGCCGGCGATATATTCCACGCAGACATTCTTGGGCACCGGGTCCAACGGCAGCCAGATGGAACCAACCATCCAACCGTCCACGGGATAATAGGGCTGGTCGTGATGCCAGGGCGTCTTCTCCGCCGTGCCCGGTTCCTTTACCAACAGATGGTCATGGTAATAGTTGACCGAAGTGGCGCCCATCATGCGGGCGGCGATGGCCCCGCCGGGGCCATCGAAGACAAAGCGCCGCGCCTGTTCCCATCGCCGCCATAATTGAAAGTCCACGAAGAATTCGCCGGTGCCGCCGGGTGGCGTGTTGTAGCGCACCATGGGCCCCGGCGCGGCCTTGTCCGCTTCCACCGCCTCGGCCAGCAAATCGATCCAATCGGGATCGAACAGGCCCTTTAACAATACCGCGCCGTCGCGCTCGTAGGCGGCGACTTCCTGGTCGCCTATGGGCCGCAGGGGCTCGCTATGAAGCATACCGCGCGGCCCTGCCTAGCCGACGATCTCGGTTGCCGAGAACCAATAGGAGATTTCTTCCGCCGCCGTTTCCGGTGCGTCGGAGCCATGCACTGAATTAGCCTCGATATTCTCGGCGAAATCCTTGCGGATGGTGCCATCCGCCGCCTCCGCCGGGTTGGTGGCGCCCATCACCTCCCGGTTCCTGGCGATGGCGTCTTCACCCTCCAGAACCTGAACCACCACCGGGCCGGAGGTCATGAAGCTGCACAGGTCATTAAAAAACGGCCGTTCCTTGTGCACCGCATAAAAGCCCTCGGCCTGCGCCCGGGTCATCCAAAGCCGCTTTGCGGCGATGATCCGCAAGCCGGCCGCTTCCAGACGGGCGGTAATCTGCCCGGTCAGGTTACGGCGGGTCGCGTCGGGCTTGATAATCGAAAAGGTACGTTGGATGGCCATGGCTACGAAGTTTGGGAATGTCCCAGTCTGTGTTGAAACTCGCCTGAGCGGCGCTGCTTGATGGGAGGTTATGCTGCGTCCTTCAACTGGTCAAGTTTGGCTTTTTCGCGGTGATCGATGAGAGCTTGCTTGAGAATGGGCAGTTGCTTGTA
>JAKZRK010000288.1:0-9447 GCA_047518225.1 Alphaproteobacteria bacterium | reverse complement strand
TTGGAAAAGCAATAGAGCGACGCAATCTACCAGCAAGCTTTGCCCGAGGGTCCCTGTGGATATCTCGTAATTAACACTACTAAAACCGCCCAGAAAACACCCCCGTCTGCGGAATCTCATTATTAACACTACTATGACACCCAACAAGGCGCGGCACCTCAACTGGCCCACTTTTACTCCGGCGAATGGCCCCTTTTTACGCCGGGATTGACAATTTGGAGCGTCAGATAAACCCGAAATGGTGGTATACAGTGATTTAAATCAAGCCAGTTTTACAAAAAATTGCGTTCATCCCTTAACTGTTTTGGGAGGGGAACGCCCAGAAGTCGAACAGACTGCGATTGGTTTCAACGTCGACAAAGATTGATGGCTGTCGTTTTGTCTTTGAACTCGCTGGCCGCTTTGATCATAATGAAGGCTGGGCTGGTGATCAGATCGTGTGCCTTCAGCACGCGGTAGACCGAAGCCTCTGATACAAAATAACTTTCTGTATCAGTGAAGGTCACCGCCAGCTCCCGTGGCGACAATCTCGGTCCATGTTCCCTTTACCATCCGCAAATACGGCGGCTGCAAAAAGGTTATCACGCCGAACGGCGAGCCTGCGGCCATAGAAAGATCCCGCGTCGACAGCGCCCTCGTCAAAGCGCTCGCCCGAGCCTTCCGTTGGAAGAGGATGCTGGAAAACGGGCAATTCACCACCGTCACCGAACTGGCGGAACATGAAAACCTCGCGCTCACCTACATGACCCGCGTCCTGCGCCTCAGCCTACTGGCACCGGTGATTGTCGAGGCGATCCTTGAGGGACGGCAGGGGCCGGAGATGATGCTGGCGGGTCTGCTGGAGCCGTTCCCGGTGGAATGGGAGGGGCAGAGAGGCATCTGACAGAGGCACTGGTGAAGTGTTCCTTTAGTCGTGGAGACGGAATTCAAAACATTAAAAACCGAAGCTGAAGGTAATCATTTAAATGCTTAGGTTCTGCATACACAGCAAATAAGGCGTTTCAACCATCGCCGACTAATGTGGTAATTTGAGAGCAAAACCAAGGTGGTTGACTTTGGGAGCCTATACGGAAAGCTTTGCCTTATGGCGGAAATATGTACCACAGACTGGCCGGGTAAAAGCTTTGACGGATGCACGCCTGACACCCACCCCGCCCTTTGGCATATGCTTGATGTGGCGGCGGTGGCGGGGATTTTGCTGGCACAACGATCGTTGACGGGCAATGCTGCGCAGGACAAGGCACTGCAATTCCTGATTGCCCTGCACGATCTTGGCAAATTCAGCGAGAGCTTTCGGGCCATGCTGCGGGGCCAGCCCGGCAGCGGCGCGCGGCACTGGCGGCACAGCTATACCCTGATGAATTACCTATTGGACGATAAGATTGCGGCGCTGATCGGCGGGGATGAAGCGATGCGCACGGTGCTTTATGCAGCCGTTGCGGGCCATCACGGTGGGCCACCGGAGGACCTTGACCGGCGGGAATTGTTTAACCACAAGGCGCAAATTGGCGCGGGTCGGGACGCAGCGATGACAGCGATTTCAGACTTGGCACCGCTGTTTGAAGGGGCTTCACTGGAGGAGCTTCAGGATGCGGATGCGCTATCCTGGGCGTTGTCGGGGCTGACGGTGCAGGCGGACTGGATTGGTTCCAACGCTGCGTGGTTTCCGCCGCAACCGGCGGATATGACGCCGGAGGAATACTTCGTCAGTGCGCAGGAACGGGCCGAAAAAGCCGTGGCGGCGGCGGGGTTGTTTTCCGGCGCCCCGCGCCTACAAGCGGATATTCTCGCGGGCTTGCCACCGCGCCCGATGCAAGCGGCGGTGACGGATGTGGTGCTGCCCGAAGGGCCGACGCTGGCCTTGATCGAAGATGCTACCGGCGCGGGCAAAACCGAAGCCGCGCTGATTCTGGCGGGGCGGATGATGACGGCGGGCAAGGGCGCGGGGTTTTACTTTGCCTTGCCAACCATGGCGACCAGCAATGCGATGCTGAGCCGGTTGCAAGACGCCGCGCCACGGTTGTTTTCCGGCCAGCCCAGTCTGGCGCTGACCCATGGCCGAGCGGACATGAGCGCTGCCTTTCAGGAGATTCGCGAAGGCCGCGCTGACGGTATCAGCTGCTCGGACTGGCTGGCCGATGACCGCCGCCGCGTGCTATTGGCCGATATCGGCGTGGGCACCATTGACCAAGCGCTGATGGCGGTGTTGCCGACGCGTTTCAGCACTCTGCGGCTCTGGGCGCTGGCGGGCAAGGTGCTGGTCATTGACGAGGCCCACAGCTATGATCCCTATATGGAGGCCGAATTGCAGGCGCTGTTGCGGTTTCAGGCGCGGCTTGGCGGCTCGGCGATTGTGATGACCGCCACTTTGCCCGCCCATATGCGTGCCGGTTTTGCGCGGGCCTTTCAAGAAGGGCTGGGCGTGAAGGCCACGCCACTGCACGGGCAAGATTATCCACAGCTTTCGCTGGTGGCGCAGAGGGGGGAATGCCAAAAGGTGGCCCCCGTGCCCGCCACCTGTCGCAGGCTTGCGGTGCATCGGCTGACCGATGCGGCAGCGACGGTGGCGCTGATGGCGGGCGCGGCAGCCGGGGGGGCGGCCTGCGTATGGGTGCGCAACGCGGTGGATGACGCGATTGCGGCGGTGGCGCTGTTGCAGGCGGCGGGGGTGGAGGCCGATTTGCTACATGCCCGCTTTACCATGCAGGACCGGCTGCAAAAGGAAACCGCAGTGCAGGCCCGCTTTGGCCGGAAGGGCACGGGGCGGGCAGGCAGGGTGTTGGTGGCAACGCAGGTGGTCGAGGCCTCGCTAGACCTTGATTTTGACCTGATGGTGAGCGACCTCGCTCCTGTGGGCACCTTGATCCAGCGGGCCGGGCGACTGTGGCGGCATATGGAGGCGCGCCCCGCATGCACACGCCCGGTACCCGGCCCGGCTCTGCATGTGCTGTCGCCTGATCCCGACGCGGTGGAAGATGCCCGCTGGCTGCACAAGATGCTGGACGGTGGCGCATGGGTGTATCCGCAAGACCAGCAATGGCGCACCGCGCGGGCGATTTTTGATGCGGGCGAGATCATCGTCCCCGAGGGGCTGCGGGGTTTGATCGAGGCGGTGTATGGCGGTGCGCCGGTGCCCGCCGCGCTGCAAGCCGCCGAGCTGGAGCGCATTGGCCGCTTTGCCAGCGAGCGGGCGCAGGCGCAAAACTCCCTTGCCGATGCCATGCAGCCTTATGGGCAGCACCAGATGGAAAAGGTATTTGATGATCTTAGCTTTCCTACCCGCCTTGGCCAGCCACAGGTCACGCTGCGTCTGGCGCGGTGTGCGGATGGCAAGCTGGTGCCGCTGGCTGGCGCGGGGCGCTTTGGCTGGGACTTGTCGGAAGTGCAGATATCGAAGGCGCGCTATGACAAACTGGGCGGGGTGGATCAGGATGAAGCAATGATAAAGGCCGCCAAGGCGGGCTGGCCGCAATGGATGCAGGACAAGGTGGTGCTGGCCGTGGTGGATGCGGCGGGGGGCATATGCGAGGGGTTGCGGTATGAACAATCAACCGGCCTAATTTTCGAATAAACCCTTTAGTTATTCCTCTTGGCGTAGCCTATCTGGTATAGGTAGATGGAATTTCAGATGCTGAACCTTATCAATGATCCGTGGATTCCGGTGATTCGTACGGGCGGGGAGGTTGTGCTCCGGCCTGACCAGATCGCCCAAGCGGATATGGAGAAGCTGAACTGGCCGCGCGCCGACCTCAACCTTGCCTGTATGGAATTGCTGATCGGTCTGGTTTATCTGGCGCACCCTTGCGCCAATCGTGCCGCCCCGCCCGATGCCGCCACTCTGCGGGCGGCGTTGGCCCCGCTGGCCCCCGCCTTCAACCTGCTGGGCAATGGTCCGCGTTTTTTGCAGGATATGAAGCCGTTGGAAGGGGAACCGAACCCGCCGGATATGCTGTTTATCGACAGTGCCGGCATCTCGACCGCCAAGAAAAACACCGACCTGATGGTGCGGCGCGGGCGCTATCAGGGCCTGCCTTTTCCACTGGCGGCGATGGCACTTTATACGATGCAGGCCTTTGCGCCCGCGGGCGGGAAGGGCAACCGCACCTCGATGCGCGGCGGCGGGCCGATGGTGACGCTGGTGCGCCCCGAGGCAGATGGGCTGTGGCCGCAGATCTGGGCCAATGTGCCCCATGGCACGCCCCTGCCTGCCGCCGAGTTGCACAAGCTGCCTTGGATGCGCGAAACCGTCAGCTCCAAGCTGAAAGGCGTGGTTATGGTGCCCGATGAGGGCAGCCAGAGCGCGCCCGCGCCCGAGGTGTTTTTCGGCCAGCCCCGCCGCTTGCGGCTGGTGGCAAACAGCGGGATGGTCACGGGGGTGATCCAGCGGCCTTATGGCAATAATTACCAGCAATGGCGTCATCCGCTTTCACCTTATTACACGGATCCAAAGGGCCAGACCCTGCCGGTGCATCCCAAGCCAGGAGCCTTTGGCTATCGCAATTGGCGCGGGGTGTTGCTGGCTTCGGAAAAGGGGCTGAAGCCGCAAGTGCTGACCACCTATCTGAAGGATGTGAAAGCCGCCAAGTGCAGCCTGATCGTGGCTGGTTGGGCGATGGACAAATCGAAACCGCAGGATTTCATCTGGTCGGAACAGCCGGTGTTTACCCTGTCGGAAGACACCGAATTTGCGGCAACGGATATGGTGGAAGCTGCCGAGGCGGCGGGGTATGCGCTGAAGGTTTGCGTGGCCGAGGGGGCCGATAAAAACCGCGCGCTAGCAGCGCTGGAAGGGTTTTATAGCACCACGCAGGCCCCGTTCGAGGCCCTGTTGGCAAAGATGGCCGCCGATGGCGGCCTGCAACATGAAGGGTTGCTTCAGGCGCTGCGCAAGGCGGCGCTGGCGGCGTTCGATGCGGCGGTGCTGCCCGGATTGCCGGATTTGGCTGAAAGCAAGCGTGAAAAGGCGATCAAGGCGCGGGGCAAGCTGCTGGGGGCGTTTAGCGGCTTTGGCCTGGGCAAAAAGATATTTACCCCGCTGGGACTGGTGGCGAAGAAGAAAAAGGAAACGGTATGAGCGAGTATGTGAACAGCATTTGCCAAGGCTGGTGGGCGCGCGAGATCAGCGTCGATACCGGCCCCGCCCGCAAAACCCGCGCAGAATTGCGGCGTGCCGATACCGCGCTCAAGGCGCTCGGCGTGCCGGTGGTGCATCGGCTGAACGCGGCACTGGCCGCCGGTGGCTTTGAGCTGCGCCATAACCCCGCGCGGCTAGCGCTGATCGCGGTGGCACTGGCCCATATCAAAGAGAGTGGCCCGAAGGTCGCGCGGGCTTTCGGCACGGGGGACCCGCCTGCGCTCAGCGCTATTCGCTTTAATGCCCTGATCCGCGCCACCACGCCGGAAGCGCTTTGGCGGCCGTTGACCCGCGCCCTGGCAGTGATCGGGGGCAAGGCCAGCCCCGGCGCGCTGGCGGCCGATATTTTTTACTGGAGCGAACAAACCCGCACCTGCTGGTGCTTTGAGTATTACGGCGAAACCTTCGCCGGCCCGATTGAACTGGAGACCGAAACATGACCCGCTTTTTGCAACTGCATTACCTGACAATATACCCCCCCTCCAACCCCAACCGCGACGATTTGGGCCGCCCCAAATCCGCCACCTATGGCGGCGCGCCGCGACTGCGGATTTCCTCGCAAGCCCTGAAACGCGCCGCGCGGATTTCCGATGTCATGCTGCACGATCTGGCAGGGCATCTGGGCGAGCGCACCCAGCGGATCGGCGAGGTTGTGCGCGAGGCGCTTTTGGCCGAGGGGGCCGAGGCCAAGAAAGCCGCCGAAATCGCCGAGGGCATTGTGGATGTGTTTGGCAAGGTGGATTCCAAAAACAAGGCCCGCACCCGCCAGTTGGCCTTTATCTCGCCTGATGAGAAAGCCACTGCGATCGACTGGGCCAAAAAGGCGCTGGCGGGGGAAAAACTGCCCGATAATGCCGAGCTGAAAAAGCTGGTGCTGCGCCGCGCCGACGGGGCAGCCGATGTGGCGATGTTTGGCCGGATGCTGGCCGGTGATCCTGAATTCAACCGCGAGGCGGCGGTGCAGGTTTCCCACGCCATTACCACCCACAAGGCGCTGGTAGAGGATGATTTCTATACCGCCGTGGATGATCTGAAGAAACCCGCCGAGGATGCGGGGGCCGGATTTATCGGCGAGGCGGGATTCGGCTCGGGAGTGTTTTACCTTTATGCCTGCGTGGATACTGCGCTGCTGCTGGAAAACCTTGGCGGCGATACGGCGCTGGCGAAAAAGGCCATTGGCGCGCTGACCGAGGCTTTGGCTGTGTCCACCCCTTCAGGCAAGAAAAACAGCTTTGCCCACCAGACCCGCGCTAGTTATATTCGTGCCGAATGTGGAAGCCAACAGCCCCGTAGCCTTGCGGGGGCATTTTTTGCGCCGGTTGCTGGCGCAGACCTGATGGCGGCTTCGGTGCAAGCGCTGGGGGATATGGTTCAGAAGCTTGACGAGGCATATGGGGCCTGTAGCGAGGCCAGCGCGGTGATGGATATCAACGAAGGGCAAGGCACTCTTGCAGAGATCCGCGCCTTTGCCGAAGGTTGCGCGGGCCATGACTGAGCATCTGGTTTTTACGCTGGTGGCCCCGATGGGGGCCTTTGGCGACCTCGCGGGCCACCTGCAGCGCGGCTCCACCGGCTGGCCCGGGCGCTCGGCCATTCTGGGACTGATCGGAGCCGCGCTGGGGGTGCAGCGAGAGGATGCTATGGGGCAGGCGGCGCTGAATGAGTGGCGCATGGCGGTATCGGTGCTGAATCAAGGGCCGGTGCTGAATGATTTTCACACGGTGCAAACCTTGCCGTCGGCCCGCATCAAACACCCCGCCACCCGCGCCGATGCCCTGCGGGCGCTGAACCGCAGCGATAACGGGCTGATCACGCGGCGCAGCTACCGCCTGGATTGCGCCTTTGGCGTGGCGCTTTGGGGCGGGGATGCGGCGGCGCTGGAAACCGCGCTGAAGGCCCCGCATTTTGTGCCCTATCTGGGCCGTAAAAGCTGCCCTCTCTCGGCCCCGATGGCGCCAAAACGGCTGGAGGCCGAGGGCCCTCTTCAGGCGCTGGCGCAGGTCACCCTGCCGCCGTTTCTGGCGCTTGACCCCGCCGCGCCGCTATTAGTCGCCAGCGATATCCCTTTGGGCGAAGGTCGCTACGAGACCCGCCATGACATCCCGCTGGACCGGCAAAAATGGCATTTCGCGGCGCGCAAGGTGCATATCCACCGGTCGGAGGGCCAGCCATGAGCCTGTATTTATCAAGCCTCACCCTCAATGCGGCCCCCTCTGCCCGCGCCCTGATCCAGTTGCTTAACCCCGAGAATGCAAACGCCGCCGCTGATGCGCACCACCGGCTGATCTGGACGGCATTTTCTGATGCCAAGGACCGCAACCGCGATTTTTTGTGGCGCTATGACGGGGAAAACCGGTTTTACACCTTGTCGGCCCGCCCGCCGCGCCCAGGCGATCTGTTTGGCGAACCGGCGATAAAAACCTTTGAACCCAACCTCACCATTGGCGACCGGCTGGATTTTGTGCTGCGTGCCAACGCGACCAAAGTGTCAAAACAGGCTGGAGGCAAGCGGGTGGATGTGGTGATGGACCTGCTGCATGACGAACCAAAGGACAAGCGCGCCGAAAAGCGGATGAAACTGGCGCAGCTGGCGGGCGAGGCATGGATGGCGTGGCAGGGGGCAACCAAGGGCTTTGCCCCGCTGAAAACCGTGGTCGAGGGCTATACCGTGCTGGAACTGAGCCTTGAGGCGGTCAAACGTGCCAACCTGCCGCGTCTTGGCGTGCTGGACCTGTCCGGCACCCTGACCGTCACTGATCCGGGTCTGTTTCTGCCCGCACTGTCGCAGGGGTTTGGCCGCGCCAAGGCCTGGGGCTGCGGGCTGATGATGATCCGCCGCGCCCCATGACCCTGCCCCCCGCCAAGCCGATCCCGCTAAAGGAACGCGCGGCGCTGGTCTTTGTGGAGCGGGCACAGCTGGACGTGAAAGACGGGGCTTTTGTGGCGATTGATAGCGAGGGGCGGCGCATCCAGATCCCCGTGGGCGGTGTGGCCTGCCTGATGCTCGAACCCGGCGCGCGGATCAGCCATGCGGCGGTGGCGCTGGCAGCGCAGGTGGGCACGCTGGTCACCTGGGTGGGCGAGGGCGGCGTGCGGCTCTATTCGGCGGGGCAGCCCGGCGGGGCGCGGGCCGATCGACTGCTGTGGCAGGCGAAAATTGCGCTGGATGACAGCGCCCGCCTGAAGGTGGTGCGCAAAATGTATGCGCTGCGCTTTGGCGAGGAGGCCCCCGCCCGCCGCTCGCTGGACCAACTGCGCGGCATCGAGGGCCAGCGGGTACGCCACGGTTACGCGATTTTGGCCCAACAACATGGAGTGGACTGGAAGCAGCGCAAATATGATCCGGGCGACTGGAGCAAGGCTGACATCCCCAACCGCTGCCTTTCTGCAGCCACCGCATGCCTGCACGGACTGTCCGAAGCCGCAGTGCTGGCAGCGGGTTATGCGCCGGCGATCGGTTTTTTGCACACCGGCAAGCCGCGCAGCTTTGTCTATGATGTGGCCGATCTTTATAAGCTCGATACCGTGGTGCCCGCGGCCTTTGCCATTGCGGGTAAGGCGCAAAAGGGGCGGCTGGAGATGGCACCGGAAAGCGCCGTGCGGCTGGCCTGCCGAGATGTGTTTCGTAAAACCGGCCTGCTGGGTAAGATCATTCCGCAAATCGAGGAAGTGCTGGCAGCGGGCGGGCTGGACAAACCCGGCGCCGTTCCTGAAGCGCTTGGCCCCGCCTTTGAAGAGGAGGTCAGCGGCGATGATGGTCATCGCGGTTAACAATGTGCCGCCCCGTTTGCGCGGGCGGCTGGCGGCTTGGCTGCTGGAAATTCGTGCGGGCGTTTTTGTAGGCCACTACTCGGCCCGCGTCCGGGCGCGGATCTGGGCGCAGGTGGAAGCCGGGGTCGAAGAAGGCGACGCGGTGATGTGTTGGAAAACCCCCACCGACCAAGGCTACGATTTCCTGACTATCGGCCAAAACCGCCGCATGCCCAAGGATTTTGACGGATTGAAACTGGTACAATTCGCCCCTCTGGAAAAGGATGGAAAACCGTGAAAAAATTGGTAGCTTTGCGTCAAGGAGGCTTTGTTAACTATATCAATATCTTACAGACAGCCTGTTCCCCGCACACGCGGGGATGAACCGTTACCGAACAGCTCGACGATCTTGTCTCGGCCCTGTTCCCCGCACACGCGGGGATGAACCGTTCACCGTCCCGCCACCGTTCGTCAGGCTGTCCTGTTCCCCGCACACGCGGGGATGAACCGCAATGCGCACGGCATCCACATGACGGCCATCTCTGTCCCCCGCACACGCGGGG
>JAKZRK010000287.1:0-10869 GCA_047518225.1 Alphaproteobacteria bacterium | reverse complement strand
ATAGTCGATTGAGCAATACTGGCTACCGCGGTCGGAATGATGGATCAGGCCCCTGGGTGGGTGTCGCGTGACAAGCGCCATACGCAGGGCACGCAGCGCCAAATCCTTCTTCAGCCTGTCGCTGACTGCCCAGCCGACGATACGCCGTGAGAAGAGGTCGATGAGCACGGCGAGATAGAGCCATCCCTCGGCGGTCCAGATGTAGGAGATGTCGGCGCTCCATTTCTGGTCCGGCGCCTCCGCCGCGAAGTCCCGGTCCAGCAGATTGGGCGCGATCGGCCAGGTGTGCGTACTGTCCGTGGTTCGTTTGAAACGACGCTTCTGGCGCGCGGCCAGGCCGTTTTCGCGCATCAGGCGGGCTGTCCGGCGGCGTCCCATGGGCAGGCCCTCATCTACAAGCTCGCGGTGCATGCGCGGGCTACCATAGGTTCTGTTCGATAACTCGAAGGCGGTCCGAATATGCGCCAGATAGATCATGTCGTCCCGCTGGCGCTGACTGGCTGGCCGCCCTTTCCATGAAAAGAACCCGCTCTCGCTGACCTCCAGAACCCGGCACATCGTCCTCACGGGAAATTCGGCCTTCTTGGCATCAATGAGCGCGAACCTCATCGACTTCCCTCCTTCGCGAAGAAGGCCGCGGCTTTTTTTAGAATGTCACGCTCCTGCCGGAGAACCGCATTCTCTTTGCGTAGCCGCTTCAACTCGGCCTGCAGGTCGTCCTTGATCTCTGGCGGCATCTCTTCATCGCGAAATTGACCGATCCAGCGTGTCAGCGATGACAGACCGACCCCGAGGTCCTCCGCGATCTCAGCCCGTGGCCGGCCACTGCTTAACGCCAGGCGCACCGCCTCGCGCTTGAACTCCGTCGTAAACCTTATTCCTCGTCCCATGGAACACCTCCTGTTTCAGTAGGTGCTCTCCACTTTTGCGAAGCAAGTCCATTTTGCCAACCTGAAGACGTGGCTGATCGGTATCCACCACGGCGTTAGCCACCAGCACCTACAAGCCTACCTCAACGAGTTCACCTTCCGCTTCAACAGGCGGTTCTACACGTTCAACGCCTTCCGCTCATTGCTCGGCATCGCGGGCGATACCTCTGCTCCAACCTATGCCGAGCTTTACTCGGGAGAGTGGCGGCACCCTACATGTAGCGGTCATGGGCGTTAATCGGATAGGAAAGCTTTATTGAATTCGCCGTCTCCGAAACCATTTCTAAAACTATAATTTTTCCATATTAGTTCGGTACTTTTTCCGTTTTGTAAATTCAACATTAGCATTTGCGCCGGTCGCCAGAATCTATTCTCGTATATTCGATAGGCCGAAGCTGAAAATCGTTTTAATAGTGCATCGTTGCGGTCAAAAAATTCGATCTTCAATATGCGGAATTCGGCCTGATCGTACCAGACGACCTGACGCCGATAGCCGGAATTTCGGTAAGCCGGGACCCGTTCGACAACATGCGCCGGCTGGCCGTCGATGGTTTCGTTACGCAGCCAGCGGTAAGAATAGCGTTCGACCTCCGGGCGCACCAAATCCTCATAGGCGAATTCGCTGCCGACGAACGAGCCCGACCGGTTCGTCGAACTGATCCGTTTGACCCGTTTCAGGGCGGGCAGGTAGATCCATTGATCATCGTTGCCTTTTTTGTGCGAGAAGGTCAATAGAGCGGTACCGTTAATATCCCTGGGCCGGCTGAATACGATCCGGCTTTTGTCGCCGTCATCACGGCCCTCTAAAACCTTGATCTCCAGGCGCCGGTGGCTTTCGCTGCCGTTCCTGCTTTTGAGTGGCATGGTCACGTCGGCTGAATAATCCATGAAACCGCGGTCGCGTCGATCTGCCTCCACCGCGATGTTCATTCCCAGTTCGACTGGGTCTTCGGCGGCGATCTCGGATGCGGCCCGGGCTGCGGCGACGCCCCAGTTGAAGGTGATTACCGCGGCCAGAAATGCGCCGGCCAGTGGACAGTATGCGTGCCTTACCTGAAACATGGCTGTTGAGGTCTCCTCCACGCCCGGCCCATTATCAAAAAAATCCGGGACAGTTGCAGTTGCAAATAGTCATCCCGCCGCACGCCATAAAGGGCATCGCGCGCCGGTATGCGGTGAAATGCCAAGCCTTCAATGTCTATCCGCCAGCGGTCATCGACGCGCCAACCGGCCTCTATGCTGAACGACACCGCTTGGCTATGCCGGTCGATGACGGTGCCGCCAACGACCTCCGTACCCGCGGTGTCGTTCAGGGCAAGGCGAAAGCCCAGGAAGACATCGTCGTCGAAGCGCGTTGGCGGCGCGCCGGCGGTCCGGTTATCATAAAGATATTCGGCCAAAAGCCCCAAATCGATGCCCCGCCCGGCCAAATCAATCAAGCTGTATTCGAATCCGGCGGCCAGGGCCAGGACACGATCGCCCTGTCCGTGCCGCGAAAAACCTTCGAATTTCCAGATCCAGGCATCGCGGGTGTATTGCAGATCCAGGCTTGTCTGGTCGATGACGTCGTATTGCGGCACCAATTGCGCGACGCCGTTGTTATTCAGGCCAGGCACCAGCCGCGGTTCCCGGCCGGTACCGCGGAAATGCGACAGGCCAATGTCCCAATCGCCAATGACCTTCGACCAGCGCAAGGCCCAATCGACATGGCGTCGCCGGGCGGTGGATTCGAATACAGGGTTGGCGGCGTCGATGGGTAGCAGGCCGCGCAGGCGCGCGTCGTCGTCCGGGAATGTGCGGTCGCGAAACCCAAGTAACAAATAGGCCTCGAATGTTCCGGCATGGGTGAAATATCGGCCGTTGACCATGCCCTGGCCCAACTTGTCCTCGGCGAACGGACTTTCCACCAAATCAGTCTGATTGATGATGTCGATCACGTGGCGCGCCTCCGAGACACCCCAAAACACCTTGTTCATGCCGATCAGCAGTGACCCGTTGCCGCTTTGGCGGCGCCAGTACAACTCCCGCAGATCCCCGTGGCTGCGGCGATCATCGTGTTGATCGATTTTTAGGTAAGGAATGGCGACGAATTGGTCGTCACCATCGTCCGACCGCAGGCGAAATTCCGGCTGCAGGGTGAAGGCGGACGAGATCAACTGGGATTTCTGCCTTCCATCGGCCGGTGAATGGGGAAAGAGACGAATTTCGGCCGCCGCGTAGCCGCCGAGTTCCCAATCGGCCGCGGCCCGGGACGGCGCCAGCAGCAGCCAGCCGATACAACCGAGAATGAGGCCACGAGACAGCGGCCGGAAAGCGTCACCCCGCGGCAATCGGCCATTCGCCACCGCGCCAACCGGGATCCCGATTCGGGTACGGAACACGCTACCCACTTTAGCCCACGTTATCGCTCCCGCCGGCGGGCGGCAGAGTGATAACGTATTCGGTGAATTGGCTGCGTTCCGAGCGCACGGCGATGGTGCCGGCGAAGGCTTCGACCAATTTCCTCGCTTGTGCCAATGCTGGTCCGGTGGCGCTGTCGGACTCGAGCATTGCGTATTCTTCGAAGAGGCGGCCCAGGCGTTTTGCGGAAGGTCCAACACTACTATCGCGTATTCGTATTTCGTTGTTTTCGGCCATAGTGGATAATTTAATCGAGACCTCACCCTTGCCGTGCTTGGCCACGGAAGTCAACGCGATCTTTAGCAACGATAGCACCACGTGCGCCATGCCGCTGTCCGATCCCAGGAAGCCGAAATCCGGTGTCAGGCGGACCTTGACGATCTTACCTTCCATTTCGGAAGCGAAAGGATAGCTTTGTAGTGCGGTTTCGACGCATTCGGCCATGGAAATCACATGAAATTCGGAGGGATCGATGGGCACGCCACCGGTATTGCGCAGCAGCATCTCGATAATTGTGCTGGCGTGATTGGTTTCCTGTTGTAGGCGCTCCAAGCTATTGGCAAGGGCCCGTTGGTGCGCCGCGGGTATTTCCCGAACGTCTAGACCGCTCTTTTCGGCCAGTGCATGGGTCTCCAGCAGTTGCGGCAGATAGCGCTTCAGACTGGCCGTGCCCGTACGGATACCCAATAATGGTCCGCGCAAATCGCCAGAAAGATTCCGCCCCGCCATCAGCATGGCGTCCAGCCGTTCCTGTCTCAGGGATTCGTTGCGATAGCTGAACACCGTTCCCACGACCAGGGCAAACAGCACCACCGGCATCAATTCCATGTAGACGTTGGGATCGCTGACCCGTCCATTACCCAGTTCGAAGACCAACCAGGCCAGCAACATGCCGGAAACCGAAAGAACGATCAGATTGAGCCAATGAACCAGGAAAACCAGCAATAACAGCGCCGCGACGAAGGAAACCAGCCACACCGGCGCAAAATCGTTTCTAAGCGTCATGTAGGTGAAGAAAAATGGCAGCACGTAAAGCACGGTGATGTACCAAAGCGCCGGTGCGTAGCCGCGCATTTTTTCCGGCCAATGATCCTTGAACGCCAGGGGTACGCACATGGCGCCACCGATCAGACGCAGGGTCAGATTTTCGTATGGCTGGGGAAACAGATCGTGCCAGATAACATAGTACAGCGGCATGCCGAAGGCACCGCAGACGCTTACCGCCACCAGATTGCGTTCACCATGATGATAGTTCCGCCCGATCACGCCGCCCAAGATCACGAACAGCGCGCGCAGTGGATGAAGCAAGCGTATGTTCAACCCATCCAGCCCCATGCGACCTCTACGTCACCGTGTCAGCAAATACGGCATCGACATTAAAAAAATCGCTAACCAAGGATAAACATCTGGCTCGGCCCAAGGTATTCACGGGCTTTGCAATTGCCGGCGCCCCGTCGTTTGGCTCAATTCGGCTTTCAGGCCGCGGCCGCGATTGGCGCTCAATTCGAGAATGCCACATTCAAACAGGTGCCGTCGGGCCGGCCGGGACAACGGCCCCCGGCCGGGCTTCGCGGTCGGAGGCGCCGGTCTGAACTGGCTATGAAAAATATGCCTATCTGGTCAAAAGCTGCCCAGCAAGACAATCATGGTGAACAAAAAATTAATGCATACTTCTAAATAAAATCAATTAGTTACGAGGAACATTTTGCAATTTCGAATTGGCATGCATCTTGCAATCCATTGGCTAGGTGCAAAACGCTCCCGCATTTGGTTGCGTGCAAATCCACGAATCAGGAGAATTCCAAAATGGTTCTTTCGGTAAACACAAATATTGGCGCGATGATCGCGCTGCAGCATCTGAACATGACCAACAAGGCCATGGAAAAGACGCAATTGGCTATCACCACCGGTCTGCGTGTCAATGGCCCAAAGGATGATGCCTCCACCTATGCCATCGCACAGAACATGCGCGGTGATATTGTCGGTCTGGGCGCGGTCAAAACCGCCTTGGCCAATGGTGAAGCGGCCTTGAACACGGCTATTACGGCCGGCAAATCGATTTCCGATCTTTTGACGGAAATGAAGGCCAAGGTCGTCCAGGCCAATCAGGCCGGTCTGGATTCGGCATCTCGAACCGCTCTGCACAATGACTTTGTGTCGTTGCGCGACCAAATCTCGACCATCGTGTCCACCGCGGCCTTCAATGGCATCAACCTGGTCGAAGTCAGCGCGGCGGGAACCTCCGTATTGAGTACCGTCGACGGTTCGACGATTTCAGTCTCGGCCCAGAAGCTGGATCCCACGACGCTGGCGATCCAAAGCCAAGTGCTGAATACCTCTGCCGGCGCGGCGACGGCGCTTACCGCCATCGATACGGCGATAAACAGTGTTTCCGACAAGCTGGCCGCCCTGGGTTCCGTCGCCAAGCGGATCGAAGTTCAATCGGACTTTACCGTCAAGTTGACGGATATTCTGAGAGCCGGCGTTGGTTCCCTCGTCGATGCGGATATGGCGGAAGAAAGTGCCATGTTGCAGTCGTTGCAGATTAAGCAGCAACTGGGCGTGCAGGCGCTGTCGATCGCGAACTCCGGACCGCAGGCTATTCTGGCCCTGTTCGGCTAGCGGCCGGCGGTCGGCGAAAGATCTCTGCCATGGATATGCTCGGCGGTGCTATGATGTTGCCTCCACCACCCATCAGGGTGAATCGAAAAGGGCGGCCGTTGGACGGTGGCCAGTGGAGGGACATTAGCGACCGCGATGGCAGACAAAAGCCTGGAGATATACTACGATTTTTCCAGCACGAACGCTTATTTCGCGGCGTTTCTGGCGCCGGAACTTTGCCGTCGGGTGGGGGCCAGTCTGGTCTGGAAGCCGTTTTATCTGGGCCATGCCTTTCGCCTGCGCGGCCATTCGGTCAACCGCGATCATCCACCAGGCAAATTGGAATATTTGTTCCAGGATCATCAACGCTGGTCCCGGCGCACCGGGCTGCCGTTTAATCGGCCCACGACCTTTCCCATCAAAACCAGCCTTGCCTTGCGCGGCAGCATCGTGATGCGGCAACAGGGCCTGGAGGAAGCTTATATTCAGGCGGTGATGTCCGCCTATTGGGCCCGGGACGAGGATATTGCCCAGCCGCGGGTGTTGGCGCAAATCGTGTCCCAACTTGGCGCCGACGGCGATAAATTTCTAACACAAGTGGACGGACAGGGGCCGCGCGACGAGGTCGCCCGGGTTACCAACGAAGGCATCGCGCGCAATGTCTTTGGCGTGCCGATGTTTTTTGTTGGCGACGAGATGTTCTGGGGCAAGGACCGCCTGGATTTTGTCGAGGACTTGCTGCGGGCCGATACCTAGAGCGGTTCCGGAACTGCCCTAAATTTCAGCGCGGCGGGACTGGTGGCTCATATGACCTTCCCGTTCACCGAAATCATAGCCCTCGCCACGCTCGAAGGCGCGCAGGATGCGCCGGCCCGTGCGGTAGATATGGACCTCGTCTGCGCCGTCCACCAGACGGGCGAAACGGGCCTGACGATACATCCTCTCCAAAGGCGTATCGTCGGTCACGCCCTTGGCGCCCAGAACCTGAATGGCACGGTCGATGACGTTATGGAGCATGCGGGCGCCGGTCACCTTGATCAGTGAAATCTCCACCCGTGCCTGATCGCCGGCGTCCATCTTGCGGGCCGCATCCAGGGTCATCAGGCGGCTTTGCTGAATTTCCGCCGCGCTTTCGAAGACGAAGGCCTGCATCAATTGCTTGTCGCCCAGCTTCTCGTCGCGAATCATCCGGCTGTTCAGGCGTTCGCACATAATGTCGAAAGCCCGTTGCGCCTGGCCCAACCAACGCATGGCGTGAAAGATACGGCCCGGGCCAAGGCGTTCCTGGGCGACTTTAAAGCCTTCGCCCCGTTCGCCCAGCATATTGGTCGCGGGCACGCGGCAGTCCTCGTACTTCACCTCCATATGGCCGCCCAGCATGCCCATGGTGCGGATATCCCGCTGAATATTATAGCCGGGATTGTCGGTTGGGACGACGATCATTGAAAAAGCTTCATGGCTGGGCGCATCCGGCTCCGTCCTCACCATCACCGTGGTATAGCGGGCCCGGTCGGCGCCGGAGGTAAACCATTTATGGCCGTTGATGACCCAATGATTGCCGTCCAGCACCGCCGAGGTCTGGATTCCCGTCGGGTCCGAGGAGGCGACCTCCGGTTCGGTCATGGCAAAACTCTGATAGAATTCGCCGCCGACCAGGGGTTCCATATAATTCTTACGCCATTCGGGCGAGGCATAAAGGCGCAGCATGATGGAATCCTGCAGCGTATTGGAGCCGACGGCGACGGAGCCCAGGTGCGAACGGCCGATAACCTCGTTCACGTGCACATAATCCATGAATGGCATGCCCTGGCCGCCAATGTCCCTTGGATGGCCCAGGGCCCACAGGCCCGCATCCTTGGCCTGTTGCTGCACCGCTTTCAGGGCGGCCCGGCTTTCGGCGCTATCCTTGTCGAAGCCGTTCTCGAGCGGATAGACCACGTCTTCGATGAACCGCTTGACCTTGGCGCGCATCTCGACCCAATTTATTTCTTCCGGCATTTCCGCCTCCAATTTTGTTATCCATGCCCGGCCTATCCTACACCAATCGAGGCCCGCGCCATGCAGACCATCTGGAAAATCCGCCGCGCCGCGGCCGGCGATGCCGACGGCGTCGCCGCCTGTGTCCGGGCCGCCTATCAGATGTACCTGGCGCGCATGGCCCAGGCGCCAGGCCCGATGTTGCAGGATTACGCCCGGGTGATCGCGGCGCATCGGGTCTGGTTATTGCAAATGGAGGACGAGGTCGCCGGTGTGCTGGTGCTGATGGAAGGGGACGGCCATCTGTTGCTGGACAATATCGCGGTGCATCCCGATCGCCATGGCCAGGGTCTGGGCGGCAAGCTGCTTGCCCTGGCCGACCGGGAGGCCACCCGCCTGGGCTATGGCGAGCTGCGCCTCTACACCCATGTCACCATGACCGAGAACGTGGCCCTGTATCAGGCCAAGGGTTGGACCATCACCGGCCAGGGCGTGGAGGATGGTTACGAACGCATCTTCATGACAAAGCGGCTGCCGTCATGAATCCCCGCCCGGATCCATGACATGGCCCTTCAGCGTCTCGCGGACGTCATCGGGAAAAGGGATGGATGCGCGCGTGGAGAGGTCGAAGCAGACAGCGACGATTTCCGTGGTGGCGCCAATCAGACCGGTTTCGATGTCACGCAGGCGGTGCATCATGGTGACCGATTTATTGCCCACCTTCAGCAACGCGCTCTCGACCTTGAACAGCGCGCCCACCCGCTGCTCGTTCTTGAACTGGATGGTATGCTGGGCATCCACCAGCGTGATCCCCTGGACTTGTCCGCCGTTAGACTTGAAGCCCAGTTCGACCAGAAAATGAAACGCGGCAATGTCGAAATGCCCGACGTAATGCTGCACGTTCATATGGCCAAGGTGATCGCAGTGCCACGGGTAAACAACGCCCCGGCAGGTTTCCATCCAACTCATATTGACCAACTCCTTGTTGTAAACCGCCAGACTATCGTTCGATCCGCCGCCGCGTCCATAGAGCCGCTTGGCACGGTGGGTACTTTCTGTCAGAAGGGGCCGGATCATAGGTCCTGAATACAGGCAGCGTGAAATGAGCGACGTGGCGGAAGACGAGACCGGCGATGGAGGCGGTGGGAATTTTATTCGCGATATCGTGCGCGAGGATTTGGCGGCCGGCCGGCACCAAGGCGTCGTCACCCGTTTCCCGCCCGAGCCCAATGGCTATCTGCATATTGGCCACGCCAAATCGATCTGCCTGAATTTCGGCATCGCCCAAGAGTTCGGCGGCCGCTGTCATTTACGTTTTGACGACACCAACCCGGCCCGGGAAGAGCAGGAATTCATCGAGGCGATCAAGGAGGATGTGCGCTGGCTGGGCTTCGATTGGGGCGAGCATCTGCATTTCGCCTCCGATAATTTCGAGCAGCTTTATCGATGGGCCGAGGACCTGATCGCGGCCGGCAAGGCCTATGTGGATGATCTGCCGGTGGAGGAGATGCGCGCCTATCGCGGCACCGTGACCGAAGCCGGCCGGAACAGTCCCTATCGGGACCGGGACGTGGCCGAGAACCTGACTCTGTTCCGGGGCATGCGGGCCGGTGAATTTCCCGATGGCGCCCGCGTATTACGCGCCAAGATCGACATGGCGGCGGGCAATATGAACCTGCGCGATCCGGTACTGTACCGCATCCTCCATGCAGAGCATCCGCGCACCGGAAAGACATGGTGCATCTACCCCAACTATGACTTCGCCCATGGTCAGTCGGATGCCATCGAAGGCATTACCCATTCCCTCTGCACCCTGGAATTCGCCGATCATCGGCCTCTGTACGACTGGCTGCTGGAAAACCTCGATGTGCCGGCGCGGCCCCGGCAATATGAATTCGCCCGCCTTAACCTTTCGCATACGGCCTTGTCCAAGCGGCGCCTGACGCAATTGGTGGCGGAAGGCCGGGTGAATGGTTGGGACGACCCCCGCCTGCCTACCTTGTCGGGATTGCGCCGGCGCGGAGTGCCGGCGGCGGCGGTGCGGGATTTCATCTCGCGCCTTGCGATCAGCAAAAGCGACGGCCTGGTGGAAATGGCCATGCTGGAACATTGCATCCGTGAATTGCTGAATCTCGAGGCGCCGCGCCGCATGGCGGTCCTACGGCCCTTGAAAGTGGTGATCGAGAACTATCCCGAGGGTGAAGGCGAAATGCTGACGGCCCGGAACCATCCGGGCAATGAGGGCATGGGCAGCCGTGAAGTGCCGTTTTCCCGTGAATTGTATATTGAGCGCGACGACTTCATGGAAGACCCGCCGAAGAAGTTTTTCCGCCTGGGGCCGGGCCGGGAAGTGCGTTTGCGCTATGCCTATTTCATCACCTGCCGGGAGGTCGTCAAGGACGCCGGCGGCGAGGTGGTGGAATTGCGCTGTAACTATGACCCCGCGACCAGGGGCGGCAACGCCCCTGATGGCCGCAAGGTCAAAGGCACCATTCACTGGTTGTCGGCGGCCCATGCGACGGCGGCGGAAGTGCACCTGTATGATAACCTGTTCATCAGCGGGGAACCGCCAAGCGGCGATGATTTTCTTGCCGACCTGAACCCGCATTCATTGGAAGTTATAGCGCGGGCGTGGTTGGAACCCGGCCTGGCCGCGATGGCGCCGGGGCAAACGGTGCAGTTCGAACGCCTGGGCTATTTCTGCCGTGATCAAGGCGGCGGCCAGGCCGCCCAATCGGCCTCCAAATCCGGCGCCCTGGTCTTCAACCGCACCCTTGGCTTGCGCGATAGCTGGGCCAAAATTCAGGGCAAAAGCTGAGGTCCTAGCCCGGATACGTCATGAAGGCCCATCGGGATCTTGATTTGAGTTATTATGACGGGTTTTCAGTATTTCGTTTGGTCCGGTCTGGATTTTCCTTGCCCTTCCCCTTTGCTTTTGTCGCCGCCGCTGTATTTCGGGTGA
>JAKZRK010000286.1:0-14910 GCA_047518225.1 Alphaproteobacteria bacterium | reverse complement strand
GCGGCATCGAAAATGTTCAAAACGAATGGACCCTCATGGCCCTCGCGCACAACTGCAAACGGCTATCTGGACTGGTCGCCTAAAAAACCGCGCAGTCATTATGCAGGAGTTGGGTTATCACAAACCCGACAGACTGCTAGCCCATTGATTGATCAATGCCATAGTCCGCCAGCACCGGCCTCAGCGCGGCGGCCAGGATACGGGCCCACCGGTCGGCACCCTGATCCGTGTCGATCAGGTCCTGGCGAATTTCGAACACGGCGATAGGCAGGCCGTTGTCCGCCGCATGGGTGTGCAGGGCATAGCCTGGCGGGTTGGAGCCGCTATAGGGCTCGTTCTCCCCCACCACCAGATCCGGGTCACGGCGTAATTCGCGGATTACGGGGACGGCCAGGCGTTGATCCCGGTCCCATAGCATGCCCACATGCCAGGGCCGTAGAAAGCCATCCATCACGGGCGTGAAGGAATGTATGGAAATAAGTGCCGGTGGACGGTCAAGGCGCAGATGACCCCGGATGCGGCGGCTGACTTCGTCATGATAGGGCTGAAAATAGCGGCGGATCCGCCGCTGCCGTTCGCCCTCGTCAATGGCGGCGTTGGCCGGGATAGCCACGCCATCGCTGCTGGGTGGGATCAAACTGTCCACGGCAAGGGGACGATTGCAATCAATTACCAGGCGAGAGGTTCCGCACAGCACCGCCGGTGCATCGAGGAGGACGGCAAGGCGTCGTGATACCTCGCCCGAGCCGATATCCCAGGCGATATGCTGCGATAACTGGCTCGCCGACAAACCAAGATCGCCGTATTCGGGCGGCACATGGCGGCTGGCATGGTCGCAGATAATCAAGACCTGCGCCGCGCCGTCACTATTAACGACGCTGAAAGGATCTTGCGCACCAGTGGCCTGGTCGATGTCGGAAATTTGTCTCACGCGCCCAATATTACCCGAAATCAACAGTTTTCAAAGAATTACCCGAAGCCATGAATTCCGGCGATCTTTGCATCGTTGAGTGATAAAATCATGCGTGGCATCCGGTTCGCGGAAACCATCCGGGCAATGCCCGCGCCTTTGCCGCGCGGAGGGCGCGGTGGGAGACGGCATGAAAATAAATAACCAATTCTCCAGGGAGCGCCTCTCCGAACAGGCCGTGGCGTAAACGCCGTGGCGGAACATCCGCGGGCCCTATTGAACAAATTGTTCCAGGCCGCCGTGGCGGCGGCGGATCCGGCAAATTGTCTGCCGCCACATCTGCCGGCCCCGCCCACGGGGAGAACATTGGTTCTGGGCGCCGGCAAGGCGGCCGCCAGCATGGCCCAGGCGGTGGAGCGGAACTGGCCGGGGAACCCAGGGGAGATTTCCGGCCTGGTGGTTACCCGATACGGCCATGCCGTACCGACCAAATATATCGAGGTGGTCCAGGCCGCCCACCCGGTACCCGATGCCGCAGGCGCGGAGGCGTCCGCGCGTATCCTCGCGGCGGCGTCGGAGCTGGGCGCGGACGATCTATTGCTGGTATTGATATCGGGCGGCGGATCGTCATTGTTGAGCCTGCCCGGCGCTGGCCTTAGCCTAGCGGACAAACAAGCGGTCAATCAGGCATTGTTGCGCAGTGGTGCGCCGATCGATCAAATGAATGTGGTGCGCAAGCATCTTTCCGCCATCAAGGGCGGTTGGCTGGCCGCCGCCGCCGCCCCGGCGCGGGTCGTCAGCCTACTGATTTCCGACGTGCCCGGCGATGATCCGGCGATCATCGCGTCCGGCCCCACGGTGGCCGATCCGTCCACGTTTGCCCAGGCCCGGCAAATCCTGGCGGACTATCGGATTACCCCTCCCAGTGCCGTGGCCCGGCATTTGGCGGCCGCTGAATTGGAAACCCCGAAACCGGGTGATCCCCGCCTGGCCAATAACCAGACAGTGCTGATCGCGACCCCGGCGCGCTCCCTCGCTGCGGCGGCAAAGGTCGCCGCGGCGGCGGGTTATCGGGTGGAGCTGTTAGGCGACGACCTGGAAGGGGAGGCCCGCGACCTGGGCGCCCACCATGGCGCGATGGCCCGGGCCAGGCGCGTTGCCGGACAGGCGTCCCGGCGGGGCACGGCGCTGCTGTCGGGCGGCGAGACCACGGTCACGGTGCGTGGGAAGGGGCGCGGCGGTCGTAATCTCGAATATCTGGCCGGCCTGGCCTTGGCCCTGGGGGGGTGCGCCGGTATCAGCGCCATCGCGTGCGATACCGACGGCATCGATGGCACGGAGGATAATGCCGGCGCCGTGGTTTTGCCCGACACCTTGGCCCGTGCGGCGGCGGCCGGCTTGAATCCCGGCTCTCTGTTGACCAATAATGATGCCCATGCGTTGTTTCACGGATTGGATGACTTGGTGATTTGCGGCCCAACCCTGACCAACGTCAATGACTTTCGGGCAATTCTGATCGATCCCGTGTAAACTGAATTTATGCAGAGAAAACGGTCTACCAAGATTATCGCCACCCTGGGCCCGGCCAGCAGCGATCCCGATATGATCGCCGGACTGCATGCGGCCGGGGCGGATCTGTTCCGGCTGAATTTCAGTCACGGCGTACATGCCGACCATCAGGCTCGGTTGGCCGCGATACGCCAGGTTGAACAATCCGTTGGCGTGCCCATTGGGGTCATCGCCGATCTACAGGGGCCGAAAATCCGCGTTGGTACGATTGCGGAGGGGGGCGTTGACCTCGCCGTGGGCAGCACCTACCGCCTTGATTTGTCCGACCAGCCGGGGAACGGCAAACGGGCGTCCCTGCCCCACCCAGAGGTTTTTGCCGCCCTGGAACCAGGGATGGACTTATTGATCGATGATGGCCGCATCCGTCTGAACGTCACGCGGTCGGGCCCTGACTTCGCCGAATGCCAGATCGTTACGGGCGGGCATCTCAGCGACCGTAAGGGCGTCAACCTGCCGCAAGCATTGTTGCCCGTGGGTCCGATGACGGCCAAGGATCAGGCGGATTTGCGCTTCGCGCTTGATGCCGGCGTGGATTGGATCGCCCTGTCGTTCGTGCAACGGCCCGAAGATATCGCCGAGGCGCGGCGCCTGGTGGCCGGCCGCGCGGCGGTCATGGCGAAAATCGAAAAGCCGGCGGCGATGCACCAGATCGACGAGATCATCGAACTGGCCGATGCGATCATGGTCGCGCGCGGCGATCTTGGGGTGGAACTGCCGGTGGAGGAAGTTCCGGCCTTGCAAAAGGATCTGGTGCGCCGCGCCCGGCGTGCCGGCAAGCCGGTCGTCGTGGCGACCCAGATGCTGGAAAGCATGATCACTGCACCGGTGCCCACACGGGCCGAGGTTTCCGACGTTGCGACCGCCGTATACGATGGCGCCGATGCTGTCATGCTGTCGGGCGAAACCGCTGCGGGCGATTATCCTGTTGCCGCCGTCGAGGTGATGGACCGGGTCGCGACCCAGGTTGAGGGGGATCCCGGTTACCGCAAATTCATGGACGCCGAACATGCGGACCCGGAGGCAACTTCCGCCGACGCCATTACCGCCGCCGCCCGCCAGGTCGCGGAAACCATCTCCGCCACCGCGATCGTCACCTACACCACGTCTGGCTCCACCGCGCTTCGTGCGGCCCGCGAGCGGCCCCCCGTGCCGATCCTGGTTCTGACACCCAGCCTGATCACGGCCCGGCGCCTGGCCGTGGCCTGGGGCCTCATTTGCATCCATAGCGCGGATGCTTCCGGTTTTACGGATATGGTGGATCGGGCCTGCCGCGCGGCCGCTGATTGTGGCATTGCCGGACCCGGCGACCGCCTGGTGATCACGGCCGGCGTCCCATTCGGCACCCCCGGCGCCACCAACACCCTCCGCATTGCCTGGGTGCCCTAATTAGAGCGGAAGCGCTCTAGATGAACATCGAAATTGAGCTAAATACTCTCGCCCTTCACCTTGCGGCGCAGGCGTTTTACCTCTGTCACGGCCTGACCCAGGTGGGGGTTGACCTTTAAGGCCCGCTCGTAAGCATCCAGGGCGCCAGCGTTGTCTTTCAGGTAGGTATAGATCAGGCCCAGGCCGCTTAGGGCACCGAAATGGCGCGGTTCCAGGGCCAGGGTGCGCTCCACATCGACAATTGACTCTTCGTAGCGGCCGAGCAGGAAATAGACCGTGGCCCGCTTGTTCCAACCTTCGGCGTAATTTGGCGCGATGGTGACCACGCTGTGCAAGATTTCCAACGCGTCGTCCAATTTCCGCTGCCCCATGGCCGTGACGGCCCGCCCCATAAGCAATTTCAGCGTCGGGCTTTTGCTTTCCAGCCAGACGCCCCAGATCAATTGTTCGATCATACGGGCCTGTTTGGATGTGTCGACCTCTTGCAAATGGACGAACAATTGATCCAGCCGCGGATCGGTTTGATCCGCCCGCGCGCCAATGGCCCACCCGAAAGTCAGTGGCAGGAGAAGCGCAAGAATGCGGGCCAAGCTTTTCATGGCTTGATGATAGGAACCGTCGTCCCGACATGCCAGCACGAAGTGATCCGCGTGCATATCATTTTGTCGTGAGGAATTGCGGCGTGAGGGGTCGCGGCCATTTTGCCATTGGCGCCGCCGGCGTGACCGCAAAAAGTTGGCCGCTCAGGAACCGATCGGCACGGGTGCCAGTTTGGTGATCAAGGTTTCCGGTTTTCCAGCAATCAGGTCGGGATAGCGTGGCCGGCAACTTTCAATCAATTCAGCCTGAAATGCCAATCGTCCCTCGGGGCTGTTGGGATCGTCGATGCCGGTGTGGATCTTGGTGGCGGATACCACGACATCGACCGCGATGCGTGGCAATTTGGCCGCCTTGCACAACGCGGCGGCACCTTTTTCGTTTCCACTGGCGATTAGCGCATGGGCTTTGTCCGCTTCGATGCCGGCGCGCTGGGCCGCCGCCGTCTCGAAAAAGGCTAGATGCCCCGTACATAAAGCCCGCATGATCAGGTGTGGCGTCAAGCGGTCCTGGACGTCAAGATGACGGACCAGGCGTTCCAAGTGCGCCTGCCTCTCGTCCGGGGGTGCGATCTCCAAGGTCATGGTCTCTTGACCGCGGGCAACCAATTGGTCGGTGATTGCGGGGGACAGGCCGGTGATGCCGGCCATCCGTTGGCGAATTGTTTCCGATACCGCGGCGATCAGACGCTCGGCCAGGGCCTGGCGCACGGCTACGTCGGTGTCACGCACCATGATGCGAAAGATCGCCTCGGCCAGGCGTTGCTCCGTGGGCGGCAGGTCCGGTTTATTGAATTCGTCGGCCAATAGGGTCGCGGTTTCCCGGCGCACTTCCGGCGAACGGTCTTCGCGAAGACGGGTGATCAAATCAGCGGTTAATTGCGCCATGCCAAAGCCTCAAGATGCCGCTGCCCGCCGGCCGCCGAAATGGGCGCGGGCAGCCCCAAGAGTTCGACATTAACCCACTAAATTTCTTAAGATTTCATCAAGATAGCCACTATTTGGCGGATTCTTGCGAGCTTGTACCCGCTGCGCTATTCCGCCGCCGCCAAACGGGCGGCGGGGCGTTCGTTGATGGGCAGATGGATCAGGGCGGCGAACAGTCCTAAGGCGACGCCAAGCCACCAGACCATGTCGTAAGAGCCGGTTCGATCGAACAGATAGCCACCCAGCCAAACTCCCAAAAATGAACCAAATTGGTGTGATAGAAAAACGAATCCGAACAACGTCGCCATATAACGCGGACCGAACACCTGGGCGACGATGCCGCCGGTCAGGGGTACCGTGGACAACCAGGTCAGGCCAATGGCGGCGGAAAACAGCAACACGGTCGTGGTGCCGATGGGCAGCAGCACGAACAGGGCGATAATCACGGCGCGGGCCAGGTAAATCAGGCTTAGAATGTTTTTCTTTTGAAACCGATTGCCCAGGACGCCAGCCAGAATGGCGCCGAATACATTAAATAAACCCACGGTCGCCAGGGACCAGGCGCCAATCTCCGCCGAAAGTCCCCGATCCGTGATATAGGCGGGCAAATGGGTGCCGATGAAGGCGACATGAAAGCCGCAGACGAAAAATCCGGCGGTCAGATAAAGATAACCGGAATGCCGTCCAGCTTCGCGCAAAGCCTCGCCCATGGATTGTTTTACGGCGCCGGCAACCTCTTCGGCGCGGCCACGCATGGCGGTCGATAGGGGGATAATTAGAGCGACGATCACGGCCAGCATTACCAGGGCGGTGGACCAGCCGTAAGCCTCCAAGAATTTCTGTCCCAGTGGGACCAGCAGGAATTGCCCCATGGAGCCCGCCGCCGTGGTTATGCCAAAGGCCAGGGTGCGGTGGCGTTCCGGCACCATGCGGCCTAGCGCGGCCAGGACCAGGGAAAAGGACGCAGCGGACATACCCAGGCCCACCAACAGGCCACCCGTCATATACAACATGGAAGGGCTGGAAGCCTGCGCCATGCCATAGACGCCCAGGCCATAGACCAGTCCGCCAAGGGCCAGAACCCGGGCCGTGCCGAACCTGTCGGCTATCATGCCGGCCACGGGCTGGCCCAGGCCCCAGATCAGGTTTTGAATGGCGATGGCCAGGGCGAAAACTTCGCGCCCCCAGCCCAAATCCGCCGACATGGGCGCCAGGAACAGTCCGAAATTGGCGCGGATACCAAGGCCCAAAAGCGCGATTAGGCCGCCGGTCGCAACTAAAACCCACATTTTGCGCGATTGCCGCACAGCCATCCCCATTTCAGTCCCTGCCATCTGTCATGCCATCGACAAAAAATGCCGTCTATCCCGGATTGTACCGGGGCCGGCAGCCAACTATATGTTGCCGCCAGTGCCTTCAGGTCAATAGCCGGCGGGGCGGTATTTCGTGACGGATATGTGAGGAGGCCCATGGCGCGGATTTTGGTGACCAATTCGGAAGCAACGCCCGGGGTTGGCAAGGCGGCAGAAATGCTGGCGGCGGGCGCCGGCGGCCTGGATGCGATCGAGGCGGGTATCCGGCTGGTCGAGGCGGATACCTCCATTCGTACCGTGGGCCGGGGCGGCTGGCCCAACCTGCTGGGCGAAGTGGAATTGGATGCCGCCATGATCGATGGCAACAGCTTTCGTAGCGGCGCGGTTGGTGCCGTAAAAGGTTTCCTCCATCCCATCTCCATCGCCCGCGCGGTGCTGGAGCGCCTGCCCCACGAATTGCTGGTGGGCGAGGGGGCGGCCAGGTTCGCCGCCGAAATCGGCGCCGAGACCGCGAACAACCTGATCCCCGATTCCAAACGGGTCTGGCGTGAATGGTTCGAAGAGAACGTGCCGGCGGCGGACCGAAAAAAGTGGCCCGATGTACCCTTGGCTGAATTGTGCCAGCAAGCCATCGATCCGGAAAAGGGCATGGACACCACTGTTTTCCTGTCCCTGGACAGCAAAGGGGAGATCATGGCCGGCGTCTCCACTTCCGGCTGGGCCTGGAAATATCCAGGCCGCCTGGGCGATAGCCCCATTATCGGCGCGGGCTGCTATGCCGACAGCCGGTATGGCGCCGCGGCCTGTACCGGAACCGGTGAAATGGCCATCCGCGCCGGCTCTTCGCGGGCCATCGTATTGTATATGAAAATGGGGCTGTCGTTGGAGGCCGCCATGGACGAGGCCATCGACGATCTGCGCCAATTGCGCGGCGGCTTGCTGCAACGCATCACCCTGCATGGCATCGACCGTGCCGGCCGCCATCGGGTGGTCGCCTTGAACGCCGAAAAACAGTTAACATATTTGCTGTGGCGGGAGGGCGATGAAGGCCCCCACGCCGAACCGGCGGAAATCATCGCTCTTTAACCTGGAGCTGTTTTGAATGTGCCTGGACCACCCCGAACATCGGCTCGATCGACGCCAACTTCTGGCCGGCCTGGCCGGTGGCGCCGCCCTGGCCGGAACCTCCGCCTGCGTGGCCACCAACGCGGCATCGGGGCGGGACAGTTTCACCGGCTTTCGCTCCATCAAGGACGACATCGCCGAGGGCCGTCAGAACCATCCCAAGATTCTGAAATCTTTTGGCGGCGCCTACGAAGATCCCCGCCTTGCAAGCTACGTAACGAACATCGGCCTGGGATTGGCGAAACAAACGGAATATCAGCAATATCCCTATCGTTTCACCATTTTGAACACGCAGATCGTCAACGCCTTCGCACTACCGGGCGGCTATGTCTATATCACCCGCGGCTTGCTGGCCCTGGCCTCGAGCGAGGCCGAGCTGGCCGGGGTTTTAAGCCACGAACTGGCCCACGTCACGGCCCGCCATGGTGCCGAACGCCGCACCGCCCAGCAGGTGGCGCAACTGGGCCTGTTGTTGGGGGCCGTGGGCCTGCGCGCCGCCGGTCTGCCCTCGGAGCTGATGCAGGTCGGCCAAACCGTCGCCCTGGCGGCGATCAAGGGCTATTCCCGCGAGCACGAGTTCGAAGCCGATACCCTGGGCATCCGTTATATGAGCCGGGCCGGCTACAACGCCGACGCCATGGCCTCTTTTCTGGGCAGTTTGCGCGAGCATTCCAAGGTGGAAGCCCGGGTCCTGGGCCTGCCGCCGGGCAAGGTGGACGAATTCAATATCATGTCGACCCATCCGCGCACGGTTGAACGCGTTCGACAGGCCCAACGCGCGGCGTCGCAAGGGGGCGGGAGGGGACGCTGGGCGAGTGATCAGTATTTGAACAGGATCGACGGCATGATGTTCGGCGATGATCCGGAACAGGGCGTTGTGCGGGGGCGGAAGTTCATCCATCCCGTTCTGCGCTTTGAATTCGAGGCGCCACCCGGCTTTCGTCTGCGCAACAGCCCATCCCGGGTCCAGGGACGCCATGCCTCCGGCGCGGGGATGATCTTCGATATGGCGCCGGGGAAAGGCGCGCGCACGGCGCGGGACTATTTGCGCCATGTCTGGGCCGCCAAGACCCGCCTGCGCAATGTGGAAAGCCTGGTGATCGACGGCCGTGACGCCGCCACGGGCTGGGTCGAGGGGCGCGGTCAAAACGGCGCGGCCAACATCCGGGCCCTGGCGATCCGGGGCGATCGCGGACAATTTTACCGCTTCATGTATGTTTCACCAATCGAACAGGCCCAAAGATGGGCCAAGCCGTTCCGTGCGTCGGGTCAGTCGTTCCGGCATATCAGCGCGGCGGCGGCGGCTGGCGTACTGGCCAAGCGGTTGTTGGTGGTGACCGCCCGGCCCGACGACAATATTGCCGGACTGGCGAGGACCCTGCCCTATGGCCGCTTTAACGAAGACTGGTTTCGGGTCTTGAACGATTTGGCCCCGCATCAAGCGATCAAGGCAAGGCAGCGCCTGAAAGTGGTGGCAGAGTAATTATTAAGTGTAAGGGTCAATTTTTGTCGCCGCGGCCATAATCGTCTTCGCTGCGCACGATATCGTCCTCGCCCAGGTAGCTGCCCGACTGCACTTCAATTATCTTCAAGTCGATCTTGCCGGGATTTTCCAGGCGGTGCCAGGCGCCGATGGGAATATATGTCGACTGATTTTCTTCCAGCAATAAGGTTTCATCGTTGCGGGTCACCTTCGCGGTGCCTTCGACCACGATCCAATGTTCGGCCCGGTGGCGATGCATTTGCAGGGACAGTTTCCGCCCCGGTTTTACACTGATCCGTTTGACCTGAAAGTGCTCGCCATGATCCATGCCCTCGTAGTAGCCCCAGGGGCGGTAGACCCTGGGGATTTGTTCGCACTCGTCCCTGCCCTCGGCCTTCAGGCGGTCGACGATGGCCTTGACCTGGTGTACCTTGTCACGGTCGGCCACCAGCACCGCGTCGGCGGTTTCCACGATCACCAGATCCCTGACCCCAAGGGCCGTGACCAGGCGCTTTTCCGACCGAATATAGCTGTTGGCGACATCGTCTAAAATGACATCCCCCACGGTGACGTTATTGGCGTCATCGCCCGCCGCGTTCTCCGCCAGGCCCAGTTCCTACAAGGCCGACCAGGAACCGACATCGCTCCACCCCATATCGGCGCTGACCACCGCCGCCGACATGGTCTTTTCCATCACCGCATAGTCGATGGAAGTGTTGGGGCTGGCTGCAAACGCGGCGGCATCAAGGCGGGTGAAGGACAGATCCCGTTGCGCCGCCGCGATGGCCCCCCGGCAGGCCTGCACGATATCGGGGGCCAGAAGATCCATCTCCGCCAGCAGGCGATCGGCCCGGAACAGAAACATCCCGCTGTTCCAATCGAAGCCTCCCGCCGCCAGCATGGCCTCGGCCTTGACCAGTTCGGGTTTTTCAACGAATTCAGCCACTTTATGGCAGCCATCGATGCCCGGCAGGGCGCTTCCTCGCTTGATATAGCCATAGCCGGTTTCAGGCGTGGTCGGGGTGATGCCAAAGGTGGCCAGGGCGCCCACTTGCACAGCTTTCGCCGCCGTGTCGATCGCGGCCAGAAAGGCGGGCGTGTCGGCGATGCGGTGGTCGGAGGGCAGGATCAGGATCACCGCATCCGGCGAACGGGCTGCCGCCAACAGGGCGGCAACGGCGGCGGCCGGGGCGCTATTGCGGCCCATGGGTTCGAGCACGATATCCGTGGGCTCGACAGCAATGGCACGCAACTGCTCGGCGACGATAAATCGGTGTTGGTCATTACAGATCATGGTTGGGGGATTAAAACGATCCGGATCGGATACCCGCAATACCGTGGCCTGCAGCATGCTGTGGCTGTCGGTCAGGGGTAAAAGCTGCTTGGGATAGGCCGCCCGTGACAGGGGCCATAAGCGGGTGCCCGAACCACCCGACAGGATTACCGGATCTATCCGCGCCACCATTTATACATTCCCCGTGACCGCCCCGCCGTGAGGCTACCGCACGCTGGTATTACTTCCCATAATGCGCGGCAAGGGTAAAGCAGGATTGCACCAGAATGCCCGTGGCGGTCATGGGGTTGAGAGAGCGGCCATTGCCAAACTGGCAGCGCTCCGCATGGGCCTTGATGGTCATGCCCAGGCCCAGGACATCCCAAACGGCATTGGCCCCCGGCGTGCCGATGCCGCCCAAGGCGCGCATGGCGGCCCAGACTTCGTCGCGGGCGGCAAGAATGCAGTGTGGTTCGCCGCCGCCAGGATTAAAGGAGCCAGGCGTCACGCGGACATCCCGGTTGACCAGGCCGATCAGGCTTGCGCCCTGAAATATCCCCTCGAACTTGCGGGCGCCGGCCGCCGCTCGGTGGTCGATGCGGCCCTTGTGCACCAGGGCATCGATGGTATCGGGCACGCGCATGGCATAGGCAACGGGGCCGTCCCCGGCGGCAATTTCCGTGGGTACCAGGGCGGGTCGGCCTTCGCCCAACGGATGATGCTGCAGGCGCCAATGCATGGGCCCGGCAGCATCGTTTGGCTGGCGGCGGCCTGCTTCCCCCTGGCGCCGGGCCCCGCGGCGGCGCTTTCGCCCGCCACGGCCCGGTGCTTTCGGTGCCTGCCCGTCGCCCTTCATCTCCAACGACAATTGGCGCCGCGCAGGCGCGGCGCCAATTGTCGTTGGAAACGATCCCATAGCTGTACCCGCGTCGCCACGCCATTGGCGGCATGGCGGGTAAGCACTTGCAAGGCGGCGGCTATCCGCCCGCCTTCGGTGCCGACCCTCGCCGCGGCCTCGACCTGGTCGGCAAAGGGCTCGGGCGTCTGTGCCGCGATACGCAGCCGCAAGGCGATCAGGTAGAGCTTCGCCGGCCCTGAACTGGAGCGCCTGAGCGCCCCGAGCCCGGTCTCGATCGCGGTCAATCGTCCCGGCACCTGTTTCTCCAGCGCGGCCAGCCGGCGATCGAAATCGGTGTCCTGCCCGGCCGCCGTATCCATCCGCCCCGCGAACGCGGCGACCCTGGGACCGAGGCCCCGGACAATCCTCTCACTGGCCGCCGCCAGGGCCTCGACGGCGTCAACCCGCCGCGCCGCCGCTTCATTGCTGCCGCCAACCGCCTCGATCGCGTCCAGGCGGGCAGCGTGGGCCGCCAGCCCGTCCTCGGCCGTTTGGATGGCGGCCGCATCGTCCCGCAGGCGGGCTTCGATCCCGGTCCCGGTCAGGAAGTCGACCAGCGGCGGGTAGTCGACCCGGGCCTGGAGCCAGCTTCGTAGTTGCGGCGGCGACAGCGCCGCAAGGGCGAGAGCCAGGGCGAACAGGCTGATCAGCAGCGACAGGGAGACGAGCACCCGGCCGCCACGCCGAGGTATCGGCGGGGCAGGCGGTGTCGTTGGTTTCGGCGCCCTGGCGGTGGTGTCGGCGGCAGTGTCGGCGGCGGCGGTGGTGGTGGTGGCACCGCCCGCCTCGGCAGCCAGGGCGGCCGTTTTCCCCCCGGATTTCCGCCGCGCCGGGTCGGCTTTTGGCTTGGCCTGCGCGGCGGGTTTCGCCTTCGGCCCGCGCCGAGGCGGATCGGGCGGGGCCGCGGCGGCTTCGGCCCTGGCCTTCGCCTCGCGCTGATTCGCCTCGTCCCCCGCCTCCGGCGCGGCCTGATTGTCCTCGCTCGAGGGCTCCCGACTACCAGGAAACTGTTTCGCTAGTCCCGCCAGGGCCTCCTTGTCGACGCCGGGAAGTTTTTTCTGGGCGCCATGTCAGAGAGCGTCCAAGCCCGGCTGGACCACCATGGCTTCGCGGGAAGTCTCCCAAATAATCGACTCGACCTCACGTGCAAGTCCCTCGACATCCCGCGCCGCGGCGCTCTTCGGTTCGAGGACGGTCGGCGCCGAACCGAAAAACGTCGCCTCCTGAAACAACACCCGGTCATTGAGCTGGCACTTCAGCGGCCGGGCACCGAGCGCGTTCAACTCGGCCCGCGCGTGCGTGGCGACCACGGCGCGCTTAACCCGGCATAGAAGCGTTCTGGCATCGATTTCGTGCTTCGTGAGAAAGGCGGTGCTTTCGACGATCTTGCACATGCGGCCGGCCTCGAAGACGTTGGCCTCGTCCGCCATAACAGGGATCAGCACCAGATCGGCACAACCGACGGCGAAGATCATCGATTGATTGTTAAATCCGGCGCAATCGACAAGCGTGACGTCATGTTCCGCGGCGAGCTCGGCGATGATCGGAATGACGGCATGTTCATTGGTATCACTCCTGAGTGTCATTTGCGATAGGATGTCGCCCTTGCCATGCCAGCGCGTCAGCGTCTGATTGGCATCCAAATCGAAAAGCGCGACATTCTTGCCAGCCAATTGCCAGTACGCGGCCAGGCAGGCCACCGACGTCGTCTTGCCGGCACCGCCCTTGCCCGTGGCGGTGACCAGCACCTTGCCTTTGACATTGTTCAGTGAAATTGCCATTACGTTGAAACTTTTCCAATACATTGGAACATCGTCGGAAGATGGTTTTCGCGTCTCGATAAATACCGCATCGGCGACGCCATGGCCAGGGTGTTGGGCGGCCTGGCCAGGCAGCCATGGGTTCCGGCGATCGGGCGCCAGAGACATCGATCGCCTGCCTGATGCCCGCAACCATCCGCTCTAATTTATGGGTGAGGCCGCGCGCCGTGACCAATGTCCAAACGGGTGAAGGCGCCGCCGAGACGGCGGGCGCGTCCCATAACGGCCCGAATCGTAGCGAAATATCTTTAAAATTCGATGATCGACACGGTTGTGTGGATGATGAGCAGCAGCGAGAAGGACGCGACGATCGCCTGGGCGATCCCCCGATTGATGTCGACCACGGAGCCTTTCTCGGCCAGGCCGAAAACCAAGCCGGCAAAGCCAATGGCCGCGGCGCTCCCTATGATTTTTGCCAACACCCACCCGGTCCCGTCGGGGACTATTCCATCGCCAATGGTGAGGGAGGAAAAATAGCTCTCCCGCCAAACATGGAGCGAACTATCGGGGAATAATATACTCCACGTTTCCATGGTCACCCAGGCGGATATTCCCAGCGACATGGCGGTAATCAGCAAACTCGAAAGCACCAGGGTGACCAGAATGGTAAAGTGGATATAAACCCGATGGGGAATATTCAGATTTTGCATCGCGACAATTTGTTTTCTGTTGACCCAATACCCCAGATCCGCGGCGATGATGGCGCCGTTTCTGGCCGCCAACAGCAGTGAAACGACCAGGGGAATCAGTATCCTGCATTGAACAAATCCGATTCCGGCCAGCGTATCATCATGCAGGAGGGGTGTTAGGAATTCAGCGAATGGTAAATATTTGAACGTGAACCAGGTGGATACAAAGCCCACAAGGACACCGCCAAGAGACATGTAAATAATCATCGAAGGTGAAAAACAGAGTATCCAAAGATAGTGACGAAAATACTTGGCCAGCCAGCGGATTTTGAACCCCGCGGCAGCGGGCGGGTCCGCCGCGGCCGTTCCCATCCGCGGAATTTCCGGAATTTTCTCAATCTCGGAAAATGCCTCGAGTTCGCGCTCAAGGGCTTTTGCGTCCGGTTTCAATGTTCTCAATGTCTTGGTATTCGGATCAAGCAGGACGATCTTGTCCGCAACCTCGACAAATTCATGGAAATGATGGGCGATAATTATGGCCGGCTTGCCTGTTGATTGCGATATCTTGCGAACCAGTTGGGCGACATTTCTCGATGCGGTCACATCCAAGCCGGAATTTGGTTCGTCAAGAAGAAGTATCGGCCTGTTCGAGAGTAGCGTCTGGGCTATGGCGACCCGCTGCTGCTGACCGCCGCTTCCCATGTGCGCGGGATCATTCAGATCGATTTGCTCCGGCAGCAGGGCTTTTGCCAAGGCGATGACATCTTGGTCCGAAGCGCCGGAGTGATGGGCTGCGATAGCCATATTTTCATAGTATGAAAATTCATCGAATAGCGCGTATGAGAACGGCGGTGACAAATTAGTCCACGGAAGCGGCGGGATTTCCCAGCTTCGGGCGGAGTAAAACTCTGCCACCTGTAGCCTTCGATCTTTTTTGAGATGGAAGGCGGGAGGATGTACACCGTGGACCTATATCTGCGC
>JAKZRK010000285.1:0-39989 GCA_047518225.1 Alphaproteobacteria bacterium | reverse complement strand
CCATGCGCCGCGTCGGTGGCTGGCAAACACTCGACCAAGCGCCGGTCAAGAAGCCGATTGACCTCGCCGCCTGATTGAGCAACCATCGTGATCGGGAGCTACGCCAAAAACCAATTTCCACCAACTATCGGACACGACCGTCACAATGGGTCACAATAGCCCGGAACCGCTCTAGGAACCACGCTAATACTGCGGTTGCAACCGGCGGGGCATTTGCGCCAGGGTGGCCTCTAACAGACTGCCGTCCGCCTCCGGTTGGTAGCTGTTTTCCGAGATATGCCGGCGCCAGGCCCGGGCGCCCGGCTGGCCGTGATACAGGCCCAGCATGTGCCGGGTGATGGCGTGCAGGCGCACGCCCTGTCGCATCTGTTCCGCGATATAGGGGCCCATGGCCCGGACCAGTTCCTCCCGGCCCGGCAGGGGCGTGGTATCCGCGAACAATGTCCGGTCAACCCCTGCCAGCAGATAGGGCGCCTGATAGGCGGCGCGGCCCAGCATCACGCCGTCCACATGAGAGAGATGATTTGGGCATTGTTCCAGACTGGCGATGCCGCCGTTGATGATGATTTCCAGCGCGCCGTGATCCGCCTTCAGTCGGTAGACCCGGTCGTAATCCAACGGCGGCACCTCTCGGTTCTGCTTCGGGCTCAACCCCCCCAGAACGGCTTTACGGGCATGGATGATGAAACTGCCACAGCCCGCCGCCGCCACCGTCTCGACAAAGTGGCGCAGAAATTCATAGCTGTCCTGGTCGTCGATGCCGATCCGCGATTTGACCGTGATGGGCAGGTCCGTGGCCGCCCGCATGGCCGCGACACAGGCCGCGACCAGATCGGGTTCCGCCATCAGACAGGCGCCGAAGCGCCCCGATCGCACCCGGTCGCTGGGACAACCGACATTGACATTGATCTCGTCATAGCCAAATTTCTGGCCGATTTCGGCCGCTCTGGCCATGCGTTCCGGATCGGACCCGCCCAATTGCAGGGCGATGGGATGTTCCCTCGGCGAAAAGCCCAACAGGCGCTGTTGGTCGCCGTGGATAACCGCCTCGGCGGTGATCATTTCCGTGTACAACAGGGCCCGGCGGCTGATCAGGCGCAGGAAATAACGCGCGTGCCGGTCGGTATATTCCATCATCGGCGCCACGCTGAACCGACGATCGAGAGCCGGCGTCCCCGGGGGCGACGACGGCCCGTTCAGCGGCCCGTTCATTGCCATCAGCCCCCGAATGCCGAACGCAGGGCGCCGGCCAAGTGATCAAGGGCGGCCACGCCCTGATCGACCTTGGCTCCCATGCGGGCAAAGCCATGCACCATGCCGGGATAGCATTTGTATTCGACCGCCACGCCTGCCTTGGACAGAGTCTCGGCATAAATCCGCCCCTCGTCGCGCAGGGGATCATATTCGGCGGTCTGTATCCAGGTGCGCGGTAGATCGGTGTGATATTTCGCCAGTTGAGGCGAGGCGCGGGGGTCGGTCCTGGCCGCGCGGTCGGGCAGATAAAGGTCGGCGAAATGTTCCGTCGCCTGGCGGGTCAACAGATAGCCTTCTCCGTTGTCGTCCTTGGACTGGGTGTCGGCGGTGAAATCCACGGCCGGATAAATCAACGCCTGCAGCCTCAATTGGATCCGCTTGGACTCGTCGCGCAGGATCAGGGCGACGGATGCCGCCAGATTGCCGCCGGCGGAATCTCCCACCACTGCCAGACGGGCCGGATCGCCGCCAATGGCCTCGGCAGCTTCCGCCACCCAGCGGGTCGCTGCAACGCAGTCGTTCAGGCCGGCGGGAAATTTATGCTCCGGCGCCAGGCGGCAATCGACCGCCACGACGATACAGCCCGCGCCGTGGGCCAGATGGCGGCAGACATGATCGTGGCTTTCCAACGAGCCGATGACCCACCCGCCGCCATGGAAAAATACCGCCACACCCATGGCATCGTCCGCGGATACAGGTGTGTAAATGCGAATGGCCAATTCGTTGCCATCAGCACCGGTAATGTTACGGTCCTCGACGCTATGAAGATCGGCGGTGGGGTGGCTATAGGCCGCGGTTGAAGCCTCGTACGCATCGCGTGCGAGGTGATGGTCGCTCGCCTCCAGCGGCGAGCCGCCCGCTGCTTCCGCCGCCGCGACGATAGCGCTGCATTGGGGATCCAGGCCCATCATATTTCCTTCTCGTCAACATCCTGCGCGCGCCCCAGCAGATACCAGGTCGACATGTTTCCCTTGCCCTTGACCGCGATCTCGCCACGGGGGGCGAGTTGATAGCGGCCATCCAGCCGTTGCCGCATCTCATCGGAAACCTGAATGCGGTCCGGCTCGCCCAGGGTCTGCATGCGCGAGGCGGTGTTTACCGTATCGCCCCATAAATCATACATGAAGCGTCGCTGACCAATAACTCCCGCCGTCAGGCCGCCCACATGAATACCGATGCGCAGGCGCAGGGGATGGCCATCGGGATCGAGAATCTGGCCAGCCGCTTGCTGCATGGCCAGGGCCAAATCCGCCATGGCCGGCAAATGTTCCGCGTCATCGCCAGAGACCCCGCCCGCGACCATATAGGAATCGCCGATAGTCTTGATCTTTTCCAAACCATGTTCCGCCGTGAGGGCATCGAAGCTGGCGAAAAGCTGGTTCAACAGGGCCAGGATCTGATCCGGGCGGTAGCGGGCGGCCAGGGCGGTAAAGCCGACGATGTCGGCGAACAGGACGGTGGCGTCGGCAAATTCATCGACCACGGTCTCGCCCCGTTGCAGTCGCTCGGCCACCGGGGCGGGCAGGATAGAGGTCAACAATTCATGATAGCGGACGCGTTGGTCATCCAGGCGCCGGGCGTTCAGATGATCCAGCCTGCGCAACCGTTCGGTCCGGTGCAGGGCGGCAATGCCCACGGCGTTCGCCGCCACCAATTGCGCCGTCAACATGCCCAGAATTTGGCCGTCGACCACATCGGTAAAGGCGGTAAGGGCCAAATAAACCAGGCTGGCGGTCAGCGCCGTGCCGATGCAATATTCGAAGATCAACGGCACCACCAGGTAACTGGCCAGCACCAACAACATAAAGCCGGGTAGATACAGCACCGGTACCTCTATCACCGCGTTGGTAAGGCCGGCCGCCAGGGTCATGGCATGCACGGCAAGGATCATCAGCAGTGGCCAGCGGGTGCGGAAAAAGGGCGTGTAGGTCAAACCCAGCAGCAGCAGCAGGAACAGGCTCAAAAGCACGGTACGCACCAAAATGAAGGTCAGGCCGTTGGCCGGCAACACCCAGGGGTCGATGGCCGCGAATGCGATCTCGATGGCCAATGCCAGCCATAGCACGAAGCGCGCCTGACCCAGATTTCTGTTGCGTTCGGCGGCGCGGAATTCCAATTCCAGGGCCTTATCCACAAAGACCAGGCGGCGGCCCATGCGCCCCCAATCGGCATCGTCCATAGCCGCGGGCGTTGTCGCCATCGCGGTTTCACTGACCGTCATGCTGCCCGTGCTCCCCTATTCGCCTCCACATCTGCAAGGTAGGCTTGGTTGGGCACATTTTCCAGACCAGCCTCCAAAATCAGCCTGGCCAGGGCCATTTCCCACGCCATTCACTTGAATACGGCGGCCGCCGTTCATAGATGATATCGACAATGAACGCATCGCAAACCTACCGAATAACGGTCGAGGCCGCGGCACAACCGGTTCGGGCCCTGCATGGCGGATCGGTTCTGGCGGAAAGCGCCAGGGCATTGGTGATGCACGAGACCGGTTTACAGTCCTACCACTATTTTCCCCGCGCGGCTGTCGCCGAGGGCTTGTTGCAGCCGTCGGCCCGGCGCACCTTTTGCCCCTTCAAGGGGACCGCCAGTTATTGGCATCTGGCCTTGCCCGATGGCCTGGCGGAGAACACCGCTTTTAGCTACGAAACGCCGTTTCCCGAAGCCGCCGCCTTGGCCGGGCATATCGCCTTTATGGACGACTCCCTGGATCAACCCTTATGCCTTGCCGCCCCCGATGTGGGTTTGTCCGGTCCCCTGGTGGACTGGCTGTTGCGGGACGCCTGGATGTGCAAAACGCCGGAGGAGCTGACCCAACAATTTGCGCAAAAAATGGTCGACAGCGGCATACCCCTGTGGCGGCTCAGCGTGGGAATTCGGACCCTGCACCCGCAACTGGCCAGCCGCAACTATCGGTGGCTGCGCGGCGGCGGCGACGGCGTGATGGAGTTCGGCATGCCACAGGGCATGCTGTTGCAGCCGGCCTATCTGAACAGCCCCGTGCGGCATGTCAGCGAAGGCCTGGGCGGCGTGCGCCAGCGCCTGGACCTGGCCGGCGAGACAGAGTTCCGCTTTCCCGTGATGGATGATCTGCGCGCCCAGGGCGGTACCGACTATGTTGCCATGCCCTTGCCGTTTTCCGATGGCCAGTTCAATACCTTGACCATGACCTCGGACCATCCGCAGGGGTTTTCCACGGCCGATCTGGGCGCCGTCTTTCAATGCGTTTTCGGGCTCAGCCGGTTTTACGAAACCATGACCCTGCGGCAGAATGCCCGCACTTTGTTGACCACCTATCTGGGCCAGCGTTCGGGCACCAGGGTCCTGAACGGCGAGACCCAACGCGGGTCGGGGGAGGAAATACGCGCCACGATACTGTACTGCGACCTGCGTAACTCCACCCAGTTGGCCGCCTCGCTGCCGCGCCGCGCCTATCTTGATCTGTTGAATAACTACTTCGAAACGGTGTCGGAGCCGATCTTGTCCCGTCGGGGAGAGGTCTTGAAGTTCATTGGCGATGCGGTCCTGGCCATTTTCCCGGTCGAGGGCGATCCCGCCAAGGCCTGTGGCCTGGCCCGCGACGCGGCGGTGGACATCGTCGCGCGCCTGGCGGAGACGGATGATCCACCCCTGCGCTGTGCCATTGGCGTGCATGTGGGCGAGGTCACTTTTGGCAATGTGGGCGCGCCGGAACGGCTGGATTTCACGGTTATCGGCAGTGCTGCCATCCTGGCCGCCCGCCTGTCGGAACAATGCAAGGTGCTGGACCGCTCGTTGCTGTTCTCCGGCGCCGTGCAACAGGCCCTGCCCGAGGCGATGACGCCATTGGGCTTGCATACCTTGCATAACGTCGCGGAAGAGACGGAAATCTATACCACTGCCGCCTAACGCTGCCCAAGACCAACGCTATTTTCTTGCACAATCGTCCAGTTTGCAGAGAATATGTGCGTGGGCGGGAATTCAGCGAGGGGGAGCCGTGATGAAGATTTTGGCCGGTACCAGCAAGGGCGTGTTTTCCATCGAGGGGGATGCGACCCGCCATGTACTCGAAAGCCGTGGCGTTCGTGATCTCGTCACCGATGACAACCGCGTGTTCGCGGGCACCGGCGCCGGCATATACCTGTCCGACGATGGCGGCGGGTCCTGGTCGCTGGCCGGTCTTGAAGACCGCGAGGTCTGGCAGATCCGGAGCGCGGGCAACGGCGTTCTTTATGCGGGCACGCAACCGGCCGGACTGTTTCGAAGTGATGACGCCGGCGCGAGTTGGCATGAGATTGAACCGTTCGCGCAAGCACCCGAGGCAGCCGAGTGGTGCCTGCCGGTTAAACCCCCGATGCCGGGCCGTGCACGGGCGCTGGTGATCGACCGCGATGATCCGCGCCGTATATGGGTGGGCGTCGAGGTGGGCGGCATCATGCGTACCGAGGACGGCGGCGAGACGTGGGAGCTGGGCCTGCCGGGTGAGAACCCGGATTTGCATATGATGTGCGCCCAACCGGACAAACCGGAGGTCCTGTACGCTTCCACCGGCTATGGCCGGATAAACGGCGTCGCGGAAAAGATCGAAGGCAATGCCGGCGTCTTTCGCTCCGACGATCATGGTGCCAGTTGGCAATATGCATGGAAGGGCATCACACCGCGTTATTCGCGGCCCATGTGCATCGATCCGCGCGCGCCGTATGGCTTAACGGTCGCCAGTGCGCCAACCGCGTTTTCGAGCTTCAAGGATGAAGGCGGCGCCCAGGCCATGCTGCTGCGTTCGAATGATGGCGGCGAAACCTGGCGCTCTCTTTGCGATCCGGCGCATTCTCCTTCCCGGGCCAACTTTCATGGGCTGACACCGGATCTGGAGCAACCCGGCGGCGTGGTGGTCGGCACCGATACCGGCGAAGTCTGGCGCGTCGATAACGATGCTGCGTGGACCCCGCTTGCCTCGGGGCTGCCGTCGGTGCTGGCGGCCGTAACTTTCTGAATATTAGCAATGGGGGCACAATGAAAGAGCTTTCGGTTACCGCCACGGATAACGCCACGGAGCCGACCCGGGCGGAGCACGCCGCCGGAATGGCCGAATATCTCCGCGAAGGCCAGCGCCTTGCCAAGGCGATGGGCAACCGTGGCCCTGTGCGTTTTGATGCCCGGGGCAAGCTCCATCCGGACATTCTGGGCGCCTATTGGGAAAAGGGCTTTTACGTTTTTGAAGGGGTGATCGGGCAGGCGGAGCTAGACGAGCTCCGCGCCGATGCCAACAATATGATCGATCGGGCGCCGGTACGGCGCGACGCCACGGTAGACGCCCAGGGCCGGCCCGCGCTTGGCCGGGATTTCGCGCGTAATCCTTATACTTTCATCAAGCCATTGTCCGATCCCTGGGGCGGGACGGAGGTTTTGGGCGGCCGGCACCCGAGCCGGATGACCCAACCGGCGCCGGACGCCGGCGCGCCCGAGGATGTGCTGTATCTGATGCATGGCATGTGTCAGGCGATGGAATCGGGGTTGCGCCTGTATGGCCATCCAGAGCTGTTGGCCATTGCCGAGGCGATTAACGGTCAGGACTTTGTACCCTTCAACGATGCGATTTTCGTCAAGCAACCGGGGCTTGGCGGATCGGTCGCCTGGCACCAGGATGGCGTGACCCATTGGCAATCGGCAAATTGGGACGAAGGGATTCATGGCTTCAATTTTCAGGTCCAGCTGTACCCGAGCACGCTGGGGAACTGCCTTTGGGTCATGCCGGGTACCCATAAGAAAGGACGTATCGATATCAAGCAATTGGTCAAGCGGAATGGCGGCAGCGACAAATTGCCGGGCGCGGTGCCGCTGATCTGTGATGCGGGCGACGTTACCATCGTCAATCGCCAGATGTTGCATGGCTCGTTCGCCAATACCTCGCCCGATCTGCGTATCTCCCTCACCTTCGGCTTCCACCGCCGCACCTCGGTGCTTGGCGCGAAGGGCGCTCTCAGCATGGAATCGGAGACGGTCTACGACGAGCGGCGGATCTTCGAGCGGTCCGCCGTCATCGCGGTCGCGATCGATGCGCGGCAAAAGCACCTCACCGGCGAGACGCCCTATCGATACCTGCCATTCGCGGGGCTGGAGGACGGGTACCGTTTGACGGACGAAACCTTCAAGCGGGTCATCCAGGACTACAATCTCAAGGATCTGGCAATCTGAGGCTCGATCCGGCTCGGGCGTGACCCGCCCTGGCCGATCTGGCGCGCCGGGTGGTATAACCCGGGCTGGACGAAAGCGCGGCAAGGGGACACACTTGGGGCCGGATCGATTAATGGCCATCGAGGATAAGAACATGAGCAGCCCCGCGCTTGAGGAAACCGCGCCCGCCATCACCGAAAACCTGGCCCAAGGCGCGGCCGATTTGCGCTTCGAGGATATCGACGCCGATAGTCTGGCGGTGGCGAAACAATGCCTGATCGATTGGTTCGCCGTCACCCTGGCCGGGGCGGCGGAGCCTTTGACCGCGCTATTGGCGGCGGAGGCGGCGGAGGAAGGCGGCCAGCCGCGCGCAACCTTGATTGGCACGGGGGCCAAGGGCACCCTGGCTCAGGCCTGCCTGGTCAATGGTGCCGGCTCTCACGCGCTGGACTATGATGACGTCAACCGCGCAATGGGCGGCCATCCCACGGCCCAGGTGGCCGCGGCCGCGCTGGCCGTGGCCGAGGATCTGGGCGCCACGGGCCGCGAGCTGCTGACCGCGTTCGTGGCCGGTTACGAGACCGAATGCCGGATCGGCAACCTGGTCGCGCCCAGCCATTACCAAAAAGGCTTCCATGCCACGGCCACGGTCGGCAGTTTCGGCGCGGCGGCGGGGGTCGGCCATTTGCTGGGTCTGGATGGCAAGGCCATGGCGCGGGCCCTGGGCATCGCCGGCACCCAGGCGGCGGGCCTGAAGGCGCAATTCGGCACCATGTGCAAACCCCTGCACGCGGGCAAGGCGGCCGGTAACGGCCTGTTGGCGGCCCGACTGGCGCGGCGCGGTTTTACCTCGCGTCCGGATATTCTGGAGGCAACCCAGGGATTCGCCGATAGCCAAAGCGATCATTTTAACGACCAGCGCGCCCTGCAGGCGCCCCGGCGCGGCTTTCATGTGCGGGAGAATCTGTTCAAATATCACGCCGCCTGTTATCTGACCCATTCCACCATCGAAATTCTGGCCGATCTGCGGCACGAAGGGCGGATCGCACCGGAGCAGATCGACAGCGTCGTCCTATCGGTCGATCCCGGCCATTTGAAGGTCTGCAATATTCAGGAACCCGGCACTGGATTGGAGGTAAAGTTCAGCCTGCGCCATACCGCCGCCTTTGCCCTGGCGGGAAAAGACACGGCCAGCATCGATAGCTTTTCCGATGCCAACGCCCAGGCGCCCGAACTTGTCGCCCTTCGGCGCAAGGTGGCGGTTGTTGACGGCGGTGGCCCCGGCACCTTGGCCACGGCGCGCGTTACCCTGCATGACGGCCAGACCCTGGAACGAAGTTTCGATGTGGGCGTGCCGGCCGAAGATGTCGCGGCCCAGGGCCTGAAGATCGACGCCAAGTTCCGCGGTCTTGCAGTGCCCTTGTTGGGAGAGACGGTGGCGGAGGCGCTGTTGGTTGATCTGCAGCAATTGGAAACACTGGACGATGCAGGCCGGTTGCTGGCCCATGTGGCGGCATGGCAAGCGAGCGGAGAGGGAAACAGATGAACCAGGGCAGGTGGCGTATTGGCGAGGTCACGGTGACACGGGTGGTGGAGATCGAGGCGACCGGTGGCATGAGCCCCATTCTGCCTGACGCCACAAGGGACAGGCTGCGGGAGATCCCCTGGCTCTATCCCCATTTCGCGGACGAGAATGGCCGCATGCGTGGCTCCATCCACGCCCTGATTATCGAGACGCCGGACCGTACCGTCGTGGTCGATACCTGCATCGGCAACGACAAGGAACGGTGTAATCCGCCCTGGAACCAATTGCAGACCAGCTTTTTGCAGGACCTGGCGGCGGCGGGGTATGCCACCGATCAGGTTGATTGCGTGCTGTGTACCCATTTGCATGTGGATCACGTGGGCTGGAACACAATGTTGGTGGACGGCAAATGGCAGCCCACCTTTCCCAAGGCCCGTTATTTAATGGGCCAGGTGGAGTTCGACCATTGGCGCGGTTTCGAGAACCCGGATACGGAACAGATCATGGCGGACTCCGTATTGCCCGTGTTTGATGCCGGATTGGTGGATTTGGTCGACACCCGGCATGAATTGTGCGCCGAGATCAGTCTGATCCCCACGGTCGGCCATACGCCGGGCCATGTCTCGGTTTTGATCCAAAGCCAGGGCGAAGAGGCATTGATCACCGGCGATTTCATCCATCATCCCTGTCAGATGGCCCATCCGGAATGGTCGGCCTCGGTGGATACCGATCCCGAACAGGCCCGGCGCACCCGGTACGAAATGTTCGCCCGCTATGCCGATACCCCGACCCTGATTATCGGCACCCATTTCGCCACTCCCACCGCCGGCCATCTGGTCCGCGATGGCGATGCCTACCGCCTTGACGTATAGGGAGTAGGCATATGAGTTTCGAGCGGCCCTACGCGGGCGTCAAGGTAGTGGATTTGAGCCAGGGCATCGCCGGCCCTTATTGCGGCACGTTACTGGCCCAGCACGGCGCCGATGTAATCAAGGTGGAACCCCTGCAAGGCGACTGGGCCCGTGTTCTGGGCACGGCCACCGCCAATCACACGGAATTTTCCTTTCTGGGCAGCCTGGGCAAACGCAGCCTGGCCATCGACCTGAAATGCGGCGAGGCCCCGGCCATTATCGATGCCCTGGTGGCCGGCGCCGATGTCTTCATGGAAGGTTTCCGTCCCGGCGTCATCGACCGCCTGGGCTTTGGCCATGAACGCCTGATGGCGCTTAATCCCGGCCTGATCTATCTCTCCATTTCCGGTTTTGGCCAGACTGGTCCCCTGCGCGGCAAGCCGGCCATGGATCCCGTGTTGCAGGCATTTACCGGCTTCATGATGGACAACAAGGGCCATGACGGCATTCCCCACCGGGTCAATACCATTATCAACGACATGTCGACGGCGCTCTACGCCTTTCAGGCCGTGGCCCCGGCGCTGTATGCCAAACGGGACGATGGGCGGGGCCGCTTTATCGACGCCTCGCTCATGCGCAGTGCGGCCAACCTCAGCGCCATCCGCATCATGGCCGCATCCCAGGGCAAACTGCAAAACGCCCCCCGTACGGCGCCATCGGGGACTTTTCCCACCGGCGATGGCTGGTTGCAGCTTGTCATCCTGCAGGACAGGGATTTCCATACCTTGTGCGATGTCCTCGGTATGGACGACTTGAAGTCCGACCCGGGCTTGCAGGGTAATGAAGCCCGCCTGGCCCAGGCCGAGATGTTGCTGGCGCGGGTGGGCGGGATCCTGCTGACCCAACCGGCCGCCCACTGGCGCGATCTGTTTACCGAGGCGGGATTGCAGAACGAAATGTTGCAGGATTTCCAGCAGTTCCTGGATCACCCGCAGGTGGTGGAGACGGAGTTGTTTTCCTGGCTGGATCTGACTGGCCTGGACGGCCCGCTGCCCATTCCCAACCCACCGGGCATCCCAAAGATCAAGGCCGGCACCCCCACCGGCACCGCGCCCGTCACGGGACAGCATAACGACGAAGTGCTGGGCGAACTGGGCCATGACGCGGCCGCCATCGCCGGTCTGCGGCAACGGGGCGTAATTACGACCTGGTCGGACTAATACCACACCGAGATGATAGGGACCCATAGAGACGCTTTTCGGGAGTTTTCGGGTAGGAGCGTGCGCCGACGCGATGCGGGGCATCGTTAGGCGTGCGCGACGCCAACCGAAAGCTCCCGAAAAGCGCCGTCCCGGTCGCCTCCACGCAGCCTCGGATGGCGTCGAGAAGGTTTGACGATGTCCCGCATCGCCGGCGCCTTCTCTCCTACCCGAGGCTGCGTGGAGACGATCTCTATGGGTCCCTATCATCGCGGTGTGGTATAACCCTGATCAACCACACTAGGCGCAGGGCGGCCAGCACTGCAAAGCCCGCCGGTATCAGCGCGAAACCATAGATCCAATCGGTCACGGTGGCCAGGGTGGCGGCCGTGATGCCGCCCGACAGGCCGGCGACGTTGGCCAGCAGGCCAGCGGTGGCGGCGCCAAAGGCAATGCCAAGGGACTGCATGGTGGGGATGGCGCCGGCGGTCAAGGCTTCCTCGCCGGGCCTGGCGCTGCTCATGGCGCGGTTGGTGATGTGGGCGTGGCACTGCCCAACACCCAGACCGGTCAAAAAAACCATGGCCACCAGAGCCCAGAGTGGGCCGCTGACGACGAAAAAGCCTTGTCCGGCAATACCGGCCAGCAGGCACAATGGCCCGGACACTATAAGGACGCGCTGTACGGGCGGCCCGGCGCCGGCCACGGCGAAGGCGGCTGCCGACCAGCCAATAGACAAGGCGGCCGAGACGTATCCCGCCAGCGACGGCGGCACGTCGTACAAACGTTGGGCCAGCAGGGGCAGAAAGATGCCCAGGGGCGCGAAGCTGAAGGACAGCAGGAAAATGGTCCAATAGCCGGTGCCGACGATATGGCTCAGGGAGGCGGGGCGGCTGGGCAGCAGGGGATTGTCGGCAATATGGTCGAGCCAAAGCATGCCCGCGACACCGCTCACCGCGCCCAGGATCAATATGGAACGCAGGCCGGGTTGATCGGTTTGTCCGCTGACGGTGACGCAAAGCACCGCCGCGCCAAGCAGTAACAACCGCTTCCAGGGCAACTTGGCGCCCTTGGCCGCGGGTGCCGAAGCCGGCAGGGCGCGCCGGGCCAGGGCAAGCACGGCCAGGAACACCGGCACGGTGAGCCAGAAAACCCCCCGCCAAAAGCCCAGTTGCGCGAAGACGCCCGCCACGATGGGCCCAACCAGCGCCCCGACCCCCCACATGACCGACATGAGGGCAAAGACACGGGGGCGGAGGCTTTCAGGGAACAATTGCCGGGTCATGGTATAGGCGAGAGATAGCATCAGGCCGCCGCCCAGGCCTTGCACCGTGCGACCGACCAGGAACACCGCCATATGGGGCGCAACGGCGCAGATCAAGGCGCCCAGCAAATAGACCGACGCGGCCAGCGTGAGGGCCCGGCGCAGACCCAGGTTCGAGCCCAAAATGCCGCCGCTCGCCGCGCCCATGATCGAGGCCACGACATACAGCGCCGAGGGCCAGGCATAAAAGGCCACGCCCTGGATATCCGCGACCACGCTGGGCAAAATGGTGGCGATGAAAAAGATGTCCATGGCATGCAGGGAAACGCAGCTCAAAATCAGGGCAAGGCGAACCAGACCGGCACCCCTGATCACCTCACGCCAGCCGTTTGCCGCGTGGTCCTGGTGATCCGCCAAAGGGTTTACCCTTATTTCGGGGCGTGGAAGCGGTGCGGGCCGCCCCGCGCCGCCGCATATTCTGACTTCAGGCGGTCACACAGGGCGCGTAGGGAACGCACATCGTGAATAGAACCCACCCCATGACCGGCGGACCAGACGTCTGTCCAGGGCATTTTGCGCTCCTGCACCGCAACGATGGCACCTGGATCCTGACGGCGCAAATCATCCGGTTTCACGCCGGCGCATGGCAAACTGGGCGTCAGCAGATTGGGGGGAGCATCCGCGATCAGTTCGTTTGCCCCTGTCATGGCACACTCAATCGATGGCGCCCAGGTTGTAGATCCAGGGCCGTGCCGTGCGGTCCCTGGCTTGAAACGCAGCCGTTGCGGCATCTTCCTTCAGGGTCTGGCTGATTTCGTCCAGGCCTTCCAACAGGGCCGTTTGCCGGTCCGGGGTCAGATCAAAAGTAATGGTCCGCCCCGATGGCGTCGTCAGGGTACGGCTGGCCACATCGACCTGGAATTGCGTGTTGCCCTGATCGTCGCCGGCCTCCGCCATCAGTTCGGCGATTGTCTCGGCCGGCAGGCGGATTGGCAGGACAGAATTTTGGAAACAATTGTTGAAAAAGATATCGCCGAAGCTTTCCGCGATGACGCAGCGGATCCCCAGGCCGCGAATACCCCAGACAGCCGTTTCGCGGGAACTGCCGCAGCCGAAGTTGCGTCCCGTGATCAGGATTGCCGCGTCACGGTATCCGGGCTTGTTCAAAATAAAGTCAGGGTTCTCACTGCCGTCGCTCAGGAAACGTAGAGGCTCGAAGGTATGTTCATGCATGGTTTCGCGGTTACCGGTCATCAGATAGGCCATGGGCGTAATGATATCCGTATCGATATTGGCGCGGGGCAGGGGGGCGGCCACGCCTTGCAATAGCTGCAGCTTCTCCATTCAATTGTCCTCCGCGAGTGGTGCGAGGTTGCGTACATCGGTGATCTCACCGGCAATCGCCGCCGCCGCCGCCATGGCCGGGCCGGCCAGATGGGTGCGGGCTTTTGGTCCCTGACGGCCCACGAAATTCCGGTTGGAAGTGGAGATACAGCGTTCGCCGGGCGCCACGGTTTCACCATTGGCCGCCACGCATTGGGAACAGCCGGGCTCGCGCCACTCGAATCCCGCGTCGAGGAATATTTGGTCCAGGCCCTCGGCCTCCGCCGCCACCTTGACCGGGACCGATCCCGGCACGACCCAGGCCGTCACATGCGATGCTACCGTGTGCCCCTGTATCACCGCGGCCGCGCGGCGCAGGTCCGAAAGGCGGCTGTTGGTGCAGGAGCCGATGAAAACCCGGTCCACCCTGGTGCCGGCAATGGCCTGCCCCCCATTCAAGTCCATATAGTCCAGGGCCGCCCGTGCGCTGTTTTGCTGGTCCGCCTCGACAAAGCTATCGGGCGTTGGAATGATGCCGGTCACCGCCAGGGTCTGGCCTGGCGAGGTGCCCCAGGTAACCTGGGGGGCGATCTCTCCCGCGTCGAAGGTAACCTCGCGGTCAAACACCGCGCCATCATCGGAGCGCAACCCACGCCAATATTCCACCGCGCTGTCCCAGGCCGCGCCTTTGGGGACCAGGGGGCGGTCCTTCAAATAGTCAAAGGTTGTTTCGTCCGGGGCGACCATGCCCATGCGGGCGCCGAATTCGATGGACAGGTTGCAAATCGTCATACGCGCCTCGATGTCCATGGCGGCAATGGTGGTGCCGGCATATTCAACGCCATAGCCGGTGCCGGCGCCGACCCCCAACTGGCCGATGACATGCAGGATCACGTCCTTGGCCTCGACCCCGCTGCCCAATTCGCCATCGATGACGATGCGCATGGTTTGGGGCCGGCGCTGGCGCACGGTCTGGGTGGCCAGGGCGTGCACCAATTCCGAGGAACCGATGCCCCATGCCAGGGCACCCAGGGCGCCGTGGGTGGAGGTATGGCTGTCACCGCAAACCAGCAGGCAGCCGGGCAGGGTGAAACCCGTCTCCGGTCCAATCACATGGACGATGCCCTGGTTGGGATGATCCAGGCCATAGTGGGGTATCCCCGTTGCCTCGGCCATTTTCCGCAGGCCGCCGCCCAGGCTTTCGCCGGCGGGGCTGGAGGCCAAGGTGCGGCCCGGTTGGCTGGAAACGCTATGATCCGGCGTGGCGATGCAGAGTTCGGGGTTGCGCACAGAAAGGCCCCGTTTCTGTATTTCCTTCAGCGCCCGCGCCCCGCTTAGATCATGGATCAGTTGCCGGTCCACGTGGAGGAGATCCAGGTTCTCGCCCAGGGAGCGGACCACATGGGCCTCCCACAGCTTATCGAATAATGTTGTCGGCTGGCCCATTCTACGGTTCCCCCAAAGCTTGAGCGCTATGCTGTTTGATCCATGCCGTCACGGCGCCGTTAAAGATATCCGCCGCTTCGATATTCACCGCATGGCCCGCTTCCGCCTCGACCACCTTCAGGCCGGGAATATTGGCCACGGCGAACTCATAATTCGATTGAAATCTTTTTTCCGCTGCGCCGCGGACCAATAAGGTTGGCACGGTAGTGTTCGACACCTCGTCCCGAACTGAAAGATAGGGCGAGGAATGGCGGAACGATTGGGCCAAGCCTTTAGGTTGCAGCAGTTCGGCGTCCTTGACCAGGGCCTTGCGTGCTTCCTCGGGCAGGCGCCGGGCCTTGCCGGGATAGATCGGCAGCGCGCGAATGCCTTCATGGCCGCCCTGTTCCATTGCCTGGGCCCGTTGTTCCGAAGTTGCGCGGTAGGCGGCCAGGGTGTCCGCGCCAGCCAGGGCGGAGGAAGAATTGGTGAAAACCTGAGCCAATATCCTGTCGGGATGGCGTAGGGCGTAGCGCAGGGTCAGGCTGGCGCCAAAAGACTGGCCGCAAATGAACCAGCGCTCTATGCCCAATTTTCGCCGGATCGCCTCGAAGGTGCGCACGTAGGCGTCGGGGTGATAATGCTCTGGCGCCTCGGGTGCGGCGGAGCGGCCATGGGCCAGCAATTCCACCAACACCGGACGGGCCACTTTCTGCAAGGCCGGCACGTTCAAGGACCATTGCGCGCGCGAAGACAGCATGCCGTGCAGCATCAGGATATAGGGGCCATTGCCCTCGTGAACATCGTAATGCAGATGGATATCCTGATCGTTCATGAACGTTTCACCACTAGCGTTTTATCAATAGGGCATCAACCACGCTGACGCCCTGACCTTCTGGATGCAGCAGCACCGGGTTAAGATCCAATTCGCCAATCACCGTGCCATGATCCGCCGCGAACCGGGACAGCTTGACGACCAGATCCAGCAGGGCGCCGATGTCCGCCGGCCCCTCGCCGCGCACCCCATCCAACAGGGCCCGGCCGCGCAGGCGGTCCAGCAGGGCGGCGGCGGCGTCCCGGTCCAGGGGCACGGGAGAGAGGGCCACATCCGGATTGACTTCCACATATATGCCGCCGAAACCCAGCATCAGCATAGGGCCGAACGTGACATCGTGATTGATCCCAAGGATCATTTCATGGCCCTTGGGCGCCATGGCCTGAACCAGGACGCCGCGGGTTGCTTTGGTGGCCGCCGCCATGACCTGCTTATAGGCGGTCCGCACGGCCGCCTCCGTGTCCAAATTCAGGGCCAGGCCGCCGGCCTCGGTCTTGTGCAGGACATCGGGAGACTGGATTTTCAGGGCAACCGGGGCCGCGAATTTTTTCGCCAGGGCGACGGCGTCATCGGCGCTGGTGGCCAGGGCTTCCTCGCCGCCGGCAATGCCATAGGACGCCAGCAGCGGTTTGACCTCGTATTCACACAACACCGGCCCTGCCGCCGACAATTGTGCGGCAACCTTGTCGCGGGCGCCCGCATCGCTGCCTTGGATTTTGGGCGCCGCCAGAAACCGCTCGCGCAACTGGTGATAATCGGCCATCTCGGCCATGGCGCGGGCGCAGTTGGCCAGATTGCCAAACAGGGGAAAGCCGGCCTGGCTTAGTATCGCCGTCGCGTCTTGATGTGGCTGGGTGTAGGAGCAAAACAGGATCGGTTTGTCGACGTCTTTCGCCAGTTCGATCAAATCCTCCTGCTCCCGCCGCAAGACCGCGGGGTTGCGGCAGGAAGCAACCGTGATGATCGCATCCAACACATCCGAAGCCGCCGCCATGCGCGCCAGACCGCCATAACCGGTGACACGGACGGCTTGGGCCGTGGCATCGATCGGGTTTTGCGAGGTGCCGTAGGCGGGCAAATAGGCATCGATGGTGGCACGGGTCTTGGCATCCAGTTCGGGAACTTCCAGTCCGGCCGCGACGCATAGATCGGCCATCCAACCACCGCCCCCGCCCGAGGCGGTGCAAATGCCAACCCGTTTCCCCTTGGGCAAGTTCCGCCCGTGATAGGAAAAGGCGGCGGCGATATCGACGATCTCTTCCGTATTGCCGCCCTCGATAATGCCATAGCGCCGGAATATGCCCTGATAGGCCTGGTAGGAGCCTGCCAGAGAGGCGGTGTGAGAAGCCGCCGCCCGGGCGCCCGCATCGGATGTGCCGATCTTGGTCAGAATGATCGGTTTACCGGCTTTCAAGGCTTTTTCCGCCACCTGGGCCAGGCGTTCGCCCCGCTTTACATCCTCCATGAACAGGATAAAGGCATCGGTTTTGCCTTCATCCAGCAGATGATCGACCACGTCCAGGGTTCCCAAACAGGCTTCGTTGCCGGTGGTGACGATATAATTGAAGGGAAGTTCTTTTGGCCGCCCATGGTCGTAGAAGGCAAAGCCCATGCCGCCGCTTTGCGCCACCACGGCAATATGGCCATCCTGGCGCCAGGGCGGCAGCAGGGGCAACTCGGTATTGTCCACCGCCGGGCTGAAGGTGGGGCAGAGAGCGGCCGCGCTGTTCGCGAAGCCTTCGGAATTGGGGCCGAACACAGCCATGTCGTAGCGTTCGGCGATGGCGCGGATTTCGTCCTGCTCCGCCGCGCCCGCCTCGCCGCCTTCTTCCGCGAAGCCCGAGGTTAGGATTTGCGCCGCCCGTACGCCGGCCTCGCCACAGGCGGCAAGGGTGGAATGGATGAATTCCGCTGGAATGATCAACACCGCCAAGTCGACCCGTTCGGGCACCTTGTCGATAGAGGGGTAGCAGCGCAGGCCGCAAATTTCCTCGTGGCTACGGGAGATTGGGTAAATGGTCCCCTTGAAATCATGGCTGGTCATGACCTCCATGATGCGGCCACGCAGGATATTGGGTTCCGGCGAGGCCCCGATAACGGCAACGACATTTGGCCACAACAGGGCCGACAGATCGGGCATTTCAGGGAATCCTTGCAGGTTGCTGAATGACACCTGCATAGGCGAAATTCAAAATGCTAACCGTCATTCCCGCGAAAGCGGGAATCTAGATGGTCCCTGGGGCACTCAGTTTTTCCAATTGCCTTACCTTTATGAATTTCGGCGGGGATCTGGATTCCCGCTTTCGCGGGAATGACGGTGAACTCAAATATGTAGCTTGTTCCAGGAAACGCCTAGCGTAATCCCAGGCCGCGGGCGACGATGCCGCGCAGAACTTCGGTGGTCCCGCCCTGGATGGTCAGCTTCGGCGCGATGGTAATGTTGTGGGCCAGGATTTCCTCGAACCGCAGCCGATTGCCGGGGTCGCGGTCCACGAAGGCCGACAGCTCGCGGGCAATGGACGGCAGCGCCTGTTCCCAGACCGTGCCCAGATCCTTGACGACGGATGCTTCCAGCACCGGCTCCTTGCCGGCGTGCAGCATGCCGGCGACGGAAATCGACATGCGCCGCAGGGTATGCAACTGGGCCACCAGGCGGCCCAGGCCCTCGGCCTCGCGCAGGTCGGGGTTTTCACCGATGAAATCCACCAGCTCGAACAAAACCTGGTTGGTTTCCAGGAACCGTTCCGAGCCGCTGCGTTCATAAGCCAGTTCCGAGGTTGCCTGCTTCCACGCCATGTCCGCCTCGCCCAGCAGATTGTCATGGGGCAACAGAACGTCATCAAAGATGACCTCGTTGAATTCGTGGTTGCCGGTCGGGTGCAGCACGGGCCGGGTCGAGATGCCCGGCGTCTTCAGGTCGACCAGAAATTGCGACAGGCCGTGGCGGCGATTTTCCTGGGTCGGGGCAGATGTGCGGAACAGGCCGATCATGTAATCGGATTCATGCGCCAACGAGGTCCACAGCTTGCGGCCATTGATCAACCAGCCGTCGTCGGTGCGCTCGGCCTTGGTTATGGCGGCAAACAGATCGGAACCTGAATCAGGCTCGCTCATACCGATGCAAAAAGATACCTCACCCCGGGTAATGCGCGGCAGGATGTCCTGCTTGATCGCCTCGGAAGCATATTTCAAAAGCACCGGGCCGCTTTGCCTATCGGCGGTGAAATGCTTGCGGGTCGGGGCGCGGGCAAATAGGAACTCCTCGTTGATGACATAGCGTTCCAGGAAACTGCGTTCCTGGCCGCCGTATTTCTTGGGCCAGGTGATGCCGATCCAGCCCTTGGCGCCGACCTTGCGGCTGAATTCATGGTTGGTCTTCCGGCCGGCCTGGGGATCGAAGGTACCGGCGGCCATTTCCTCCTTCAAAAACGAGCGGACCTCCACGCGCAGGGCCTCGGCCTCGGGCGGCAGGCGGATGGGATCGAATTGTATGGCGACGGACATGCTGTTCTTGATCCTCGTTCGATTAGGCCCCTGTCAGGCGGCCGTCAGGCTGTGCCACAGGCCTTCGCCACCCTTGGCGGCGACCCGGCGGCCCAGTTCGGCGGCCCAAACCGCTTCATTGTCGAAATCATCCCGCCAGGCCCATAGCCGCTGCACGAAGCGGTGCAGAATATGTTCCTTGGTAAAGCCGATGGCGCCAAAGGTTTGATGGCCGATGGCCGCGCCTTGACCGGCCGCTTCGCCGACCCTGATTTTGGCCGAGGCGACATCCAGGAAAACCCCATTGCCATCCCAGCCATCCATATGCTCGATGGTATAGGCGGCGGAATTGGCGATGGCGATGGCGGCGGCCGCCTCTTCACCCAGACGGGCCAGATTATGTTGCACCGCCTGAAATTTGCCGATGGGCCTGCCGAAGGCGACCCGTTCCTCGGCATATTGCACGGCAATTTCCAGGACGGTCTGCAGGGCGCCAGCCATTTGCATGGATCGCGCCGCCGCCCCCATTAATAAAAGTGTTCCCGCTTCAATGCCCTCGGGCAGGGCGGCCCATTGCACCGGCGTGACGCCGGTCAAATCGACGGCATTCTGTACTTCACCCGCCATATTGCGGCCGTCCCGGCAGTTGCAGTCAGCCACATCGACCAGCGCCACCACCGCGCCGCCGCCGCCCTGCGCCAGGATTGCCAGATGTTCGGCCTCCGCCGCGAAGGTTACCGCCCGGGCGATACCCGATAATACGCCGTCCGCGCCCAGGGTCAGGGTATCGCCGCGCCGGGTTGGCGCCACGGACATGGCCCCGCCGGGCAGGACAATGCCGCCCATGCCCAACAGCCAGCCCGCCAACAGGGTTTCCGCCAATGGCAGCGCCGCCGCGTATTCGCCCGCCACCCGCAGGACGGCAAAGCCCGACCCGATACCGGCGCCCGCGCCACCCAATTCGTCCGCAACCCAGGCGCTGGTCAGCCCGGCGTCTTCCAAGGCCGACCACAGCGGCTCCCGCCAGCCATCATCTTGGGCGTTATTGACGGTCTGCGGATCACCAAGATCGCGGAAAATCCGGCTCGCCGCATCGGCGACAAGGCTTTGCGCTTCATCCATTCTATCTGCCCTGAAAGTTGGGCAACCGCCGCTCGGACGTGGCCGCGATGCCTTCCTGGAAGTCATCGGTCTGGCGCAATTGGTTCTGGATTTTCAATTCATGATCCGTCGCCGCCCTGACCCGGTCGGCCAGGCCGGCCCGCATGGTGGCGCGGGTTTCCACCACACCCAAGGGAGAGGAGATGGCGATCTCTTGCGCCAGTTCCATGGCCGCGCTACGCACCTGGTCCAGGGGTACCAGCATATCGGCCAGACCCATGGTGACCGCTTCGTCGCCCTTGATGCGGCGGCCGGTATACATCATCAGGGTCGCGTACTGCTGGCCGATCAAGGCCGGTAGGGTGTGGGTCAGGCCAAAGCCGGGATGGAAGCCCAGGCGGGTAAAATTGGCGCTGAAACGCCCTTCCGCACAGGTGACCCGAAAGTCAGGCACCAGGGCCAGTCCCAGGCCACCGCCGATGGCCGCGCCCTGGATGGCGCCGACAATGGGCTTTTTCGTGCCGAACAGGCGCACGGCTTCCTCGTACAGATGGTTGGTCGGCTTGGGTTTTTTATCTTCGAGAATTTTTTGCCCCGAGCCATCGCCGAAATTAGCCCCGGCGCAGAACGATTTGCCCTGGGCGGCCAGAACGATGGAACGGCATTGCGCATTCCCATCCAGGCTTTCACAAGCATCGGCCAGTTGCCCGATCAAAGCATGATCGAAAAAATTATGGGGCGGGCGTTGGATTTCGATCAATGCCACATGTTCATCCAGGGTTACTTCGATATCGTCATAGTCACCAAGTTTCGTCATTTCTGAATGTCCTCTAAGAAGCTAAGACTAAGAAGTCAGGGTGCATTTGCCGTTACGGATCACCACCAGGTCCCGTTCCTTTACGCGGCATTGAAAGGCCACGATGTTACCGTCCCGCCACATATCCGTGATGATGGTTTCACCGGGATAGACGGGTGCGGAAAAGCGCACGTCGAAGCCCCGGATCATGGTGTGATCATAATTGCAAATGGCCGTGATAACAGCCCGGCAAGCGGTGCCATAGGTGCACAGGCCGTGCAGGATCGGGACCGGGAAGCCGACACTTTTGGCCAAGCCGGGATCGGCATGCAGGGGATTGCGGTCGCCGTTCAGGCGGTACAACAGGGCCTGATCGACGCGGGTTTCCAAGGCGCAACTGACATCGGGCGCCCGGTCCGGGGTGGGATGGGGCGCGGGGCCGGCGCCTTTGGGCCCGCCAAAGCCGCCGTCGCCGCGGGCAAAAGTCGTGCTGCCGACCTTGAACAGGGGCTGGCCGTCGGATTTCAGGCGCACGTCGATCTCGCTGAGAACGATGGCGCCCTTGCCCTCGCCCTTGTCATAGGCTTCCGCAACCCTGGCATCGGCGATCAACTCGCCCTCGGGGGGCAGGGGGCGGAATAACTCCAGGCGCTGCTCGCCATGCAGAACCTGTGTGTAGTCCCAGCCGCAATCGGCCAACAGGCGGCCCCGGGTCAGCACGGCCGCCATGGTCGCCACGGTCTTCAGCGGCTTGCGTTCAAAGACATAGTCCAGCTCTTTTTCATCCAAGGCGTCCCGCCCGAAACCGACGCCCAGGGCGTACAACATGGTTTCCCGGTCGCCATAGGAGAACGCCCGGCCTTCCTCTTTCAAGGACATCAAATGGTCGTAATTCATGGCCATGGCCGGGATCTCCTATACGCATTACAGCGGGTCGGTGGTGAACACGGTGCGGGCGTTGCCCAGATCGGTCACGTTGGCGCGGAAGGCGTGGAAGGCGTTGTCCAGCATGGCGGATGGCGTCCAGCCTTCCGTATTGGCGATGCCGCGGATCGGCCGGGGCTGGTTCCAGATATAAACTTCGTTGCCGCGGATCGAAAAGATCTGTCCGGTCAGATCCTTGGCGCCGTCCGCGACCAGCGCCACGCCCAGGGGGGCGATCTGATCGGGCCGCATGCGTGCTTTTGTTATTTCAATACGCTTGGCGGTGGCTTCATCCTTGATGGGAATGGTGCCGATCATACGGGTCCAGGCGGATGGCGAGAGGATATTGCTGCGCACGTTCTTGCGCTCGTTCTCCATGGCGATGACCCGGGACAGGCCAACGATGCCCATTTTCGCGGCGGCGTAGTTGGTCTGGCCTATATTGCCGACCAGGCCGGAGGTGGAGGTGAACAGGACATAGGCGCCGTCTTCCTGATCGCGGAAATGATTGATGGTGGCGCGCGTGACGTTGAACGACCCCTTTAGGTGGACGTTGATCACCGCGTCCCAATCTTCCTCGGACATTTTGTGGAACATGGCGTCGCGCAGGATGCCGGCCGGCGAGATGACACCGTGCAGACCGCCAAAGCTGTCCATGGCCTGTTCGAACATGGCCTTGGCGCCGGACATCATGGCGACACTGTCGGAATTGGCCACGGCCTCGCCGCCCGCCGCCTTGATCTCGTTGACCACCTCCTGGGCCGGGCCAACCGCGCCCTCGTCATCGCCCGAGATCGAACCGCCCAGGTCGTTAACCACCACCTTGGCGCCCTCGCGGGCCGCCAAAAGGGCATGTTCCCGCCCGATGCCCCGGCCAGCCCCGGTGACCAGAATTACCCTGCCGTCAAGCACGCCCATGGTCGGCTTCCTCCCGTTTTGTTGTTGGAAGGAAATCTAACGCCTGTTGCCCCGAGTGGGAAGCCCTTCCCCCGCGAACCCGCGAGGGGGGAATAGTGATATCGAAATTGGTTTACGTCGCCAAATGTATGGCGGGTCGGCTGTCGAGGGTTGATGTCCGCTCATTGATCGATCAGCTGCCATCTCGGTCAAATGGGCGGATCACCGAAGTCACTGCCTTGTTGATTGCTCAGCACCAACGGCGCTGATCCCTGATCCAATAAACAGATTCCGCTATTGAGTGATAAGCGGAAATGGCCGTGTCGCCGTTTTAGGCCCGAGAAGTGCCAACTGCAGACATTCGATCCAATAGATTAGACCGAGAGGTTCCCGCCCCAAGCCCAATTTTCCAACAATCTCTTGGTGCGGGACGGAAATCTCTATTCAGAGGTTCCAATTCACCCAGGCCCCGCGCCTGCCCTTGGGTTGGCTGCGCAGGATCAAGTCTTCGATGTCGTAGCCGTTGACTTCGAGCCATTGCAACGACGGCCCGGGCCAAGCGACCGCCGGCAGGTTGACCCGGCCTTGGCGGTCAAGCCGCACGCCCTCGATCCGAAGGCGCCGCTTCTGCTCCGGATCCGGGCCGCCATGGCGCCGGATGGCGATCTTGCCCTGGCTATTTATGATGCGGTGCCATGGCACATCGGAGCCCATCGGCAGCGTGGCCATGGCGCGTCCTACCCGCCGTGCCGAATTGGCACCGGCGACCAGCGCGACTTGGCCATAGGTCGCCACCCGACCAACCGGGATCTGCCGAGCCACCTGATAGATCCGCTCTTCAAGCTCTCTTGACGCCATATTTGCCGCACTTGCTCCCGACGTGGCCATTCCGGTTCCAAGGCCCTTTCCCTCTCGCCGGTCGAGCCGAGGACTTTACATATCTCGACCTGGCATTTGGCGCATAATAACCTGCAAGGACGTTTGAGAATTGGATCGGGAAAAGGAAAGTGACGAGAATGCCCCATCACATAAGCGAAGAGCATCTTTTCACCTTCGCCGTCATCGCCGATACCCATGTTACCGAGGAAGAAGCGTCGGCCATCGGTGGATATGATGTGGACACCGTAAAGCTGGGCGCGGCGCGATCGGCCTATATGGTCCACGAGCTCAATCGTCTGGCGCCCGACTTCGTTGTTCATCTTGGCGACATCACGCACCCCGAACCGGGCACGGCGGCCTACGAGGATTCGGCGGAACGTTTTCACGCGGTCTACGAAGCGCTCGAATGCCCACTGTATCTGGTGGCCGGAAATCACGATATCGGCGAAAAAGCCTATGTTGGCGAACCCCTGCCCCCTCAGCAAGAGCAGCGCACTGTCAACGATGGCATGATCGCAGAGTACGAGCGGCATTTTCAGGCCCAGTATTATTCCTTCGAACACCGGGACTGCCTGTTCGTGATCATAAACGGCATGATCGTCAACTCGGGCCTGGACTGTGAGGCGCAACAGCGCCAATGGCTGGAAGCTCTGCTTGCGGAAAACCAGGGTCGGCGCGTCTTCATGTTCTCGCATTACCCGCCGTATCTGTCTCGCCCGGACGAGCCCGGCCACTACGACGCCACGGACGAGCCGGGCCGGTCATGGCTGCTAGGGATATTGGAGCGCCACAAGGTCGAAGCCTTTTACGCCGGGCATGTCCATAACTTCTTTTTCAACCGCCACGGCGCGACCAGTTGTTACGTGCTACCGTCGGTCTGTTTTTTGCGCCATGACTACCACGAACTGTTTCGCATCGCGCCGGGTATGAAACAGGGGCGGCACGACGGCGCCAAGCTTGGCTATGCTGTTGTCCAGGTGCATGGCGAGGGGCATCTTAGTCACATCATCCGCACTCATGGTCGGACCGATGACCCGGCCGGAGAGGTCGATCATCCTCTACCACTGGTTCACGGCCTTGCATCGAACCGCGGCGGTGTCGGCCTCGATTTGCGCCAACCCTGGTGCGACAGTGCCAACATACCCACACCCTGGGGGCTGGACGTCTTCAGACGCAAGCGGGTCCGCAACGACTATCCGCTCTTGGCCCTGTGGGAGATGGGGGTTCGCAATCTGCGGGTGCCGCTCGATGATCTTGCCGATGCAGAGACGCGCGGCCGCATGGCCGAACTGGCGGCGCTCGGCCACCGTTTCACCGCCTATTCCTACGGATTGCCCAAGGGCGCGGCGCGGCAGGCGCTGACCGATCATGGCCAAATTTTGAGCGCCTGGGAAGTTATCTCGCCGACCACCAGTGCGCCCGACTTACTCGCGGACATTACCGCGCTAAAGGGCGGGACGCGGGTCTTATTCAACGCCTACCGGGCGGATGTGAAGACGTTCAGCGGCAGCCATGGTTTGGGCGCCGACGAGCGCGGCACGGTCGAGGCGCTGCTTGCGCTCGACGGCGCGATGGCGGCCATCGACGGCTTGGTCTTTGGCATCGGTTGGCAGGAAGCACCGGTGCCGGCCATGATCGCGGCCCGGGACAGCGTCGCCGGGCTGGGGGTCATGGCGGCGGTCCATGTGCAGTTCGCCCACCGCAAACCCATGGATCAGGACGAAACCGAGCGCCACGACGCCAACCGTATCGCAGAGGCCGTGCTCGGCGCCCTGGCACATGACGATATGGCGGTATGTCTCGATAACTTCAACGGTATCGATCGGGGCTATTATTTTAGTGGCGGCCTGGTTGACCGGCTTTACAACCCACTTTCCGGCGCCCACATTGTCCGCCATCTACACGCCGCATTGCCCGGTGGCTGCCAAATCGGTGCGATGAATGAAAAAGCTAACGACCGGATGATTGAGTTGCGCGAGCCCGATGGCGCATTGCTGTTGCCTGCAACCGATCCCGACCCGGCCACGTTGCAATCCGCGGCATCGCGCACGAAGACGCGCTGGATCGATCTGGCCAGCGGGAATATGGCGCCGGAGCGCCTTATAGGTCCCACCCTGGTCATTCCCAAATAGGAGACCAATTCAGCCATATTTTCTGAATATTTTGGTTCTCATAGCGATGATATCTCTCCGCTATTTCATTCGCTTCCAATTCGATCGAAATCAGAGGTTGCCCTGCGTGGATCTCGAATGACGGCTTTGGGTCCAGGCTGTGTAAAAACAAACTTCGGGGCAAATTGACGCAAGAATGATTCGTATCGGGCCAGCCTGACGCAGCAAAATTTTGCCATCGCCACTCATTCGATTCAATTGTTGCGCAGAGGCGGTTTCTGCAAGCGTTTTCACACAGCCTGGGTCCAAAGTGATCTGTTAGCATTTTCTGATATTGTGCCCGCTCTAGGGATAAAAACGGAACTCATGTCACTGCTGGTTTCCTTCAACGCCAACGCTATCAACCAACACCAAGCTCTCACGTTTCAATAGCTATTTCGGCAGCTTGCCCTGAACGCCTTCGACGTACCAGTTCATGGACAACAGGGCGCCGTCATCAAGGTTTTTGCCGGCGGGCAACTTTTCCACGCCCATCTGATCGCGGATCGGTCCGGCAAAGGGGTGGACGGCGCCCGCGATGATGCCCGCCTGGGCCTTTTTAGCCATGGCGCGCACCTCCGCCGGGATGGCGGTGTTATAGGGCGCCATGGCCAGCATGCCCTGCTTCAGGCCGCCCCAGGTATCGCCCGATGTCCAGCTGCCATCCAGCACCGCTTTTGCGCGGGAAACATAATAGTTGTCCCAAACATCTACGATCGCGGTGAGATGGGATTTCGGCCCGAATTTGGTCATGTCCGATGCCTGGCCCACGGCCCAGACGCCCCGCTCCTGGGCCGCCTGTACGGCCGCCGGGCTGTCCGTGTGTTGCAGGATCACGTCGGCGCCCTGGTCGATCAAGGCCTTGGCCGCCGCCCCCTCCTTACCCGGATCGTACCAGGTGTTGACCCAGACCACTTTCACCGTTGCCTTTGGGTTGACCTTGCGCAGGGCCAGGGTGAAGGCATTGATGCCGCGTACAACTTCGGGAATGGGGAAAGAGCCGATATAGCCGATGACGTTGGATTTGGTCATCTTGCCGGCGATCAGGCCGGCGATGTGGCGGCCTTCATAAAAGCGTGCCCCATAGGTCGCCACGTTGGCGGACTGTTTGTAGCCGGTGGCGTGTTCAAAGCGGACGTTGGGAAAGCTTTTCGCCACCTTCAGGGTTGGGTTCATGAACCCGAACGAGGTGGTGAAGATCAGCTTGTGGCCCGAGGCCGCGAGCTGGCGGATCACCCGTTCCGCGTCGGCCCCCTCCTTGACGCTTTCCACCAAGGTGGTTTTGACCTTGTCGCCAAGGGCTTTGTCGATGGCCTTGCGGCCCTGGTCATGGCGATAAGTCCAGCCGTGGTCGCCCACGGGACCCACATAGACGAAGCCAACTTTCAAAGGTTCTGCCCAGACTGTGTTGGTGAGCGTGGCGGCACTCAAGGCAGTGGCCAGGGCGGCCGCGCCGAGCCAAGTTGCGGTGCGTTTGATGAATGAGGTTTTCACGTTCGTTCTCCCTGTTATCCAATCGGTATTTTCCGCGCAAATGACCGCCGCGTCGAGAGCATTTAGGCTTCGGGGTGAAAAATTCGGCCCAGGCTGGCCGGTGCGTTCAGGCCGGCCCGCGTGCCATCGGCGGAAATCGCCACCAACACGGCAATGGTCGCCAAATAAGGCAGCATGGACAGGAACTGCGCGGGAATGGCGAAGCCAAAGCCCTGTAAATGCAGTTGCGCCACCGTGATGCCGCCGAACAGGTAAGCCCCCAACAGCAACCGCCCCGGCCGCCAGGTGGCGAAGACCACCAACGCCAGGGCGATCCAGCCCCGCCCGGCGGTCATATTCTCGGCCCACATGGGCGTATAGGCCAGGGATAGATAAGCCCCGCCCAGGCCCGCCATGGCGCCGCCGAACAACAGCGCCAGATAACGCGCCAGGATCACCGGATGGCCCAGGGCATGGGCCGCCTGATGGTTTTCACCGATGGACCGCAGGACCAGGCCGGCCCGGCTGCGTTCCAGGAACCAGATGGCCGCCGGGATCGACAGAATGGAAAGATAGACCAGGACATCATGGCCAAACAGCAACGGCCCGACGATAGCCAGATCGCTAAGACCGGGTAGGTCCAGTTGCGGCAGACGCGCCACCGGCATACCGACGAATGAGCGGCCGATCAGGGCGGAGGCGCCAATGCCGAAAATCGTCAGGGCCAGGCCCGAGGCAACCTGATTGGCCAGCAGGGTCAGGGTCAACAGGGCAAACACCATGGCCATGGCCGCGCCCGCGGCGGCGCCCGCCAGGATGCCAAGGGTGGCGCTGCCACTGGTCAGGTTGACGGCAAAGGCCCCGACCGCGCCCAGCACCATCATGCCCTCTATCCCGAGGTTCAGGACGCCGGATTTTTCCACCACCAGTTCGCCCACCGCCGCGAACAGCAAAGGCGTGGCGGCGCCGATTACCGTAATCAGGACAGCGGCCAGGACTTCCATCAACCGGCCCCCAGAACCATGGCCGCCCGGCCCCAGCGGATGCGGTAGCGGACCAGCACGTCCGCCGCCAACAGGAAGAACAATAGCATGCCCTGAAAGACGCCGGAGACGGCCAGTGGCAGGCCCATTTCGATCTGTACCGTTTCCCCGCCCAGGTACGATAAAGCGATGAACAGACCCGCCAGCAGAATGCCCAGGGGGTGCAAGCGGCCCAGAAAGGCCACGATAATGGCGGTGAAACCATAGCCCGGTGAGATCGTGGGCTGTAGTTGACCGATCGGGCCGGCGACCTCGAACAGGCCCGCCAGACCGGACAGGGCGCCACCCGTCGCCAGGGTAATCCAGATCACGCGCTTCACTGAAAAGCCGGCCAGACCGGCCGCCGCCGGGGTCAGGCCCACGACCTTGATTTGGAAACCAATGAACATCCGCGCCATCACCCACCAGGCGCCCAGCGCCAGCAACAGGGTGATGGGCGCGCCCAGATGCAGACGGGTGCCCGTGGTCAATAGCGGTAAAAGGGCACCTTCGGCGAAGATCCGCGATTGCGGGAAGGAATAGCCATCGGGATCCTTCCACGGGCCATGCACCAGATAGCTCAACAACAGGATCGCCACATAGGTCAGCATCAGCGAGGTAAGGATTTCGTTGGCATTGAAGCGGGTCTTCAAAAAGGCCGGAATGGCGGCCCAGGCGGCCCCTCCCAACAGGCCCGCGAATATCATGGCCGGCAGCACCCAAGGCCCGGCATCGTCGCCGGCCCAGAGCGCAATGCCGCCGCCCGCGATGGCGCCCAGGGTCAACTGCCCCTCGGCCCCGATATTCCAGACATTGGCGCGGAAACCGAACGACAGACCAATGGCGCACAGCACCAGGGGCGTCGCCTTCACGGTCAATTCCGCCAGACCATAGGCGCTGGATATGGGCTGGATAAAAAAGGCATACAAAACCGCCGGCGGGTAATGCCCCAGGGCCGCGAACAGCACCGAGCCGCAGGCCATGGTCAAGATTACGGCCAACACCGGCGTTGCGTAAACCATTGCGCGGGAGGTTTCGGGCCGGGCTTCAAGTCTGGGCCGCACGCCGCTCTCCGATACTTTCGGCATTGCTTTCGCCATTGTCGTTTGGGCCGTGGCCGCCCATCAACAGCCCGATCCGCCCGATGTCCGCCTGCGCCGTCACCATGCATTCCGACAGCCGGCCCCCGGACAGCACCGCGATGCGGTCGCTGATCTGCAGCAATTCGTCCAGATCCTGGCTGACCATCAGAATGGCCGTGCCCTGGCTGGCCAGATCCAGCAGGGCGGTATGGATGGCGGCAGCGGCGCCCGCATCGACACCCCAGGTCGGATGGGCCACCACCAGCACCTTTGGCTTTTGCAATAATTCCCGGCCGATAATGAATTTTTGCAGATTGCCTCCGGACAGGCTGCCCGCATGGCTGCCGACGCCGCCCGAAACCACGTGAAAAGATTGTACGATCCGTTGCGCGTAGTCCCTGGTCCGGGAAAACATGATGTTGCCCCGCGACAACAGGTCCTGCCGCTCGTAGCCGGTCAACAGGGCATTGTCCACCAACGACATCTCCGGCACCGCGCCGTGGCCCAGGCGTTCCTCGGGCACGAATGCCAGGCCCAGACGGCGGCGGCGGCGCGGGCCAAGATCGCCCGCGTCCCGGCCTTCGATGCGGATATCGCCGGCGTTGGCGCAAAGCTGTTCGCCGCTCAACGCCGCCAGCAAGGTATTCTGGCCATTGCCGGCGACGCCCGCGATGCCCAGGACCTCGCCGGCCGCGACCTCGAACCCGATCTCGGTTATCGGGGTGCCGTGGACGGCCGCCGCCGCCATGCTCAGGCCATGAACCTGCAGCCGCGGCGCCCCCCAGGGACCGTGGTTGGTTTTGCTGGCCTGGCTGAAATCCTCGCCGATCATCAGGCGGGCCAGATCCCGCGCGGTCTTCTGACGGGGATCGCAGGTGGCCACGACCCGCCCCGCCCGCATCACCGTGGCGCGATCACACAAAGTGCGTATTTCCTGCAGCTTGTGGCTGATATAGAGAATGGTGCAGCCTTCGCCGGCCAGTTGCCGCAGCGTGGTGAACAAGGCCTCCGCCTCGCCCGGCGTCAGCACCGAGGTCGGCTCATCCAGGATCAACAGCCTGGGCTTTTGCATCAGACACCGGACGATCTCCACCCGTTGCCGCTCGCCCACGGATAGGTCATGCACCACACGGTCGGGCTGCAGTGCCAGGCCATAGCGGCGGCCAACCTCGCCAACCCGGGCCGCCAACGCCCCCAGCCCCGCGCCACGATCTAGGCCCAGGGCGACATTCTCGGCCACGGTCATGGATTCAAACAACGAGAAATGTTGAAACACCATGGCAATGCCCAGGCGACAGGCCTGGGAGGGCGAGGTGATGGATACCGCCTGGCCGTCCCAGCGCATATCACCGCTGTCAGCCCGTAGAACGCCATGGATGATCTTGACCAGGGTACTTTTGCCGGCGCCGTTTTCGCCCAGCAAGGCATGAATTTCGCCTGGGGCAAGGCTCAGATCAACATGGTCGTTGGCCAGGCAGCCGGGAAACTGCTTGCTAATACCGCGCAATTGCAAACGCGCCGGCACACCTTGATCGGCCATTGTCGTTTTCACCCTTCACCCTGTCGGCGTACTTCTGATCCAGGACATTAGGCGGGCGGGCCGTCGCGTACAATGGGTTGGACGAACTGTAATTCCGTATCCCAGGGCAGGAATATCCAGGTGTCCTGGCTGACCTCGGTGACGAAGGTATCGACCAGGTCGCGGCCCGCGGGCTTGGCATAGACGGTGGCATAATGGGCCAGGGGCAGCATGGCGCGGACCGCCCTGGCGGTGGCGCCGGTATCGACCAGATCGTCAATGATCAGGACATCCTCGCCATCATCCTCGACCGCCTTGAGGATCTCCGGCTCGGCCCGGTCCTGGTGGTCATAGGTTTCGATGCAGATGGTATCGACCAGCCGCACCTCCAGTTCCCGGGCCACGATGCAGGCGGGCACCATGCCGCCGCGGGTTATGGAAACGATGCGCCGCCACGGCCCTTTTTCCGCCAAGCGCCACGCCAGGGCCTTGCTGTCCCGGTGCATTTGATCCCATGACACGGGGAATCCCTTGTTATCGCCGTCTTCCATTGTGGGGTGCCTCATTGTGGGTTGTCCGCGGCCCGCTGACGAGGTCCCTGGCCTACCGACTCAGGCTGCGCATGCTCTTGTCCAGGCCGTCCAGGGTCAGACCGAACATGCGGTGCCCCATGAGTTGTTGCAGCATTTGCAGGGACGGGGTGTATTCCCAGTGCCGTTCCGGTACTGGATTGATCCAGCAGGCATGCTTGAAATGATCCAGCAGGCGTTCCATCCAGACCTGGCCGGCTTCTTCGTTCCAATGTTCCACGCTGCCGCCCGGATAGACGATTTCATAGGGGCTCATGGTGGCATCGCCGACGAAAATCAATTTCCAGTCCGGGCCGTAGGTGTTGATCAACTGCGCGGTGGGGATGTGTTCGGTATGGCGGCGGCGGTTGTCCCTCCATACCTTCTCGTACATGCAATTGTGGAAATAGTAAGATTCCAGATGCTTGAATTCCGTCCGCGTGGCCGAGAACAATTCCTCCATGGTGCGGATATGGTCGTCCATGGAACCGCCCACATCCAGCAACAACAGCACCTTGATCATATTGCGCCGTTCCGGCCGCATCTGAATGTCGATCCAGCCGCCGTTCTTGGCGGTGTTCCTGATGGTGCCGTCCAGATCCAGTTCATCGGGCGCACCCAGTCTGGCGAACTCGCGCAGGCGGCGCAGGGCGATCTTGATGTTGCGGGTGCCCAGGACGACGCTGTCATCGAAATTACGGTATTCCCGCTTGTCCCAGACCTTGACGGCGCGGCGGTGGCGGGATTTGTCCTGACCGATGCGTACGCCTTCGGGGTTGTAACCGTGCGCGCCAAAGGGCGAGGTGCCGCCCGTGCCGATCCATTTGCTGCCGCCCTGGTGGCGTTTTTCCTGCTCTTCGAGGCGCTTTTTCAGCTCCTCCATGATCTTTTCCCAGCCGCCCAAGGCCTCGATCTCGGCCTTTTCCTCTTCCGTGAGGTGCAGTTCCGTCAGCTTGCGCAGCCAATCCTCGGGGATTTCCACCGTGTCCGGGTTGTCGGGTGGCTCCAACCCCTTGAAGACAGAGCCGAAGACCCGGTCGAACTTGTCCAGGTTGCGTTCATCCTTCACCAGGCAGGCGCGCGAGAGATAGTAGAAATTATCGACGTTGTATTCGGCCACATTGTGGGTCATGGCCTCTAAAAGGGTCAGGTATTCCTTCAGGCTGACCGGAACCCTGGCCGACTTCAGCTCGAAAAACAGATTGAAGAACATGCCTCAATTTCCTTACCGGAGGGCCGAACCAGCATGGCGAAATACCTTGTCATTCCCGCGAAAGCGGGAATCCATGCCAGATATGGACTCCCGCTTTCGCGGGAGTGAAAGTGTAGGCGGATTGGTCCAGGCCAGCAAAACAAACTCACAACAATATTCCGCTTAACCGCCCTGCTCGCGGCGGGCCAGGAAGGCCAGCCGTTCGAACAGATGCACGTCCTGTTCGTTCTTCAACAGGGCGCCGTGCAAGGGCGGTATCAGCTTCTTCGGGTCCTTGTTGCGCAGGATCTCCGGCGAAATATCGTCGGACATCAACAGCTTCAACCAATCCAGCAATTCAGAGGTGGACGGCTTTTTCTTCAGGCCGGGCACCTCACGCACTTCATAGAAAATATTCAAGGCCTCGCGCACGAGAGTTTTCTGAATTTCGGGATAATGCACGTCGATGATTTCCTGCATGGTATCGCGCTCGGGAAAGCGGATGTAATGAAAGAAACAGCGGCGCAGGAAGGCGTCGGGCAATTCCTTCTCATTGTTCGAGGTGATCATCACGATGGGCCGGTTGACGGCGGTAACGGTTTCCTGGGTCTCGTAGACAAAGAACTGCATGCGGTCCAGTTCCAACAGCAAATCGTTGGGGAATTCGATATCGGCCTTGTCCACCTCGTCGATCAAAAGTACCGGCGACAGATCCATCGTGAAGGCGTCCCACAGCTTGCCCCGGATGATGTAGTTCGAGATATCCTTGACCCTTTCTTCGCCCAGCTGGGAATCCCGCAGACGGGATACCGCATCATATTCGTACAGGCCCTGGGCGGCCTTGGTGGTGGATTTGATATGCCATTCGATCAACGGCCGATCCAACGCCTTGGCGACTTCGTAGGCCAGCACCGTCTTACCCGTTCCCGGTTCCCCCTTAATCAACAGGGGCCGTTGCAGGGTAATGGACGCGTTGACCGCGATCATCAGGTCGTCCGTCGCTATATAAGAATCCGTACCGGTAAATTTCATCGTTTGCCATGCCATATTTCGTGGGGGATGCTGGGAGAAGATTTGGCGCCAATTTAGGGCCCCCGCACGGATAACTCAAGTGGGCGCCAAGATAGGGCTGACCTGGCGCGGCAAATGCCTATTATCCGTCAATCCACGGCCTGCCATCAAAGTTGGAGTTAGTGATGCCCGAGCTGCCCGCCTATGACGCCGTCATTCTGCCGGCTGGCATCCGGTCCCGGTTCGTGGCCGGGGTGAACGGCCTGAACATGCATGTGCTGGAGGCCGGGTATGATGATCCCGGGCGCCCCTGTGTCCTGCTGCTGCACGGCTTTCCCGAACTGGCCTATAGCTGGCGGAAAATTATGCTGCCCCTGGCCGCCGCTGGTTTTCATGTTGTCGCGCCCGATCAACGGGGCTATGGGCGCACGACGGGCTGGGACGGTGATTATGATGGCGATCTGGGCTCGTTCCGGATGATGAACCTGGTCAGGGATACCCTGGGTTTGGTCGCGGCCCTTGGCTATGGCTCTGTCGCCGCCGTGATCGGTCATGATTTCGGCTCCCCCGTTGCTGCCCTTTGCGCCCTGATCCGGCCTGATGTGTTTCGCTCCGTCGCGCTGATGAGCGCGCCGTTCGGCGGGCCGCCCCCGCTGCCGAGCAAGCCCGCGCCTGTAGAGAACATCCATGGCGCGCTGGCGTCCCTGGACCGTCCGCGCAAGCATTACCAATGGTATTATTCAACCCGCGATGCGAATGGCGAGATGGTTCACTGTTCCCAGGGGGTCCATGATTTCCTGCGCGCCTACTATCATCACAAAAGCGCCAATTGGGCCGGCAATGAACCCTTTCCCCTGGCTTCATGGTCGGCGGCGGAACTGGCCAAAATGCCCACCTATTACATTATGGACCAGGGGCTGACCATGGCCGAGACCGTGGCGGCGGAAATGCCCAGCCAAGCCGGAATCGCCGCCTGTGCCTGGCTGACGGAGGCTGAACTGGCCGTTTATGCCGGGGAGTTTGCCCGCACCGGGTTTCAGGGCGGCTTGCAATGGTATCGGTGCCGCACCGCGGGCGGATACAATGACGATTTGCAAGTCTTCGCCGGCCGCACCATCGATGTAAGGTCGTGCTTTATCGCTGGCGCGTCCGATTGGGGCGTTTACCAATCGCCGGGCGCACTGGAGACCATGCGGGACGTTGCCTGCACCAATATGTCGGATGTGCATCTGCTGGATGGTGCCGGGCACTGGGTTCAACAGGAGCAGGCGGAAGCCGTCAGTGCGCTATTGTTACAATTCCTGCAACGGTCGGCTTGAAACAATGGCCGCCGGGAGCGAATTAGAATCTGAAATGCGAAGGCCGCTTCCCCCAATCTTTCGCAGTATCCTAAACCAATCAATTCCGAGACAGCATCCAAGGGAGCAGGGCAATGGCAAGGGGTGATCAAACCGTACAACAGCCGATCTGGTTTACGGGCGGGGGCGATGGCAGGCCGGCCGGTCAGCGGCTGGCGGCTTTGTTGGACCGGCCCGGTATTCTCGGCGTGCCGGGCGCCCACGACGGGTTGTCCGGGCTGTTGGCGCGGAAGGCGGGCTTTGAATGCCTGTATGTCTCGGGCGCCGCCCTGACGGCGGGCCTGGGGCTGCCCGATCTGGGCGTCATGACCATGGAAGAGCTGTGTGGGGCCACCAGGACATTGGCCAGGGCCACGGACCTGCCGCTGATCGTGGATGGCGATACGGGCTATGGCGAGGCCCTGAACGTCATGCGCCTGGTCCGCGAGTTGGAGGACGCGGGCGCCGCCGCCGTGCAGATCGAGGATCAGGTGCTGCCGAAAAAATGCGGCCATCTGAACGACAAGCAACTGGCCACGGCGGAGGATGCGGCCCGCAAGATCGCCGCCGCCGTCTCCGCCCGGCGGCATCTGCTGGTGGTGGCGCGTACCGATGCCGCCGCCGTGAGTTTGGACGAGGCGATCCGCCGGGCTAATCTGTACGTTGCCGCGGGCGCCGATATCATCTTCCCAGATGCCCTGATCTCGGACCAGGATTTCCAACGCTTTACCGCCGCCGTCAAGGTGCCGGTGCTGGCCAATATGACCGAGTTCGGCCGCACCCCGCAGCGGACGGCCGCTCAATTGGAGGCCCTGGGCTGCAAGATCGTCATCTGGCCCGCGTCCTCACTGCGCGTCGCGGCACGTGCCGTGGCGGATCTGTATACGGAACTGGCCGACAAGGGCAGTGCCAAGGGTCTGCTGGGCCGGATGCAGACCCGGGCGGAACTATATGACACCATCCGCTATCACGATTTCGAGGCCCTGGACGATACCATCGCCCGGAGCGTATTACCCGATAGTCCCGACTAGATCCGCCGCCCGGCCAGAAGATTTAGCCCCAGGGCCAGAACCAGGCCGCCGCCGCCGACGGCGAACAGCAGGCTGTAACCGCCGCCAAGGTCAAACAGATAGGACAGACCGTAGGCGCCCGCCGCCTGGCCGACGGCAAAGGCTACGGTGGCCAGCCGCCAGCCACCGGTTTGGCCGGCCGGATCATGGGCCAGCAATTCCCGCAACCGGCCCAGGACCAGGGTGGTGCTGGCGGGCACGAAGGCGCCCATGACGAGGCTGGACAGGACCAGGACCATTGTATGATCCGTGAATATCAGAGCCCCGATAAAGACTGCCTGCAGCCCATAGCCCAGGCGCAGGGCTTTTAAAAAACCAACTCGATCGGCCAGGTAATCTGTTCTTTGGCCAGTATGGCTTCCTCATCGCCGGGCTGTTGATTGGCGGTCTGTCCCAGGTTGACCGCCGGCCGCTGTTGGCGGGCCTGCTGCTGGGGCTGGCGACCATGAAACCGCAATTGGGTTTGCTGTTGCCGGTCCTGTTGCTGGCTCAGCGGCAATGGCGGGTCATGGCCATGGCCGTCCTGATCGCCCTGTTGCTGATTGGCGTGAGCATGGCCCTGGACGGGGTCGCGGTCTGGCGGCAATATTTTCAAGCCACCTTGCCCTTGCAACAAAGGTTTCTGGAAAGCCCGACCGGCTTTTTCATGCTGTTGACCGTCACCCCGTTCATGGCCGGTAAAAGCCTAGGCCTGCCGGTTTCCATGCTTTATGGGCTACAGCTTGCCATCGGCCTGTTATGCGTCCTGGGGGTCTATCGTATCGGCCGCCTTGGCCCGCCGTTGTTGGCCATGGTCTTTACCCTTGCGGCCGCATTTCTGGCCACGCCCTATGCCATGGCCTACGACCTGGTAATCCTTGCCGGGGCCGGGTTGTTGTTACTGGCGGCGCCGTCCGGGTGGCTGGCGCAACGGCGCCGGGCGGCTGTTTTCGCCCTGCTATGGCTGCTGCCGCTTTGGGCCATGGCCCTGAACCTGTTCCACATCGCCGTGGCACCCTTCGTCATCGCCCTGTTCGCCTGGCAGGTTTATTCCGACGCCGTCAAGAAATCGAAATCCGCGCCCCGGTCCGCCTGCATGACGTGATCGGCGTAGAGCTTGCCGTAACCGCGGCTGGGCTTCGCGGGCCGGGCGGGGTTGGTTTTGCGCCGTCGCTCCAACTCCTCGTCATCAACAAGTAATTCCAACGAGTGATTGGAGATACTTAATCTGATTTCGTCGCCGTTTTGCACCAAGCCGATAGCCCCACCCATGGCGGCTTCCGGCGTCACATGTAGAACAATCGTGCCAAAGGCGGTGCCGCTCATACGGCAATCGGAGATGCGGATCATGTCCTTGACCCCCGCCTGGGCCAGCTTTTTCGGAATTGGGATATAACCGGCCTCGGGCATCCCGGCCGGGCTTTTCGGTCCGGCGTTTTGCAGCACCAGGATATCGTCCGCCTTTACATCCAGATCCTCTGCGTCGATGCGGTCGGCCAGATCCTCCAGCGAGGTGAAAACCACGGCCCGGGCCGTGGCCTCGAACAGTTTCGGATCGGCCGCGGAACGCTTCAGAATGGCGCCACCAGGGGCCAGATTGCCGAACAGGGCGACCAGGCCGCCCACGGCCTCGAAGGGTTCCCCGCGGGCGCGGATTATGGCCCTGTCCACATAGCCCGGCGCAGCGGCTAGGCGTTCGCCCAGGGTATCGCCGGTCACCGATTGGCAATCCAGGTCCAGCAAGGGCGCCAATTCCCGTAACAATGCGCCCATGCCGCCCGCGTTATGGAAATCCTCCATATAGGCATCCCCCGTGGGCTTCAGATTGATTAGCACCGGGGTGGTCTCGCTCAGTTCGTTCAGCCGCCGCAGCGGGACCCGAATGCCCCGCCGCCCGGCGATGGCGGTGAGATGCAGAATGCCGTTGGTGGAGCCGCCCAGGGCGAGCAGGACGCGCAGGGCGTTTTCCACCGATCGTTCCGTGATCAGGCGCGATGGCGTCAGACCCAGCCGCGCGGTTTCCAGCGCCTGGGCCCCGGTTGCCTCCGCCGCGCGCAGGCGGTCCGCGTGCACGGCGGGAATGGCAGCGGTGCCCGGCAGGGTCATGCCCAGTGTTTCGGCGATACAGGCCATGGTCGAGGCGGTACCCATCACCGCGCAGGTGCCCGTGGTCGTCGCCAGATTACCCTCTATGTCGCCGATCCGGGTTTTATCAATACGTCCCGCACGGAAATCGGCCCAAAAGCGCCGGCAATCGGTGCAGGCGCCCAGGCGCTCGCCCTCGTGGCGCCCGGTCATCATGGGCCCGACGATCAATTGCAAGGTGGGCAGATCGGCCGAGGCCGCGCCCATCAACTGGGCCGGCACGGTCTTATCGCAGCCCCCCACCAGTACCACGGCATCCATGGGCTGGGCCCGGATCATTTCCTCCGTATCCATGGCCATCAGGTTGCGGAACATCAGCGAGGTGGGGTTCAGGAACACTTCGCCCAGGGATATGGTGGGAAAATCGATGGGCAGGCCGCCGCGGGCCAACACCCCGCGCTTGACCGCATCCACCAGTTCCGGCACCCCGCGATGGCAGTTGTTATAGCCCGATGCGGTGTTGACGATGCCGACGATGGGACGCTCCAGCATCTCGTCGGAATAGCCCATGGACTTGGCGAAGGAACGCCGCAAATACAGCGAAAAATCCTTGTCGCCATAGTTGGTCAGGCCGCGAGACAGGCCCCTTGGTTCACTGTCGTCCGCCATATTGTTTCCGTCTCCGTACGCCACTCGCGATGGCCATCCATTGCCAGGTCACCAGCCCAGCGCTATCCCGTCGCCGTCTCGTCCACGAGGTCAATTCGAAGCCGCTTGCCGACAACGTTAGCGGCCCGCTGCATGGTGTGCAGCTTGACATAGGTCTGGCGCGGGTCAAGCAGGCGGTCAAGCTGGGAACGGCTGGTTTGCATCCGCCGGGCCATTTCTGATTTTGTCAAATCCTTCGCTTTCATGGCTTGTTCGATCTGCCAAGCCAGGACCCTCTTAATCGCCACTTCAGTGGTTTCCTCAAGCGTTTTTTCTTCCGCAAGGAAGCTGTCGAAAGATGAGCCAATGTGTTTTTCATTCATTGCAATTCTTCCTTTCCAGAGGGGCTCTATCGCCCATGAGTCAGATTTCCTTCATCCGTCTTGCTGCCTGGTCCAGGACTGATTTCGGCTTTTTCTGTGTCTTTTTGATGATACCGTGAAGCAAAACCATCTGACCTTTCTCGATGCAGAAAAATACCCGCGCGATCCGCTTGTTCGGCAGTGAACTGCGGACCTACCAGAGTCCTTTATGTGACGAAATAGACCTGCAAACCGGCATTCCAACCGGCCAGCCAAACTCGACCGTCTTGATGTCTTCTCCGACAATCTTGTGATCCTCGACGGCGAGGCCCTTCAGCCATACCCGAACGGGCTCAGTTCCACTATTCGTCCGATAAAAGGACGCAGGTACTCTTTTGCCAGCACTGCTCATGTATGCACCTTGTATGGTACATTATGTACCGCATGCGGTGCGCAGGTCAATCCATTTCGAAACCGCTGTCGGTAACATGTGATCTGTCCGGTTTATGTACCAAATGATCTGTCCGGATTTAGAAGGTCTCCATAGGGAGGACTTCGATGCGGCGGACAGAACAAGTACA
>JAKZRK010000284.1:0-6342 GCA_047518225.1 Alphaproteobacteria bacterium | reverse complement strand
CGACGGCGCAGCCAAGCAGGCGCCCCGGCCGGCGCCGGCGGTCGGCGAGCATACCCTGGAAATTCTGGCCGAAGCCGGCTACGACGAGGCCGGGATCGACGATTTGCGCGCCCGTGGCGCCCTGGGCCCAAATCCTTAGAGCAATTTCTCGGACAAGACATCTTAGACGTGGAGGAAACATTGGTACGATTAGCGGATCTTGACGAGCCGGAGCGCTCTCACCTGGGCAAGGTGCCCTGCCCCAGTTTCGATACCGAGCCCTGGGTCATCGGACCGCCCTTGAATGAACGGCGGATCGCGCTAATTTCCACCGCCGCCCTGCAACACCGGGACGACCTGCCATTTCAGATCGGCGCGGGCGACTATCGGGTCATCGCCGACGATACCCCGGCCAAGGATTTGGTGATGAGCCATATCTCCACCAACTTCGACCGCTCCGGCTTCGAGCAGGATTTAAATGTAGTCCTGCCTCTGGACCGCCTGCATGAAATGGCCGAGGCCGGCGAAATCGGCTCGTCGGCCCGATATCACTACGCCTTCATGGGCTCCACCGACCCCCTTCAGATGGAAGATGCGGCCCGTACCCTGGCCCGGCATCTGCAAGCGGACGGTGTCGATAGTGGTCTGCTGCTTCCGGTTTGACCCCTTTGCACGCGCGCCGTGGGCGGGCTGGCACATTTCCTGGAAGACGAAGGCCTGGCAACGACACAGATCAGCCTGATCCGCCCGCAGACCGAGAAGACGCGCCCGCCGCGGGCTTTGTGGGTGCCGTTCGAAATGGGCCGCCCCATGGGCGCGCCCAACGATGCGGCCTTTCAAACCAAGGTGCTGCGGGCGGTTCTGGCCTTGCTGGAACGCGGCGACGGCCCGGTTATCCTGGATGATTTAACCGAGGACGCCCCGGCGGTGGCGGCCTCGGCGGACGGCGAGGGTTGGTACTGTCCCATCAACCTGCCGCCCCCGCCCGCCGACCTGGAAGCGGGCGGGGGCTTCAAGGCGGCAATGGAAGCGGAAATTGGCGGCCTGACCACCTGGTACGATATTGCCTTGCGGCAGCGGGGCCGCACCACCATGGGCCTCAGCGGCATGGCGATCGGCGAGATCGTCACCTTTATTTGCGCCTTTCTAGATGGCCAGGTGCCGGAAAACCCTCACCGTGGCCAGAGCCTGGGGCAAAGCCTGAAGTTCGCCGTGGAAGATCTAAAAGCCTTTTACAGGGAAGCCGCCGGGGCGCAGCCGGGCCATAACACGGGCACGGAAATGAACAATTGGTTCTATGGCGGCACCGCCGGCGGCAAGGCGCTGTATGCCTTGTGGCCCATTGCCGACAAGCTGGCGGCGGAGTTGGACGACAGATTTATGAAGACCTTCGCCAATCTGCTGTTGATCCCCGCCGCGCAAAAATACCGGGCAAAAAAGGAGGCCTGAGCGTGGCAACAAAATTAGCGATCCTGGACGATTATCAGCGTGTGGCCCTGGCGATGGCGGATTGGTCCGGCCTGCCGGGTGACGTGGACATTACGGTGTTCGGCGACAATCTAGCCGATCTGGACGCCGTGGCCGCCCGCCTGGCCCCGTTCGAGGTCTTGGCCGCCATGCGCGAGCGCACGCCCTTTCCCCGGGCCCTGTTCGAGAAGCTGCCGAATTTGAAATTGCTGGTGACCACGGGTATGCGCAACGGTGCTATCGACCTGCGGGCGGCGGCGGCGCACGGCGTCACGGTGTGTGGCACCGGCGGGCAGACGGCGTCCACGGTAGAAATGATCTGGGCTCTGATCCAGGCGGTGGTGCGCAATCTGCCGCAGGAAGATCGTGCCACCCGCGCCGGCCAATGGCAGACCAGCGTGGGCAAGACGCTGGCCGGGCGCACCTTGGGCCTGGTCGGCCTGGGCCGTCTCGGCGCCCGCACCGCGGCGATCGCCAATTTATTCGATATGCGTGTCATTGCCTGGAGCGAGAATTTGACCGCCGCGCGCGCCGAGGAATGTGATGTGGAGCTCGTTTCGAAAGCGGAATTGTTCCGGCAATCCCATATCATCTCGATCCATCTGGTTCTGTCCAAGCGTAGCCGTGGCCTGATCGGGGCCGAGGACCTGGCCTTGATGAAGCCGGACGCTTATCTGGTCAACACCGCCCGAGGCCCCATCGTTGACGAGGGTGCCTTGCTGGATGTTCTGCAGAGCGGCCGCATCGCCGGCGCCGCCCTGGATGTCTATGACCAGGAACCCCTGCCCAAGGATCATCCGCTGTTGCGCTTGGATAACGCCATCATCTCGCCGCATATGGCCTATGTGACCGAGGAAACCCTGCGGCAATTCCACCAGGAAACCGTGGAAGACATCGCCGGCTGGCTGAACGGTCAGCCGATCAGGGTCTTGGAAGCGTCTTAGATGTGAATAACCTATTGAGTATCTCTTTCGAAACTAAGAGTTTGATTTGACGCGGAAAATTCCTTGCCGCCTGCATCACCTCGTCACTCTCGCGAAAGCGGGAGTCCAGACGGCTCCATGGATTCCCGCTTTTGCGGGAATGACGCCAAAAACCCCTTATTCGCCAAACCATTGAAATCATTCATCTATGTTTTGAGTCGGACTCTGAGACTCCACAGCCAATATATCGGCCCACTTCGCGCTGGAGGAAAAGCTCTAGCAAGACCACGAACAATTGCTGGACGCCATTCGCGATATCATGGACGATCATCACCAGGGTCATTTTGGCGACGTTCCCCATCTGTTGGCCGGGCGTTTTAAAAATTGGTTCGAGGAACATTTTCGCAACTTCGATGCCCGCCTGGGTCATATGAGCGAGGGCGGCGCCGTGGCGCAGTCGTGGGCGCGCACTCATTGGGGATAGGTTGATGAGCAAATTGCAAATATTCGGTGCCACCCGGTCGCGGACCATGCGGGCCTTGTGGCTGGCCGAGGAGTTGGGCCTGGAATACGACCAGCGGCAAAAGGATGAATCCGGCCTGGATTACCTGGCCGTCAATCCCGCCGGCAAGGTACCATCCATTGATGACGATGGCCTGGTGCTGTGGGAATCCATGGCCATCAATTTGTATCTGGTGAAAAAGCATGGCGGCGATCTGGCGCCCCGGGATCTGGCGGAAGAAGCGATCATCCTGCAGTGGACCTTTTGGGCCATGACGGAAGTGGAAAGCACCGCACTGAGCGCGCTGTTCAATCGGGTGCTACTGCCCGAAGGAGAACGGGACGCCGGCCTGGCCGACCAGAACGAAGGCGCGCTGCAAAAACCCCTGGGCATCCTGAATGACGCCATTGCAGGGCGGCAATGGTTGTCGGCGGACCGCTTTACCATCGCCGATCTGAACGTGGCATCGGTGTTAAGCTGGGTGAAAATGGCGCAGGTCGAGCTTGACGCCTTCCCCAATCTGACCGAATGGCTGGGCCGTTGCCTGGGACGCCCGGCCCTGGCCAAGGTCATGCAGGGCTAGTGGAGAGGTGCGAATGGGACAGACAATCGAGCAATTCGGCGGCCAGTGCCGCGATATCCTGAAGCGGAACCCTGGGCCGGAGGGATTGGAGCAAGTGCGGCAGCGTCTTGAGCGGGTTCTGGCGGACCCGGATATTGTGGCGGCGCATTTGGGACCGGACGCGGATGAGCCACGCAAGATCATCTATCAGGATGCGGAATTGAAGTTCTGCATTCTGGCGCATGTGTTCAAGGGGTCGAACGAATCCCCGCCACATGATCACGGCCCGACCTGGGCGATCTACGGTCAGGCCAAGGGCACGACGGAGATGACGGAATACCGGGTGGTCGAAGCCTCGGAGGATGGCAGGCCGGGCAAGGTCGAGGCCTTCAAGTCCTACGAATTAAGGCCGGGCATGGCCGTCGCGTATGAGGCCGGGCAGGTGCATGCCCCCAAGCGCAGCGGAGAAACCCGGCTTATTCGGATCGAAGGCGTGAACGTGACCACGGTCAAGCGGACGCCCTACGAGCTTGCCTAGATCATTTTCAACTCTCGATGAATCAAACCGGCCCGGTCCGGAGTTCATTGACAATGCCCTAGCGTCCGCGCCGCCAGGCGCCGAGATGGATAGACAGCGCGGTCCCCAGGCCAAAGACCACCATGCCCGCCGCCACGAACAAAGGCACCTCGGCGAAGCCGATATTGAACGCTTGCAGGGCGACGATCCCGCCGCCCGCCGTGATCAACAGCCGCGCCCCGCCCATTATGACAGGCCAGATCACGGTTCCCGCTCCTTGCGAGGCGAAATACAGGGACAGGCCAAGGCCGTGAAAGGCATAAAACGGACCGACAATGGTGAGATACACTGTGGCGGCCACGAGCACCTCTGTATTTTCGGTGAATAAGCCGGCCCAGGCCTCGGGCCACAGGGCCGTGGCGGTACCAATGGCGCCGGCGATCGCGGCCGCCGCCAAGCCGCCGGTCCAGCCAATGCGGTGCGCCCGCGCCAGCTGCCCCGCGCCCATATTAGCTCCCACCATGGCGATCATCGCGGCCCCGATGCCGAATACGATGGGGATCAGCAGGAATTCCAGGCGCGCGGCAATGCCGAACCCGGCCAGCGCCCCGTCGCCAAAGCGGCTGACTAATCCCGCCAGCATGATAACCGTCGCCACGCTCAACACCGGGCTTATGCTGGCCAGCAAACCGACGTCCAGGATTTTCATGAACAGGTTCCAACGCAAGCGCAATGCCGTGATCCGCAGGCGCAGGCCGCTACGCCCCGAAGACAACCGATAACCCAGGAATAGGGTCGCAACGGCAAAGGCGATCACCGCACCCCAGGCCACGCCGGCGATACCGAAATGTGGGAACGGGCCCCAGCCCAGGGCCAGCGCGCCGCCGAGGGGAATTTGTATGGCGGCGGCGAGTATCATGGCGAAGGCCGGTGATTTCATGTCGCCGGCGCCGCGTAACAGGCTGCTGAGCGCGTTGACAAGCCAGATGACGACCCCGCCCACCAGCACCACGTCGGAGTAGGCAATCGCCGCCGCCAAGGTTTCGCCGCTGGCGCCCAGAAAGGCATAGAATGCCGGGCCATACCGCAGATACAACAGGGTAAAAATGCCGGCCGCGGCCAGCGCGATGACCAGGGCATGCCAGGCCAGCGCCTCGGCCTGCCCGGTCCGGCCGGCGCCGACGGCGCGCGCCATCGCCGCGGCCATGGCCCCGCCCATGGCGCCCGCACCAAGCATCATCATCAACATGAACATGGGAAAGCCCAGCGCCAGGCCAGCCAGGGAATGGGTGCCGAGCTGGCCGACAAACCACATCTCGGCCACCGCGACACCGCTGCCGACCAGAAAGGCGATCGTGTTGGGCGCCGCGAGCCGGGCCAAGGTGCCGCCGATCGGGCCGTTCAATAGAATTTCGACATTGCGGTGCAACGGTGATGGCGATGGCTTGGATGCGTGTTCCGGCGCCGCGGTATCCGCGATGGTAGCTTCAATTTGGTCGGGCGACAGCAGTTCGGGCCCGGTCGGCATGCCGGTGTTGCCGGCGGCGCTGGTGATGAGGGTCTTGGGCTTGGTCATCTCTAGTCTCCCATAATCGGCTTATCGGCGTGGCGCTAGCGCGGCCCCAGCCTGGTTTCAAGGCGCGCGATCCGTTGGTTCAATCCCGCCAGGGCAGCGCGAAGCCCCGGGTTTTCGTCATCGTGCAGCGCGGCGTCGAAGGCGCGGTACCAATGCCGGAGCCTGTTCCAGCGGCTGCCGGTGGACGTTGAAATCTCGGTATTTTTCGTCATGGATATCTCCTGTGATTAGGCCTGTCCGGCCGCGGGCGCCATGCGGGGACGGGCGGCGCGGCGAAGATGGCGAACCTTGAACAGCACCGTTAAGTGCAGAATGATGAAAATCGGTACGAAGAAGCTTGGGAACAGATTGAGGGGCCACACATCCATCGGCGCGCTGCTGATGCCCGCCGGGATCAGGTTGGTGAAGGCTCCGCCCGCAAGGCCCGCCGTCGCGACCGCGATCACGAAGTCGAACAAACCAAGTAGGTGAAACCGGAGCAGTCCGGCCGAGACCGCGAAATCCGGGTCGCGGCCCATGCGCGCAATAACCAGGGGCGCCGCCAGGCCAATGGCGACATCGCCCAAACCGGCGGGCCAGGCAAACAGGCCCGGCAGCACATCGTAGAAATACAAGAGCAGAAAGCCAAAGCCCATGACCCGCCAATGCTGCAGCATGGTCAGTGTTCTTAGTGGGGCGCACCCGGTTCCTTGGACACAAGTTTGTCTCACGCGGCGTGTCGGTAACATGTGATCTGTCCGGTTTATGTACCAAATGATCTGTCCGGATTTAGAAGGTCTCCATAGGGAGGACTTCGATGCGGCGGACAGAACAAGT
>JAKZRK010000283.1:0-12809 GCA_047518225.1 Alphaproteobacteria bacterium | reverse complement strand
TCATGCCCGCGTAGGCGGGCATCCAGATGCGGCAATAATTATCGCTGTTTTCAGGCGTTTTCTGGATTCCCGCCTTCGCGGGAATGACCAAGAATTTGTGGTATGGGGCGTCTTAAAACGTTTTTCAGCAACCTGCTAGGGGCGGGAACTTGGCGAAATTGGACGATGAAGCAGGCATTGAGGCCCTGGGAGATTACGGGCGGTTGAACGCGCCGGCGGCGGCGCGCAACCGGGAACCGATTTTGGCGGTGCTGCGCGCGGTGCTGCCCCCCGCCGGCACGGTCCTGGAAATTGCCGCCGGCAGCGGTCAACACGGGGCCTGGTTCGCGGCTGAATTTCCTCACCACCGCTGGGCTCCATCCGACGTTGATCCCGGTACCCTGGCCGGTATCGATGCCTGGGCGCGGGATGCCAAGGTCGATAATATTTTGCCCGCCCGATTATTGGACGCCGCGGCGGACGATTGGCCGGTGGCGGACATCAGGGAGGATCTGACCGCCATGTTCAGCGCCAATATGATCCATATTGCGCCCTGGGCCGCCGGCCTTGGCCTGTTGGCCGCGGCCGGCCGGCTGTTGCCGGCCCATGGCATTCTGTTTCTCTATGGTCCCTTTTTGCGGAATGGCGAGCCCGCCACGGACAGCGACGCGCAATTCGACCGCTTTTTAAAAGACCGTGATCCGTCGTGGGGTTTGCGGGATTTCGATCAGGTCGTCGCCAGCGCTAAAAACCATGGCTTGGTGTTATCCCAACAGGTGGATATGCCGGCGGGCAATCTATCCCTGATATTCCGCCCGGCGGGGCCTTCGCCGTAGGAAAACTTGCCGCCTATTCCTCGTCGGTCAAGCGATCCAATTGCCGTTGCATCTTGGCCAGCTGCTGGCGCAAGCGATCCAATTCGCCGCCACTGCTGGATTGTTCCGGCGCGGGCCGGGCGTCCTGGCCGGCATTGCCCTCGGCCTTGGCGCCGGTTGCGGTACCTGGGGCGGTACCGGTGAACGGCGTGAACATGCCCATGGCCTGTTGAAACGCCGCCATGTTCTGGCGGCCCAGTTCTTCCATCTGGCGGAAGGGATTGGCTTGGCCCATGCTATCCGTCAGATGTTGGCGGATCTGATCCTGGTTGCGGGCGAAGGCGGCCATGGAGCTTTCCAAATAGCCCGGCACCATGGTTTCCAGGCTATCGCCATAGAAACCAATTAATTGCCGCAGGAAGGAAATGGGCAACAGGTTCTGCCCCTTGCTTTCCTCCTCGAAAATGATCTGGGTCAGGACAGAGCGGGTGATGTCATCGCCCGACTTGGCGTCCTGGACCACGAAGTTCTTGCCGTCTTTGACCATGCCGCACAAGGTATCCAGCGTCACGTAGCTGGACGTCGCGGTGTTGTAGAGCCGCCGGTTAGCGTACTTTTTGATAATGATCGCGTTTTCGGAACTGTTTATATTATCAACCATACTCGCCTCACTCGATCCGGTATCGGCCCCATTTTTGGGCGCCGACGCCAAATGAAGGCGTACTATTGCCCTCTCATGTTGCAGTGCGCAAGAATTTCGTTGCATTGCATCATTGCCCTTCATCGCCGCCGCGCTGGCCGCTGTCGCTGCGCGGCACTATACTGAGGCGATGGAACAGCCTGATTTGGCCGCACTGGCCCGGCGCTATCTGGATATTTGGGAGCAGCATATCGCGGCGGGCGGGACCGGCGCCCCGGGTATGGGCGCTGCCGAGGCCGCCGGGATCATGGCGCGGGTTTTGTCGGGCGGGACATTGACCGGAAAGGGGGGGCGTGAAGGTGAACCAACGACAACCGCGCCGGCGGCAACCGGATCGGGGGCAACCCCGATTGGGCCCGCGGCCCCTGGCGCTGCATCTATCCACGGCGATGGTCAGCATGATGAGTTCGCTCGCCGCCTTGCCCAGTGCGCGGAACGGTTCGCTGCCCTGGCGGCCGGAGCTGGCGGTGGCGGCGGGGGAACTGGCGGCGCTACTGGGACAAAATGATCCGGGCGAGTTGTTTCAGGCGGTGGCCGGTGAATGCCAAACCCGGCTGAGCGCCATGATGGCCGGGGTAGACGCCTATCAAAAGGCAAGGCGGCCGGACCGGAGCTGGGCCGGGGGAGAGGAAATCTGGCGCCAAGGCACCAGCCGGCTGTTGGATTATGGCGGTGCGGGCCGCCCGGTCCTGTTTGTTCCCTCGCTGGTCAATGGTGCCCAGGTGCTGGATTTGACCAAGGATCGTGGTTTGCTGGGTTGGCTGCGCCAGCATGGCCACAGGCCATTTCTGATCGATTGGGGTGCGCCGGGCGAGGCGGAAGAGAAATTCGCCCTCGGCGATTATATTTGCCGCCGCCTGTCGCCGGCTCTGGATGCGTTGCAAGACCGGGTCAGCGCACAGGATGTGGACCGTCCGGCCCTGGTGGGCTATTGCATGGGCGGCAATCTCGCCCTGGCCTTGGCGCTACGGCGCCCCGATGATCTGTCTGGCCTGGCGGTGTTGGCGACGCCATGGGATTTTCATGCCGGCGGCCAGCAATGGCCGGCGATGGAAACACTGGCGCCCGGCCTGGACAAACTATTGCAAAGCTTTGGCGCCTTGCCCGTGGACGTTCTGCAGGCGTTGTTTGCCGCCCTGGACCCCGGACTGGCCCAGCGCAAGTTCCGCCATTTCGCGACCCTTGATCCCGACGGCGCCGAGGCGGCCCATTTCGTTGCCCTGGAAGACTGGATCAATGACGGCGTCCCCTTGGCGGCCCAGGTGGCGCGGGACTGCCTATTGGGTTGGTACGGTGAAAATAATCCGGCACGGGGGCAATGGCGCGTCGATGGCCGGATCGTGGATCCCGCCGGCCTGCGCCTGCCCGTGTTGGCGGCGATCCCCGAAAACGACCGCATCGTACCGGCCGCCTCCGCCCAGGCCCTGGCCGATGTCATTGGCCATGGGGACGTTATCAGGCCGGAAGCAGGACATATTGGCATGGTGGTCGGCCGGCGCGGCAAAACCGGCCTGTGGCGGCCCTTGTCGCGCTGGTTGGCGGCTTTGGAGCCTTAGTTGGGTTCCATGATATTTGGGACGTGACAATATGCTGCGAAAATTTTAATGATCGGCGAACAATCGCCTAACCGTTTGTGTTATGGCCGTGCCGCGCCGGCCGCGTGGCAGGGACGGGCAGGCCGGATTTTTTGGGGCAATCGATATACCGATAAATGGAGGATGGGTTAATGGGTAGAGTAGCACTGGTTACTGGCGGGACCCGAGGCATTGGCCGGGGTATCTGTGAAGCTTTGAATAAGGCCGGGTACGCCGTCGCCGCCAACTATGCCGGCAACGATCAGGCAGCGGCAAAATGTACCGATGAAACCGGCATCGCCACTTATAAATTCGACGTCGGCGACTACCACGCCTGCCAGGATGGCGCGGCCGCCGTGGCCGCGGACCTGGGGCCCATCGAAGTGCTGGTCAACAACGCCGGCATCACCCGCGACGGCACCTTGATGAATATGAACCACGAAGACTGGCAAAAGGTCGTCGATACCAATCTGGGCAGCTGTTTTAATCTATGCAAGGCGGTCTTCGCCAGCATGCGGGATAACCGCTTTGGCCGCATCGTCAATATAGGCTCGATCAATGGCCAGGCGGGACAATATGGTCAGGTCAATTACGCCGCGGCAAAATCGGGCATCCATGGTTTCACCAAGGCGCTGGCCCAGGAAGGTGCCCGCTATAACATAACGGTCAACGCCATCGCGCCAGGTTATGTGGATACCGACATGGTCGCCGCCGTGCCGGACAATGTGCTGGAAAAGATTGTCGCGAAAATCCCGGTTGGCCGTCTCGGCCAAGCGGACGAGATTGCCCGGGCCGTGATGTTCCTGGTCGCCGACTCGGCGGTATTCGTCACCGGCTCCACCATGTCCATCAACGGCGGCCAGCATATGTACTAATACCAACGGTGCCCGATGGTTCATTAGCCCGCCGCCGCCGGGCCACCTTGATCGGCTTCATCGCGGTGTTGATGTGGTCGTTGTTGGCCTTGTTTACCACCGCCACGGGCCAGGTTCCGCCTTTTCAATTGGCGGCCATGACGTTCGCGATGGCTTTTTTGCTGGCCTTGGGAAAATGGCTGCTGCGGGGCGAAAATGTCATGGGACATTTGGCGCACCGCCCCGTGGTCTGGGCCGTCGGGGTAGGCGGCCTGTTTGGCTATCATTTGTTCTATTTCCTGGCCCTGCGTCAGGCGCCGGTGGTGGAAGCCAGCCTGATCGCCTATTTATGGCCGTTGTTGATAGTGTTGTTTTCCGCCCTGTTGCCCGGCGAGCGGTTGCGCTGGTGGCATCTGGCGGGCACCCTGACCGCTTTGGCGGGGGCCGCGTTGCTGATCCTGGCCAATCAGGATTTCTCCGCCGGCCTGCGTCTGGCGCCGGGGCATTTCGCGGCCTTGGCCGGTGCTTTCATCTGGGCGGGCTATTCCATTCTTTCCCGGCGGCTGGGCGATGTGCCCACCGACGCGGTGCGCGGGTTTTGCGGGGTGACCGCCCTGCTGGCCTTGGGGGCCCATCTGGCTTTTGAATTCACCGTCTGGCCCAGCGGTGCCGTGCAATGGCTGGCGGTTGCCGGCCTGGGCCTGGGCCCGGTCGGTCTGGCCTTTTTTTGTTGGGATCATGGGGTCAAGCATGGCCATATTCAGGCCCTGGGCGCCTCGTCCTATGCTGCGCCGTTGTTGTCCACGTTTGTCCTGGTCCTGTTCGGTTTCGCCCCGGCGACCTGGAGCATTGCCCTGGCCTGTCTTTTGATTACCGGGGGCGCGGTTCTGGCTTCGATGGATTTGCTCCGTCCCGTCCGCGAATAGGGCAATACCGGCTGCCCGCCTATCGGCGTGATTTCGAAAGCCTAGAGCCGCTCCGGCTTCGCTATAGTTATACCTTACGCTACAGCAGGACCAATGCCGCCAGGCCGAGAAAGACGAAAAAGCCGACCACGTCGGTCACCGCCGTCAGAAAGACCGTGGCGGCGACGGCCGGGTCGATGCCGGCCCGCGCCAGGCCCAATGGGATCAGGGTACCGGCCAGACCGGCCACCACCATGTTGATCACCATGGCAATGGCGATAACGACGCCCAGGATCGGTGCGGAAAACCAAAACGCGGCGATCAGGCCGACCAGAATGGCGAACAGGACGCCGTTCAGGCTTCCGACCACCGCTTCCTTGCCGACGATGCGCATGGCATTGGCCGCCGTCAATTCGCGGGTCGCCAGGGCGCGCACGGCGACGGTCAGGGTCTGCGTACCGGCGTTGCCGCCCATGGAGGTGACGATGGGCATTAAAACCGCCAGGGCGACGATTTGTTCGATGGTGCCTTCAAACAGCGCGATCACCAGGGAAGCCAGGATCGCGGTGCCCAGGTTCAGCAACAACCAACTGGCCCGTGTCCGGGTGGTGCGCAGGGCGGTATCCAGCAAATCGGTCTCGGAGGAAACGCCGGACAGACGCATCAAATCCTCTTCCGCCTCTTCTTCCAAAACCGCCGCCGCGTCATCAAAGGTAATAACCCCGACCAGGCGCCCGGCCGCGTCGATCACCGGCACCGAGGCTAGGCGGTATTGCTGGAACAGGAAGGCCACTTCCTCCTGATCCATGTCGACGGGAATGGTGGTTGCCTCCGCCTCCATGATTTCGCGCATCAACACCGGCCGCCGGGTCCGCATCAGGCGGTTAAGGGCGACCTGGCCAATGGGGCGGTAGCGGGGATCGATGACAAAAATTTCATAGAACTCGTCCGGCAGCTCCACCGTATCGCGGCAATAGTCGATGACCTGGCCGACGGACCAATAGGCCGGGACGGCGATCAGATCACGCTGCATCAGGCGCCCGGCGCTGTCTTCGGGGAAGGACAGGCCTTCCAAGACCGCGGCCCGATCCGGCGCGGGGACACGGGCCAGCACCTGTTCGCGGCGGGCGTCATCCATCTCTTCCAACAGATGGACGGCTTCATCCGTATCCAGTTCGGGAATAGCCCTGGCCACGGCATGAGGGCTCATCACCGCCAGCAGATCCGCCAACACCGGGCCTTCCAGATCGATCAGGGTATCGACGTCAAGATCATCGCCCAGGGCAACGACCAGGCGGCGGCGGTCTTCACGGCCCAGCACCACGACGATATGAGCAATTTCAGCCGGGCGCAGGGGGGCGAGCAACTCGCGCACCGCGGCGCCATCGTCGTCCTCCAGGGCGGCCTCGACGGCGCGCACCAGTTCCGTATTGACCGCGTAGACATCCTCGAAGGAGGTCGGCGCCCCGATTTCGCCCGTCCCTTCATGCTGGCCCTGTTCGCTCATGTTCCCCAGACTACAGCAAAGACGTTAAGGACAGCAAAAAACCCCTCGAAAACATATTCGTTTTCAAGGGGTTGAATTGGTGCGGTCGAGAAGACTCGAACTTCCACGGGGTCACCCCCACAGCGACCTCAACGCTGCGCGTCTACCAATTCCGCCACGACCGCGCGCGACTTCATAAGCTTAATCTTCAGACCTGGGGGAATAGCAAATCCCCACGTCCCCCGCAAGCGCCGTGCCCGGATCAATCGTCTGATATGTCCACGGTTTCAGTTACCTGGACCGCGACGTTCTCGCCGTTGACCATGATCTCGCCCCGGGCGATCAAACGGTTATTGGCCAAAATCCAGACATAATCCTCTGTCGTGGCGTCCAGCTCGATCACCGCGCCACGGCCCATGCGCAATAGCTGGTGGATCGGCATTTCGGTGCTGCCGATAACCACGGAAATATCAAGTTCGACGTCGGCTAATCGTTGGTCGTGCATGTGCTGTGATGGTCCGTTATCATTGTTGTTGTCCTAACATTGCCGTCTCATAGTTATAATAGGGTTAAGATAGCTGGATCGGCGCGGGATAAATTGAGCATGGAATGGCGCATCAGTGACGGCGTGATCGATTATGAACAGGCGGTCCAGGCCATGGAGGCGCGGGTCGCCGCCATTCGCGCCGGCCGGGCCGGGGAACTGGTCTGGCTTTTGCAGCATCCCCCGCTTTACACCGCCGGCACCTCGGCCAGGGACACGGATCTGTTGCAGCCTGACCGTCTGCCGGTCTACCGGACCGGCAGGGGCGGGCAATATACCTATCACGGGCCGGGCCAACGGATCGCCTATGTCATGTTGGACCTGCAACGCCGCAAAATGGATATCCGCCGTTATGTGGAGTTGTTGGAGGAATGGCTGATCACCGCCCTGGGGCGTTTCAATCTGCGGGGCGAGCGGCGCGAGGGCCGGGTCGGAATCTGGATCGACCGGGGCCAGGGCCGGGAAGACAAGATCGCCGCCGTGGGCGTCCGGGTGCGCCGCTGGGTCACCTATCACGGCGTGGCCCTGAACGTGGAGCCCGATTTATCCCATTACGCGGGCATCGTGCCCTGCGGCGTCCAGGAACACGGCGTCACATCCCTGGTCGATCTGGGCCTGCCCATCGAGATGGCGGAGGTCGATGTGCAACTGGCTAGTGCCTGGGACGAGGTGTTTGGAGAAGAGGATCGAATGAACAACCTCGTGAGAGATCAAATTTAGGAAAACGTCGCGCCCCTGGTTGTGTCCCATGGGTGTGGGCGCGCCAATTATGGGGCTGGGCAAACGAGCGGAGAAAAACTGGATCTTATTCGGCACGCGGGACGGCTTGATCGATGGTGTTTAGCCCCTATAAACCCCGGCCGATGATTTCCTTCATGATTTCGTTGGTGCCGGCATAAATGCGCTGGACGCGGGCGTCGGCCCAGGCGCGCGCGATGGGGAATTCCCACATATAGCCATAGCCGCCGTGCAGTTGCAGGCATTCGTCGATCACCTTGCACTGGGTATCGGAGGTCCACCATTTCGCCATGGCCGCGGTTTCCGCATCCAGCTTGTCCTCCAGCATCAGGCCGATCAGTTTGTCCACGAAGGTGCGGGCCACGATGGCCTGGGTTTTGACCTCCGCCAATTTGAAACGGGTATTCTGGAAATCCATGATCGGCTGGCCGAAGGCTTCCCGTTGTTTGGTGTACTAGATGGTCCATTCCACCGCGGCCTCCATATTGGCCACGGCCGAGACCGACAGCTGCAGGCGTTCCCAGGCCAACTCCTGCATCAGATAGATGAAGCCCTTGCCCTCCTCGCCCAGCAGATTGGTCGTGGGCACGCGCACATCGTCGAAGAACAATTCCGATGTGTCCTGGGCCTTCAGGCCGATTTTTTCCAGGTTGCGGCCTTTGCGGAATCCGTCCCGGCCGGTTTCCACCAGAACAAGGGAAATGCCCTTGGCGCCGGCGTCCGGGTCGGTCTTGCAGACCACGATGACCAGGTCGGACATCTCACCGTTGGTGATGAAGGTCTTGGCGCCGTTGATGACCAGTTCGTTGCCGTCATTCATGGCCGTGGTGCGCACGCCTTGCAGGTCGCTGCCCGTGCCCGGTTCCGTCATGGCGATGGCGCCGATCATCTCACCCTTGGCCATTCTCGGCAGGTAATTTCGTTTTTGCTCCGCCGAGCCGTAGCGGTTGATATAGGGCGCGACGATTTCCGAATGCAGGCCGAAACCAGGGCCGGAGGCGCCGGCGCGGGCGAGCTCTTCCATCACGATTATGCTATAGGTGCGGTCCACGCCGCCGCCGCCATATTCCTTGGGCATGGAGGCGCACAAAAGGCCCAGTTCGCCGGCCTTGAGCCAGGCCTCGCGGCTGATCTTGCCATCCTTTTCCCATTGCGCGTGATAGGGCGCGATTTCCGCCTCGACGAAACGCCGCACCGTGCCGCGGAAAATTTCGTGATCCGAACCAAACAGCGTTCTCGCAATACCAGCCATGATGTCGGCTCCTTCTTTATCTAAAGCGGTTCCGGGCTACGCCGCGGCCAGGCGGGTACCTTGTTCAATGGCGCGCAGGGCATCCAACTCGCCGGCCTTGTCCGCCCCGCCAATCAGGTGCACCGTGGTCCCGCCCGCCACCAGGTCGGCGTGCAGATCGCGCCGTTCCTCCTGTCCGGCGCAGATCACCACATTATCCACGGCGAGCACGCGGTCTTCACCTTGAACGGTAACATGCAGGCCGGCGTCGTCGATCTTGCGATATGTCACGCCGCCGATCATTTCGACCCCCTTCATTTGCAGCTCCGCGCGAATGGCCCAGCCGGTGGTCATGCCGAGGCCACGGCCCAGGGCCAGGTCCTTGCGCTGCAACAGGGTGATCTGGCGCGGTGACCGCATGACGGGGCCGGCGGGGGATAGGCCACCGTCATGGCTGGGATCGCGGTCGATCCCCCAATCCCGCAGCCAGCGGTCGATATCGGGCTTGGCCGGATCGCCGGGGCCGGTCTCATGGCTCAAGAACTCCGCCACGTCGAAGCCGATGCCGCCCGCACCGATGATCGCCACCCGTTGGCCCACCGCTTTGCCATCTTGCAAGACGTCCACATAGGACAGCACCTTGGCATGATCGATGCCAGGCAAGTCCAGGGCGCGGGGCCCCACCCCGGTGGCCAGAATAACCTCGTCATGGCCGGCTGCCTGCAATTCGGCGGCTTCTGCCCGGTGGTTCAATTTCAGGGTGATGCCCAGGCGTTTGATCTGGGCGCCCCAAAAGCGAATGGTCTCGCCATAGTCTTCCTTGCCGGGGATCGCCATGGCCATGTTGAACTGTCCGCCGATGCGGGCGGCGGCTTCATAAACGGTGACCTGATGGCCTCGTTCGGCGGCGGTGATGGCATAGGACATACCGCCCGGTCCGGCCCCGATCACCGCGATATTCCTGTTGGTCCGGGCTGGTTCGATCAGCAGTTCGGTTTCATGGCAGGCCCTTGGATTGACCAGACAAGTACTAATCCTGCCCTTGAAAATATAATCCAGACAGCCCTGGTTGCAGGCGATGCAGGTGTTGATCTGGTCCGCCTTGCCGGCCATGGCCTTGGCCACGAAATCGGCATCGGCCAGGAAAGGCCGGGCCATGGACACCATGTCCGCCTGCCCGCCCGCGATCAACGCCTCGGCCTGGGCGGGATCGTTGATCCGGTTGGAGGCGATCAAGGGCACCTTGACCTTGCCCATCAGCCGCGCCGTGGCCCAGGTGAAGGCGCCGCGCGGCACGGAATGCATGATCGTCGGGATGCGCGCCTCGTGCCAGCCGATGCCGGTGTTGAACATGGTTGCCCCCGCCGCTTCCAGGGCCCGGGCCAGCCTGAGGGTTTCCTTCCAAGAGAGGCCCCCCTCGACTAGGTCCAGCAACGAGAGGCGGTACAGGATAATGAAATCGTCGCCGCAGGCCTCCCGGGTCCGGCGCATCACTTCGATGGGAAAGCGGATACGGTTCTCGAAACTGCCGCCCCACCCGTCATCCCGTTGATTGGTTCGAAGCGAGATAAACTGAGTAATCAGATAACCTTCCGAGCCCATGATCTCGACCCCGTCGTAACCGGAGTCCCGGGCCCGTTGGGCGCAAGAGGCGAAATCCTCGATGGTCTGGAGGATTTCGCCGTTGCTCATGGGCCGCGGTGCATGGGGATTGAGGCGCGAGGCGATAGGCGATGGTGCCACCGCGTCAGGGTGCCGGGAATAGCGGCCGCCATGAAGCACCTGCATCAAAATCTTGCCATCCGCCTGATGCACCGCATCGGTGATCAGGCGATGGCCTCCGCCGCTGTCGTCCAGGGTCGCCCCGCCGAGGCCCAGGCTGCCGGCGTCGTTGGGTGAAATACCCCCCGTTACGATCAAACCAGCCTGTCCGGCGGCCCGTTCGCCGAAAAACCGCGCCATGCGGCGAAAGCCGTCCGGGTGTTCTTCCAGACCGGTGTGCATGGAGCCCATCATCACCCGGTTCCGCAGGGTGGTGAAGCCAAGGTCAATCGGCGCCAAAAGGTGGGGGTAGGGGGCTGACATTATTGCGTGCTCCGTCACTAGGATTGTGTTTTCCGTGGATTATTTGTCGGGAATTTTTGCGAATGCCGGCTGGTCTGCTTTACGGATCGGGAACCTGGGAAGCGTTATTTCCCGCCAATATATCCCTGATCTGGCCGCAGTTATCCTGCAATTCCATAATCACCTCGTCAATATCTCGGCGCTGTTGCCGCAACACCCGAAGGCGTGCAAGGCTTTTTTTCAAGATGACTTTCAATTGCTCCCGCCCCATATCGTCCGGGTCATACAAATCCAGCATTTCGCCAATGTCGGAAAGTGAAAACCCCAGACGTTTGCCCCGTAAAATCAGCCGCAGGCGGCCACGGTCACGGCGGCCGTAAACGCGGTTCATGCCATTGCGCCCGGGCTCCAGCATCTTCTTATCTTCATAAAAGCGGATTGCCCGTGCCGTAATGCCAAACTCGGCGGCGAGCTCGCTGATCGTGTAGGTCGGTTCGGCGGTGGGTTCCGCGACATTTGAACCCGGCATTGATACGCCTCTTGCGAAAACCGTCAGAATTGAGGAAATAGTACTTTACGTTGACGTAAACGTCAATTTTGCCCACGGTGGCCGCTTCTCTTCATGGCGCATCGCGCCACGCCCTGGCGATCTTCGAAATAATCGTCCAAGACCTCAAAAAAACCTGTCAACTTGTTATAAACATTTAAATGTTTCACTTGCACTACCTCTTATTTACGATAGGGTTCCCGCACCGTGAGAGGGTGTTCCATACTTGGGGAGAGGCGGTTTGCGAACGGGCATGACGCAACTTAGGGCCATGTTACTTGGCTTATTGGCGGCGGTCTGGCTACTTCCCACGGCGGCGCGGGCGCAGACGGGCAGCGACGTACAGCGCCAGTTTGACGAAGCCTTCGACCATATGTTGCAGGATCCCTCCAACCTGGACAAAACCTTCAAATATGCCGAGTTGGGCATCAAAATCGGCGATTATGAAGCTGCCATCAGCGCTCTTGAACGAATGCTGTTGTACAATCCGGATCTGCCTCGGGTCCGCCTGGAATTAGGTGTTTTGTATTTCCGCCTGAGTTCTTACGCCATTGCCCGCACATATCTGACCCGCGCCGTCGTCGGCGACAATGTGCCTGATGATGTACGTGCGCGCGTCGCGGTTTTCCTGGACGAAATCGATAAACGGCAATCCAGTCACCGGTTTTCCGGCTCGGCCTTTGGCGGCACGCGCTTTCAGACCAATGCCAATTCGGGTCCGGAAAGACCGGCCATCGATCTGCTTGATGCGGAAGGTGTCCTGGACAACGAGTTTACAAAAAAAACCGACTGGAACGTTTTCCTTTCGGCCAATCTGCGCCACGTCTATGACCCCCATGCCCATAGCGGCGATGTCTTGGAAACCAATGCGTTGCTGTACGTCTCGCAGCAATTTAATCAACGTCAACTTGATCTGGTCTTTACCGAAGTTACGGTAGGTCCGCGCGGTCAGTTCCTGCGGGCGTTTATTGAGAACGCCTCGTGGCGGCCGCATATCGTCACCTCAATGGTCAATTTGGACGAATCGCTCTACTACTACACCTATGGTGCCGGGTTTGATGTCGACAAACAGTTTACCAGCCGGACCAACGGCTCGGTCACCACGTCGCTGGTGCGCAAGAAATACCGGGCGGATGCGGGCCGCACGACGGCCCGGCTACAAAACGGCCATGAGGCGGAGTTGGAAGTAAATCTCCGCTATCAAGCCACCGATAATTTGATGTTTACTGGTTCTGTAGCGCACCCGGTTCCTTGGACACAAGTTTGTCTCACGCGGCGGGCCTGATTGAGATCGCGGCGTGCCACGCCTGACGAGCTTGAGCGGGGCTCAGGTAGCCGTTCTTTTCGACGATCCACTGGGCATTGTAGAGTT